>NZ_JBYITE010000029.1:0-92480 GCF_057709105.1 Streptomyces sp. bgisy100
ACGCACTTCGCACTGCCTCCTCCACCGCCGCCGCTTCTGCGGGGCTTTCCTGGCTGGCCGGGGGCAGGCTTGCCCGGGTCCTCCGCTGTAACATCGCAGTCGAGCTTGTCCGGTGGGCACGCCACTCCACCGCCAGGTTCATCGGCGGCCGCGGACCCCATCGGCACTCCGATGAGCAGCAACGCGAGCGAAGCGACTGCCGTGGTCGTCCGGCACGCTGTCAGCATGTCCGGCCCCGGTCTATCGCTGTCGTCCAGATGACCCACTTGCCACCTGACTTGATGGCGCTCGAGTTGTACACATGTCGGCGAGGCCCGTCGCCGTTCGATACGGCTTTGCCCGTTTTGGCCTTCACCTCGGTGTAGTTGCTGGTGTCCACGCAGTCCTTCAGCGTCGCCTTCTTGGCATCGATGGCAGTTACCTTCGGCGAGTTCACCGGCTTGCCCTTCATCACCGTGCCTTGGTCCTGGTGGTAGAGCATCGTCACCTTAATGTTGGCCAGAGCCTTGTTCCCCGCGTACGTCTTCAGTTCAGGCGCGAGTTTGGCTGTGGCATATGTCCGGTTCCGCGCCTCCCACATCAAGCGGTACGACTTCAGCACCGCCGCCTTCTCGGCACCATCGGGGTCTACCGATCGCGTCGGAGAAGGGCTCTTGCTGGACCCGACTTGTGAATCGCTGGTGTCAGAACTGCACGCGGACGTGGCCACGAGCGTGCCGAGGACCGGAACCAGCAAGGCTGCCAGAGTTCGGTTCCGGCTGCGAAGCTGTACTCGTCCCGGCTGTGCTGAATGTGCCACTACGCCTCCCCGTTACCTCTTCGACGGCGCCAGTAGAGCTGCAGCGTGTTGCGGACAGCGATGACAACGTCGATGTTTCAACCACCCCAAGTGGCCAGTCTGCTCCCCTACGTTACGCAAAGATCCTCCATTGGCCCAGCGGGTTCCAGATTCAGAACCGCCTGGTGGGGGCTGATCTGTCGTAGTTCCGCACGGCGGGAGGCTGGGATCGAATTCGGCCAGCCCACCTGCCCGCGTTAGGCATCGCGGTGAATCTGCGAGCTGGACCGGTCAAGCACGGGGGCTGACGACTGGAGTCGGCTGTCGAGCCCGCCTGGATGGGCGGACGGAGGGGCCGGCTCGCCTCCTCTTACCGGGGGGTCGGTGGGACTAGGCCAGAACGGATGGGCCGCGTGAGAATGCAACAGGACAGTCAGGACCGTGGGTACGATACTCTGGACGACAATTGGCAGAACGCTGGGTCAACAGCATCTCCGATGGCATCCTACGGTCGCTGGTCAAGAAGCGATTCGCCGTGCCACGAGGATGCTGCCGTGTGTGGACAGCTTGGCCACTTCCACGACGCGGCCGGGGCGCGGCGCGTGCACGACCAGGCCGTCGCCGATGAACATGGCCACGTGCTCGGGCCGGGTTGCCGCGCCTTCGGTGAATACCAGATCTCCGGGCCTAAGAGCATTGGCCGGAGCCGGGCGGCCGTCATGAATCTGGGTGTACGTGGTGCGCGAGATCTTGATGCCGGACACTCCGTAAGCGCGCTGCATCAGTGAGGAGCAGTCACACCGGTCGCGCGGGTTACTCCCACGCGGGTTGGTGCATGTTCCGCCCCATTGATAGGGGGTTCCCAGCTGTCCGAGTGCCCAGCGGATGGCGTTGCGGGCAGGCTGGGGGGCGTTGGCAGGGATTGTGTATCCGTCCGGAAGAGTGCCTGCCCGGATGGTGCCGTAGTCGGCTGCCTCTTGCGTTACACAGGGGCCTGTACCGGTTCCGGCAAGGCCCGGGCTGGCGGCTGCGGCGCCAAGGGTCGGGGCGATTGCGCGCTGCAGCTCGGCGGCCATCGATTCGTGCTTGGCGTACGCGTCGGGCTCTCCTGATTTCTGCACGCGCTGGGCGGCGACTGTGAGAGGCATGCGTTCCCACCCCTTCACGGACTTGAGCCCTTTGTAGAACTTGGTGCTGGCGTAGATCGGATCGAGGATCTGTGTGCGGGTGCCCCAGCCCTGGCTGGGGCGCTGCTGGAAGAGGCCGAGGGAGTCCCGGTCGCCGTGGGCGATGTTGCGTAGCCCGGACTCCTGCAGTGCTGTGGCGAGCGCGATGACCTGGCCTCGGGCTGGGATCTTCATCTGTACGCCGGTGGCCACGATTGCCTTCGCGTTGGGGATCTGTTCCTTGGGCACTGGCAGTCCGGTGACTTTGATATCAGTTGTGCTGTCGGCGAGGACGGCTTCGACACCTTGGGCGACTTGGGCTGCATCCACATCCGCTCCCGGACCCGATCCGGTTGTGCACCGGGCCCGGGACCGGGCAGCAGCCTCGGCTTCAAGCTCCGCCACGCCACCGACGTGCGCGGCGATGGCTGACACGAGGATGATTCCGAGCACCATCAGGCTGGGGCCGCCGATCAGCCACGCCTTTACCTTCTTGTTCATGAGCTGTCCCGTCGCTGAGTGCGCCGGGGGCCGCCCCGTGCCAGGCGCTGCCGCAGCTGCTGCTGACGCGCGGAGGCCGCGGGCTGCGCCGGTGACGGCGTCCGTAGGCTGTGCCGCTGAGTCGCGCGCTGGCCGGCGACGGCCCGGGCTCCTGGTGCTCCGTGCACAGGGGACGGAGCACTGGTGCGGCGTGCAGGCCGTGCACCTGGGCGGTAATTCGGGCGAGGAGGCGGAGCCGGACTTGAAGGCTGCGGGGGGTGCGTCGGGCGAGGAGGAATCGTCGGCCCAGCTTCATCCGACGAGGATGGTGTGGCCTGCTCGGGCTGGGCAGGGGGGTGCTCTTGCTCCGGGGTGCCGGGCTGTGCGCTCGGAGGCGGAAGTGAGGGGCGCGATTGGCGGGCTGCGGGCCGTGGGTATCCGTTCCGCCCTCCGTGGTTGATGCGCGACATCAGAGCTGTGGCTCCAACGGTTGCAGGCATCGCGTACCCGATGGCGGCGAGCGGGTTTCCTTGAGCGAGGGAGACACCGATCATTCCGCTGCGCACCAGGCCGCGGGCGGTGGCGCGGGCGATTCGTGGACGCTTGGTGACCGGCTCGGAGGCCGGAGCGGTGAAGGCGCTGCCGTGTGTGCCGCCGATGCGGTTGCTCGACATCTTCGCGCGCCAGCTGGAGCCGAGCTGCTTGGCCCGGGCGGAGAGCATCTTGCGCTTCATTACCGCGGCGATGCACACGAGGTCTATGCACAGGAACCGCAGGGTGAGTTCGCGTCCCCAGTCCTGCTGAACAGGGTCGAGTATTGCCTGGACGACGACGATGAAGATGGCCAGCGCGATCACGCTGGTGAGCATCTGTGCGAGTGAGCGCAGGACAGAGGCAGCCCAGTCCCACAGGTACGCCCGTCCAAAGCCGGGGATGGTGCCCACGACGAGTGCAGGCTCGCCTCGAATCGCGTCCCAGGCGATGCGGCACTGGGCGACCAGGAAGCCGCCGGCGAGGCCTGTGATCATCACGGTGACGATGGCGGCGGCCAGGAGCAGGAAGATGCTGCCGCCTACCTTGTCGAGGGACGCCTGCTTGGCTGCGTCCACGTCGCCCGGGACGCACCGTTTCTCAAAGGCTTCCATGGGGGCACCGCCGAAGTGCTCGACGGCCCAGCGAGTGGCCATGTCGATGGAGGCGTTGGAGTAGGAGGAGATTCCGCCGGTGGGGTCGATGTAGTCCGCCAGGCCGCTGATCTTCTTGAGCTTGTTCATGCGGCTGGTGACTTGGCGGTCGAAGGCGAGCTGGGAGATCTTGGTGTCGGAGTAGTCGGCTGCGCACTTCCCCTCGAAGACCCGGCCGTACTGGAGCAGCATGGCCGGCTTCACGACAAAGGCATCGGTCAGCGCATCGGTCAGGGGCCGGGCCAGAGCACTGCTGCTCGCCTTGTCGTCCGTGGGCTTGTCGCTGGTCGGGTCTGCGGGGTTGGCGTCCAGGATGACGTCCGCGACTTCCAGGGAGAGGCCTCGAGCCATCGAGAGGGCACCGTCCTGCTCCCCCATCAGCGTCTGCGGGGTCGAGGCGAGCAGTGTGGTGGTCAGTGCGGCGAGCACCAGCGAGACGGCTGCGTCGCCCCAGCCCTTGGCCCGGTCGCCGAAGAAGATCCGGGCAGTGCAGATGAGTGCACACACAGCCAGGAAAAGGCTCGGGAGGCCCATCTCCATGATCACTCTGGCGTGGAGTGAGTTGGCGACTGACAAGACCGGCGTCAGCAGGAGTTTGGCGAGTCCGAAAGACAGCGACCAGGCGATCAGCCAGCACGCGAATGCGATCAGCCATTTGGTGATCATGAAGTTCAGCTCGGTGATCAGGTTCTGGACGCCCAGGTCCCAGTCGAGCGTGCCCCCGGTGTCCGATCCCACGGTGTACGCGCTGATCGGCAACCCGTTCTTGTCGGTGACGTTGAAGACGCCCAGGACGCCGCCCTCATCGGGCAGGAGCTTGCGCAGCCGCTCCTTGTGCTGCCTGAGCATTTCCTTCTGTGCTGCTTTGGACACGTGCTCGCTCTGCTCGCGCATGACATCCTCGATCGCCTCGAGTTCCTCGGGCGTCGGGGTGCGCTGTCTGTCCGGTGCCGGACCGGCTGGCGGCGCACTCGGCGATGCGGTGGGCGACGAGGTCGGATCAGGCTTCGGTGTGGGCTCGGCGTAGGCGGGCAGCGAGGTGAGAAGAGTGAGGGTTGTCGCGGCGAGTGCGGCGATGACCAGTGCCAGGCGCAGGCGTGCTGTGCCGAGCATCCGCAGCCGTGGCCACCCGTTTGTCGGGGAGGTCATGCCACAGTCCGGTAGTCGCTGGGGGTGGTGTGGATGACGCGGTGGATCGCCTCGTCCATGGGGATCAGCACCTTCATCAGGCCGATGCGTCCTGCCAGGTCCCGGTAGAGGCACTCGCCTGCGCGGGCCAGCTTCTCCTCTTCCGGGAGGTCCAGGGGGGACAAGCCAGTGGTGACCAGGTCGAGCAGATCGGTGTCGGTGGCGTCGACGCCGAGGAATTCCAGTCCCCGGGAGGCGAGTGCGCGGGTGGTTTGGCGGAAGAGCAGGCGGTGCGGGATCAGGCCGCGGATGATGGCGCCCTTCTCGCTGTCGGCCGGCCCGACGTCGTCCGGGTCGTGCGATCCCACGTAGGCGGCGGCATTGTGCTTGCGGCCGTCACGCATGAGCTCCAGCAGCAGCTCAAGGCCCTCGTCGGAGCTGGTGAGCCACCAGCACTCGTCGAAGACGGCGACGCCGAACTCCTCCTTGTGCCGCATGACGGTCTCGCGCGCCACGGCGGCGATCAGGTACATGAGCGCGCGGCCTAGAACCTTTTCGAACTCTAGGCGCTCGATGCGGTGGTCGGAGGCGAGCTCGGACTTCTTCGGCAGGGCCAGGGAGTTGACGAGGAAGACGACGGAGTCGGCCCGTGCGGTGTCCACGACCGGCAGCTGGTCGTCGAAGACCACGGCGGCGAGGTCCTTGCGCGCCACTGCCTTGAGCTTGCGAGCCAGGTTGCGGGCAGGGGTGTCCTCGTCCCCTCGTCGGATGAGCTCCTCTATCAGGGCTCGCATGGACGGCTTGGGGCTCTCCAGGACCGCCTGCACGGCTTCGGAGAGGGCGACGCCTTCCAGGTCCATCGGCTTCACACCCAGCAGCAGGGTCAGGAAGCTCTCGCAGAAGCGGGCCGCAACCTTTGGGCTGTCCTTCACGAACAGGCGCAGCGGGTCGAGCGAGACTTCAGCGCTCTGGTCGATCCGGATGACCTGGGTGGTGCC
Organism: Streptomyces sp. bgisy100; assembly: GCF_057709105.1. Lineage (NCBI taxonomy): Bacteria > Bacillati > Actinomycetota > Actinomycetes > Kitasatosporales > Streptomycetaceae > Streptomyces > Streptomyces sp. bgisy100. The sequence goes on from NZ_JBYITE010000029.1 coordinate 5,735, forward strand.
AGGGCATGCCTTGGCGAACCGGGCCCACTCTTCTTCTTTGGTGCGGTCGACGATGACGGCACGTCCACGGCTGTGGGGCTTGCCGGGCTGATGGCCGCGAGCGAGGACGTTATAGACGGCCGACTTCAGGCCTACGGACTTGCCGGCTCCGAGTTCACCGATGAATGCCATCGATGCGGAAGCATTCTCTCGGGGGCCGCGGGCCGGGTCGACCATGACGGGGCGGGCGCCCCCGGAGGCGAGCTGGAGACCGAACAATCCGCCCCTTTCGTCGCCGAGCTGGGAGCCGCACCAGGGCATGGCCATCGCAAAGTCACCGGCGAGCAGGTACTGGGCGTACCCGGTCATGACCCGGGGGGTGCGGCAGCCTGGCTGCATGGCGTGCCACAGGTTGGTCTGCTCGCCCACCGGGCGGGCGAACGTGTAGTCGGTGGCGCCGAAATCACTGGCGAGGGCGACTGCGCGGTCCTGAGCCTCGTCCGTGGTGGTACCCCACACCGCGAGGGTGACCATGGCGCGGATTTCGACCTCGCGTGCCGAGGTGGTCAGCCGGTCGCGGAACTCGTCGTTGTCGGCTTCGTTCTTCGCGAGCGCGGCCGGGGGACCAGCCGGGTCACCCTGGTACTCAGCGGCCTGCGCCTTGAGGTGACGGGCGCGCTTGCGCGTCTTGGCTTCGGCCTTGGCGCCCGGCGTGATGACCAGCCGAGCGGTCCAGTCGACCGGATAGGCCAGGTCATCCAGCTGCTGGAGGTATGCCGCACCGGGCAGGGCGAAGGCCTCCGGCATCTCGGAGAGCGCGAGCAGTGCCTGGTAGGAGTCGCCCCACTCTGAGGAGACCTGAACGAAACGCCGCTCGAAAGGGTTGCCGGGCGCAGCATTTCGGTCGTGGAAGTCGGCGCCGCCTTCGGCGATCAGCACATTGCCGAGGGCCGCGACGGTGCGGCCGCGGCCGCGTACCTTGGCTTCGGTGCCGTCGGGCAGAAAGGGCTCTGCCAGACCGCGGCGCGCACTGTGACCGTAGATCCAAAGGATCTCGGCTTCGGTGGCCGGCCGCATCGATACGCCCGTGGGCCACTGGGCGTGCATCCGCCTGGCCTGCTCGGTGCGTCGCTCGATCTCGTTCGTGGTGACAGGGGAGGGCATCAGTCCCAGTTGCAGGGCGACTTCGGCCTTGGCTGCGGAGAAGGCTGCCCCCGCAGCGTCCTTACGGGACAGGGCGGGCAGGGGGATCGCCAGCCAGTCGGTGCGGCCGGTGAGTTCCATGTTCTCAAGCTGGTCCAGTACGGCGTGACCGAGCCGCTCGTAGCGCGGTGACTTTTTCAGATCAACATCCGCGACCATGGCGCGGACCACGGCGATCGGGTCGACCTGGGGGCACAGCGACATCAGCATCGGCTCGCCGGTGAGGCTCTTAAAGAGGGATTCGAGGGCTTTGAGGCGGCGCTTCTTCGCTGTGGCCGGTGCGTGAGAGTAGTTGGCGGCGGCCACGCGCCAGATTGCCCAGGTGGTGCCGTGGGTGGTGAAGACGAGGTTGTTGGCAACGTGGCGGATCGGCAGGCGCATCTCACTTCTCCGGGTCGGTTCGTGTGGGTGCGGCGCGGCGGGCGAGCAGGGCCTGGGCGCCGGACGCCACAGGGGCGCTCTCAGTCGCATCGGGTGCGGGTGCGGCCGGGGCCGGCCGGGCAGCAGCCCGGGCCGGCCCCACGGGGCGGGTTATAGAGGTGGCGGGCGCTGGCCGTTCCTCTGTGAGAGTGGTGCTGCCCGGAGCCGGAGCTCGGTTGGCGGCAAGGGTGATCAGGGTGTCGCCGCTCATCGGCCGGGCGGGGCGGAAAGGCTGGCCGTGGACCCTCCCCCACCGCGGGCTGGTCATCATCACGGCGACACTGATCAGAGCGGCGATTGGGTTACGGCCGTCGATGTGCAGGTGCCGTAGTAGGAACGCGGCCGCGAACGGCAGGCCGAGCAGCACCACGACATCGACTAGACCGTGCCCGCCCCAGATGGCCCGGGTCAGGATCAGGACCACGAAGGTGCTGACGATGGCCGCGAGCTGCGTGAGCGTGTAGGGGCCGCCCGGCAGTCGGATCCCGCGGCCGCCGTTGACGTCACGGATGACGCCGTGGACCAGCGGGGCACGCCGGGCCTTGGTATAGCAGCGGCCGATCAGCTCGCCGTCGGTCTCTGACGCGTCGACCAGGGTGGTGGTCACTGGTCACCCGTCCCGGCGCCGCCGCCGTCGTACTGGTTGATGTCCTCCGTTGTCTTGTCCTTGAGGGTGTCCATGTTGGCTGAGCCGCCCCAGACGATGGCCGCGAAGATGACGGCCATGATCGTCGGGCCGGGCGACTTGGTCTTGACTCCGACGATGACGACGAATGCCCCGCACAGAACGGGGATGGCGACGTTGAAGATCAGGTCCTTGAGGTCGTTGCCGAGGCCGGTACCGGTCTGGATCCAGCCGGCAGCGAGGAAGGCGGTGTCGTACATGAGTCTTCTCCTTGTCAGGACGGGGGCGTTTGAGCGGGGCTGGGCGTGCGCACCGTGCTGGGTGCAGGCGAGGTCTTCGTGCGGCCGGCCTTCAGATGCGCGGTGGATGCGGCGGGGGCGCCGTCGAGGCTGGCGATCTCCCATCGGCCTGCGCGAGCCTTGAGGGTCAGTGCGTAGGTGAGCGGCACCCGGATCTCGTCTTGATTGGTGGCGCGCAGCGCGACCAGGAGCCGGAGGGTGGTGCCGTCGCCGGGCACGGTGGTCACCGGCTCGGCGCCCTTCTCGCCCTCGATGGCGAGACTGTCGACGGCAATGCCGGTGTAGGGCGCGGGAGCGATGGCGTTGAGCTTCGTGCCGGGGGCAAGGTAGCGGTCGAGTTCGCCAGCACCGGTGAGGTAGGCGGACAAGAACTCCGTGGCCGCTTGAGTACGCGGATCTGCCGGAAGGGCCGGCCGCATCGGCCCGTAGGCGAGTCGAGGAGCCTTGATCCTTACGGGAGCGGCGACTTCGGCCGGCATGGCCAGCGCTGTGTAGCCGCTTCCCCGGTCGGCCGTGGGCGCGGTGGCGACGGGGACCTGGAAGTAACGCACGGCCTGAGGCTGCGTCGGGGCCTTGCTCTCGTCTTTGCGGCGCTGGTTGTCGGCTGGCTTCGTGTTGGTGATGCGGGCGGCGACCGTCACTGACCAGATACCGGGGTCGGTCTGCCGCAGCCGTACGACGGTGAGCTGGTCGCCGCGTTGCCGGTCCGAATCTCCCTCCAAGGGCAGGCTTGCGGCGTCCGGGTAGTAGTCGGCGAGCTCGTCCTGGTCGTCCTCCCCTGCTGAGATGAAGGCGGCGACGAAGAGCTGGGCGAAGCCGGCCGCGCCCTGGGCGCCGGTGGCGGCCGGGGCGGTGGGCGCCGGCTTTCCCTGTGAAGGCCCGGTCTGTTCCGGCACGGACACATACGCGAGTGCGCCGAGCAGTGGGCCGAGGACTAGCAGGCCCCAGGCCGTCCAACGGATGGCGGCGGCCGTGTTTGCCTGCGCACCGGTAGACCAGCCAGCCACATAAGGGGGCCCCTCGTCGATGTCGAGGTTCTGTGCTTCGGCTTCGGTTGCTCCCTTGGTCCGACGGCGGTTGAACTTCATGCCGAGCCTCCGAAGGGCAGCAGGGTGTGGCCGGCTAGCTCGGTGATGCGCTGGCGCAGCTCGGTCTCCGGGCGCTGCCGCAGGGCTTCCAGGGAGGCGAGGACGTCGTCGGCGTCATCGGCGAGGAATGCGCGCAGCCGGTTGTAGGTGTCGGTGTCGAAGGGCTGTGAGACGAGGGCGGCACCGAGGTGGATGAGCAGACGCTGGGCGCGGGTGACGCGCTCTTCGTCGGCATCGAGGGGTGCCTTGGCGGTCTGGGGCATGCGGTTCTCCTTGGGTGGGTGCGAATGAGGGGCGGCGGGGCAGAGGTCCGGCTTACGCCGCGGGGCTCAGGAGTGAGGCGGAAAGACGGGCTACGGCCCGGGAGCGGCGGCGCTGCCACGCACCCGGTGTCGTGCCGAGGCGAGCGGCAGCGACTGCGTCCGTGACCGGGGCGGTGGTGTAGTGCCAGGCGATGGCGCGGCCGTCGGTTGGCGAAAGAGTGCCGCTGTCCATGGCGTTCAGGACGAGCTCGAGGAGTTCCAAACGGGCACGGCTGGCTTCCCTTTCGCTTGTGCCATTGGGGGGCTTAAGTCCGGCGGCGGTCGCTGCCCTACCGATGGCTCGGCCTTCAGCCATCTCGGCCGGACCGGGCCCCCTTTCGGCCAGGCTCATGGCGGCGGTGAGGTCTTCGCCACGGTCCTCCCGGTCGGCAGCGACTTCGCGGCAAAGGTGACGCAGCGTGTCCAGGGCCAGGTTGGCGGCGGGTCGGCCGGGACGGGTATGGATCCGTCCGGAGCACGCGACTTCGTAGAGCGCGGTCACCGTCATGGAGGCGATGTCGTCGAAATGTCGGCCACCGAAGGGGCGGACTTGCCCGCGGGTCATGCGGACTGCGGCCGGGATCATGGCCTGCACGATGATGCGGGCAGCGAGCGTGGCCGATCCGCCATCGTCGGCCGCACGGCGCAGCAGGGCGCGCAGGATGGCATCGGTCAGCTCGTTGGTCAGGTGGCTGTCGCGGCGGCGGAGTGCGGCGAGCAGCTGGGCCGGGCCAAGCGGTCGCACCCAGGAATCGGTCGCTGCTGCAACATCCTCGGCGAGGCCATCGGCCACCAACCAGTCGGTCACGGTGGCTTGCACGGCTGGCTCGGCGCACAGGGCCGCCCAGTCCGCGTCCAGACGGTGAAAGATCCCGCTGGGGGTGGGGGCGGGTTGCTGTACGTCGAGCACGGCACGCTCCTTTCGGATCTCGTGCCGTGAACTCTCCTCACACTGGCTTGCCCGAAGGCTTGCCCAGCTCCCTAAAATGCCAGGTGGGGGGCTTGCCCATGTGCCCGGCAAGCCCCCGGCCTCTGGTGAGGCAAGCCTGCAGACTGGCTGGCAAGCCTCGTGACCGGCCGGTGCAACCCTCGGCAAGCCCTCTGAACGGTGGACGACCCTGCTCCCTGCTGGAAGCAGCAGGCGCGCACGGACGGGGATGATCGGTCCCAAAGATGGGGTACCGATGAGCGGCGCATCAATCACGCCCACTGACTGACGAGGCACCGGATCGGGCATCGGTCATAGCCGGGGCGATCGGTCACAGAGGCACCGGTCGCCGAGATCGGTCATTGGCTCGCCGATCACCAGATACGGTCACAGCCAACGAGCGTGACCGATGACGGTGGCCAACGACCGGACACCCCCATCGGTCACTCCTGCACAAGATCGGTCAGCTTCTAACCGACCGGAGACGGATACGGCCTTCCTGTCGGCGCTGCTCTTCCAGGTACTCGGCCGCGGCGTTCACTCGACGCTGCCCGGTTTTGGGCGATAGCCCAAAACGGCGGGCCACTTCCGCTCCGGAGAGCCTCTGCCCGGCATCCTCAGCCTCGGCAAGCCACTCCGCCACCGTCACTATCTGTTGCTGAACTGGATCCAGTTCAGGATCATCCGACTGCTGCTCGGGCAGCCGAGCTGTCGCCTGCCCTGTATTGGTGTGCGAGGCGTTCCAGACTGCGGGTTCACCGAGGCTAGTCTTCGCCGTTGCCGCAACGTCCGCAGGAGCGGTCTGCTGCGGCACTCCGTCCCCGGCCCGGCAGACACTGTCCGCCGAAGACGCCGGTACAGGCTCACGCCGGTGCTGCTCAGCCACCGCGGGAGCCGACTGGGCGGCAATGGACTGCGGCAAAGGCACGTAGACCGGGAGCGGCTCAGCGACGGCCGGTCCGGGCGCTCGCCCATCAGTCGAGACGACTGATGCGGCCGGCAGAGCATCGGCAAGGGGGCTGTCCGGACGGGTTTCGGCGGTCACGGGAAACTCCTGCGCCGGGGTCGCCAGCTCGCTCTCCAGTGACTGCGGGTCCGTCCCCGCATTGGCGGTCCTAGGAGCGACTGTCTCGCTCTCCACCACAGCCTGCGCCGCGTGGGACCTATCGTCGGGCGCGCCGGGCCCGGCCGGCAGGACTGCCGGGTCGATGCCGGCGGCTGCCAGCCCCGCCGCGCCGGTACGCGAGAGCGGTACGCCGTAGCGCGCGAGCCGGAGCGGCATCAGGGACTCGACGGGTGCCCTGCGGCGCCAGGAGCGGCCGTAGCGGGCGCGGAGCCGGGCCTGGTAGACCAGCCGGTCCTGTTCGAGCTGGATGACCTCGTCGTAGCTCCGCAGCTCCCACAGCTTCATCCGCCGCCAGAGCCGGAAGGTGGAGGGGAAGGCCAGCAGCCAGCGGGCGACGCGGACCGACTCCATGTGCCGGTCGGCGGTGATGTCGGCGATCCGGCCCACCGCGTGGCGGGCCGCTTCGACGGCGACGACGAAGAGGACGGGGATCACCGCGTGCATGCCGACCCCGAGCGGATCCGGCCAGGCGGCCGCGCCGTTGAACGCGATGGTCGCGGCGGTCAGCAGCCAGGCCGTCTGCCGCAGCAGGGGGAACGGGATGCGGATCCAGGTCAGCAGCAGGTCCAGGGCCAGCAGGACGACGATGCCCGCGTCGATGCCGATAGGGAATAACCCGGAGAAACCGCCGAAGCCCTTCTTCGCGGCGAGCTCGCGCACCGCCGAGTACGAACCGGCGAAGCCGATGGCCGCGATCACGATCGCACCGGCGACGACCACGCCGATCAGTATGCGATGCGCCCAGGCGGGCTCTACCGGCTTCGTCGTCTTACCTGCGGTCACCTGCTGTCGCCCCTCCCAAACCAATGCCTCATCACACGCGCCAAGCGCCTTTCACACTCTCACGATGTGATGGCGGCCTGCCTGGTTCGGGAGGCGTGAAGACGTGATCGTCAACGAAAAGTGATCACGCCGGGGGCTAAGGGGTGGACACCCAACTGGCCGCCCCTCCTGGACGAGATCGCAGACATGGTTGACCCAGGCTGAGTCGCAGCCCGACGCTCGGAATACGATCACCACTTCCTGACGTCTACCTCGCTCAGGGAGCCCCGTCGCCTGACGAGCTACTGATCTAGGAAGCAGTCTGGACCTGCCGCGAGGGAAGCTCGGCGCCAATTCACAGGGCCAGGCTCGGCCCGACGAGCCCAGGGCAACGGTGACGGTTGTGCTTCCAACGACGGGAGACTTCGCGGTTCGAGGCCAGGACTGGAAACGAGGCTGACGAGGGACCGGACCGCAACCGGCCATGCGCACAGCGTGCGAGGCGCTGCTGCGGAATCCAGTCGGCAGCGGTCGACGCCGACGGGCGGCGTAGTGGTGTCCCCTGAGTGGGTGATGCTGGGCAAACCGGGGTGGTACGGATGGAGTGGCTCAGCTCTGCGGGGATTACCGCACTGAACCAGCATCAGACCGAGTTGAAGCGGTATGCGGGGGATCCTGCGGCCACTGGGTGGGGGCCTTCCCGGGGCCGACTTGGGGCCGAGCCCGCCCGATGAGGGGTCACGGAGTGAGAGGCGGGGGCGCTGGCCGCACGGGCTCTGTGTACCGCTTGCCCTTCATTGCCGCTTCGCTGTCGGGCAGAGTCCTCTCAGAGCGGCAGCGTTATGCCTAGTTCCTGCATTGCTGAAGAAGGCGGTCCGCCCTCAGAACGCTCTGTCTTTCGCCCCTTGTTGCCTGCTGAGAGCGTGCGCGGATCGACAGCTTCGGCGGGGGCCCCGGTGGCATAGAGGCCAGTGGGCTTGCTGTCACGGTCGTGGGGCAGCAGCCAGAACACTCTGCGGCGGAAAGTCCCGGAGGACCTGGAGGCTTTGGCCTCCGGGCCAAGGAGGGCGTACCCGACCATGCGGCCGTCACGGTGATAGGCCGGCTTACCGCGCCTGGTGGGAAGCCGGTCCAGGCTCTGTCGGACGTAGTCGAGGTCCGTGATGGTCTCGAGCCAGACAAGCTCGGTCTCATGGCTGATCTCGTCCTCGGTGATGAGGGAGCTCATGCGGTCTCCTCGTCGGTGAGCAGTCCGATGCCCGGGTAGTACTTCCGCGAATTGGACAGGATCATCTCCTTGGGCGAGGCCAGCCCGATCAGCTCACGGGCCCGTGTCGCGAACGCACGGGAGGAGATAGCGGGTGCTCCCTCATTCTGGCACCAGGTCTTGTAGGCGGCGTAGAGCCGGGCCTGTTCTGCCCTGTGGTCGGGGTTGAGGGAGCAACATTCATCAAAGAAGCGGCCGGTGTGATCTTCGGTTTCGGCATAGGCGGTGGTGGCGATGCGGACGCGTTCGGGTCCGGTGAGATCTTTGTCGCCGTTGAGGTAGCGGCGGGCGCCGTCGATGAGCCAGCCCAGGATGCCGGGGCCTTCCTCGGTGACCAGGATGTCGGCAAGGTTGTCGATCTTGCGGTCATCGGGGACTACGCGTTCGAACGGGATGAGGCGCATACGACGCCAGAAGGCGAAGCCCCCGGTGCCGACTTCCGGACGGTGGTTCCCCAGCAGCCAGAGCTTGTGGGTGGGGGCGAAGCTGAAGAAGTCCTGTCGCATGCGGCGAGCTTTGATGCGGTCTCCACCGGTGAGGAGCTTGACCCTGGCTTCGTCGAACTTATCGCCGGGTTTGACCTCGGAGCAGACAAAGACCCTGCGGCCGTGGAGTTCGGCCAGGTCGGTGGGGTGGCCCTCGTAGGGGCGGGCCATGAGGAAACCGGGCGGAGCTGCGTCCGCGTAGTCGCCCAGAAGCTTCATGAGGACGTCGAGCAGGACGGATTTCCCGTTCTTGCCAGAGCCGAACAGGAAGGGCATCACCTGGGCGCCAACATCTCCGGTAACTGAGTAGCCGAGCAGCACGTGCAGGAAGTTGATCATCTCCCTGCCTTCGGCGTCGTCGCCGAAGGTGTCGGCCAGGAAGCGGTTCCAGCGAGGGGTGGGCATCTGCTCGGGCCCGGTGGAGGTGGACCGGGAGTGGAAGTCCTTGTTCGGGTCCGGGACTCGTAGGAAGCCAGTGCGCAGGTCGACCAGTCCCGCGGGGGTGCACAGGGCGTAGGGGTCGGCGTCGAGCCGGGCCGCGTTGAGGACCATACCGGGGGCTGACTTTGCCTGCGTGAGCATGGCGTTCATGCCGGAGGTGCTCAGGGCTCGGCGGCGGTGCTTGTGCAGGGCTGAGGAGGTATGGATGCCGCGCGGATCGGTTGAGGCGATGCTTTCCGCGAGGTCCCCAGCTGCCCAGACGACGGTGTCGTCCTCGTCCATCTGCCATCGGGTGGTGTCCCACCTGTACCAGCCCAGGCCGGGGACGTGCCGGTAGTCGTTGGCGTACAGCTTCACAAAGAGCTTGGCGTTGCCGCGATCGCTCAAGGTATCCGGGATCAGGCCAGCCGGCGTCGCGTGGTCGACCGTGTGGCTGGCTTCCCTGGCTTGGGCAGGCAGAGGCGTGGGGGCCTGAAGGATCTGGGCCGCCACTGCATGGGGGTCGAAGTCGAAGAGGTAGCTGTCGCCGGGCGATGTCACGAGCAGCTCCCGAGTGTAAGGGGACGCTGTGTGCCGGCGTTCAGGCCGCTGCGGATGATTTGCGCGGCGCGGTGGGCTTGGCCCGGGCGCGCGGCTGCGGCCGCTTGGGTCAACGCTTGTTCGGCGGCCTCGTAAGGGAGGTGTCCTGCCGCCACGAGGCCGCCGGCGGTGTAGGCGGCTCGGTTGAGCTTCTCGGAGAAAGCGGCGCCTTCCGGCACGGCCGCGCAATCGACGACGTTAGCGAGGGCGGTGGCGAGCGCCCGGGTGGCCCGGTCCCGGCTGCCACCCGCGGCGAGGACTGCCCTGCGGGCACGCGGAGGGACGGGGCGTGGGGAGGGAACGGTGGGAGCAGGCAAGTGGTTGGTGCGTTCGAGTTCCGCTGCGAGCCAGGCCGGAAGCGGAACGGGTTTCCGAGCAGGGCCGACTGGGGTGTAGGTCCCGTCCGTGGTCGTGGTCCCGGGGGCGATGATGTAACCGCCGTGGGCTCGGATGTCCACCTGCCAAGCCAGCGCGCGTTCTTTAGCCGACCCGGTGGAGCACTGCCAGCGGAGCCCGTCAGTGACCTGGTACCAGACGTGGAGCCCGCCGGAAGGGGTACGTACGCGCAGGGTGCTTTCATCGTCCGCAGGGCTTGTAGCTCCGCGCAGCGCGGCCAAGACCGCCAGTGTGTGATAGCCAGTCGCCAGGCCCGTGAGGTCGACATGGTCCCCGATGGAGATCCCGGGAAGCACCCGGTCACGTGCGGGCGGCTGCTGAGGGTGCGCGTCGATGTCAATGATGACGAGGTGGGCCGGGCCGCAGGCCACGCCCACACCCAGAGCCGGGTTGTTGCCCCACCACTGATCGATGCGGCTGCTGTCCAGGGTGGCGGCGTGGAAGCCGTGGCACCAGCGCCCTTCCTTAAAGCAGACGCAGTGGTGATGGGTGTGGCCTCGTGAGCGGCAGGACCGGCAGTTCGCGGCAGGGGTCTTACGACCTGCCGCCAGCGGATGAACAGGCCAGCCGTTGCCAGCACACCAAGCCGCCAGAGTCAGTGACGACACAGCGACCGAAGTCTCGGGAACTGACTGTTGCGAGTCGCTGCGCGAAACCCGCAGCTCAGCAGGCATGTGCTTCCCCTAACAGCGACCCAAGCGACTCAACAACGGACACAGACTAGCGAATGCGTCTCCTCCAGGGTTGCATCCCTGGAGGAAAAACCTGCCTGCCGTGTCGGTTCAATGGTGCCCAGAAGCGATCGACCACAGCGACCGAGAGCCAGGCGAGCGACCGGCGCCGACGGATGCAGCTAGCTGGCTGCTAGGAAAAAGCGCAGGTCAGGACGTGGAGTTCCGCCCAACAGCGACTGAAGCGACTCAGGTCTCCTATATATGACGCGCACACGCACACAGGAATGGTTTCATATACCCGGACTGTCAGTCGCTTCAGTCGCTGCGGATCCAGTGGTATCCCTTTAACCTGCGCCTTTAGCCGCCCGCCTGGCAGCGGCCGGCCCTCAATCGGTCGCTGGTTTTGAGTCGCTGTGCACAACAGCCGCACTTGGCCAGGCCTCGCGAGCGACTGACATCCAGCTCCGACGACGGGATGGATGCCGTGCGTCCGTCCCGTGTTGAGTCGCTTGTGACGCCTGGCAGTGCTGCCTGAAGGATCGTCGGCCTCACCGGCTCCCAGAGCATCGGGACAGCGATTGGCTCGCCGATCCACACTCCCCATAGCGACTGAAGCTACCCACACTCCAAGTCCCCCTGCAGAGACGAGAGACTGTCTCTGCAGGTATGACCGGCAGTCGCTTCGGTCGCTTCAGCGTTCAGTGACTTCGCGATGCCCCAGACAGCAGCAGTCCAACAGCGATCCGTTGCAGCAGCCAGCCGTCGGCATGTTCAAGCCGTCGTGCGCAACCGGGCCCAGCTGTTTCGACGACCGCACCTCGAACATTCCGGCCCCCGGCTGCCGCTCGGCATCAACAACGACGCCGGTCTGGAGGGCCGTCCAACCGGCCCCGAGCAGCCTCCTGCCCCTCCTGGGCTCTCCAGAGCACTCCCGATCTGCCCGTCGCCCCCGTTCCCGGCCGCTCGTGGCTGGCCGGGAACCGACCAGGTGGCCGGGGGTTCGACACCGTGCTGCCGTTCAGGGATCCCCCCGGACTGGCTAAGTAAACCGCTCAGTCGCATCATCGGTTCTATGCCCTCACACGTGTCGCCCGTTAGAAGTCGAGCTCCACGTAGTCGATGTCGGTGAACTCGACCAGGAGGCCGTCGGCGCGGCGGGCGTTGTCCTTAAAGTAGATCTCCTGCAGGCCCTCAGCGGCGATGTCCTGCAGTTGTTGCTCCGAAGCGCCTGTGGCCTGGGCGTCGAAGAGACGGGCGGCGTAGGGGGGCGGGAGATGTTGGGTGATCAACCGGATTCGTCCGTCATCCGTCGTTCCTGGGGCGGCGGTGAAGCCGAACCGTGCTCGGGTCTCGAGGGTGATCCCGCCGGTCTGTGCGGCGCGGCGCTGGGCTCTCTCGCGCACCTTGGGCTGCCAGCGGCGACGTACCTCGCGCTCTATGCGTGCGGCGAGGTCCTTGCGGGGCCGCCGGATCTGAGCCTTGATATAGCGCTCCACGGTGCGCTGGCTGATGCCCAGGAGTTGCGCGACGGCTTTGGTGGAACCCTTGTGCTGCTTGACCAGGTACCGCATCCGCGCTCCTGCCGACTTGGGGATTGGTCGGGTTGTGGTGGCGGCTGTGGCCTTCTCGAGGCTGTCGCTGATGATGCCCACGTAGGTTTCCTACTCCCCGTCGAGTGCGGCGTCGGTGCCCTTGATGTGCCGGGCGGGATTGTGGCTTCCGTCGAGCATCTGCACTGCCCACAGAAGATCCTGGGTGCCTTCGTGCTTGACCATGCCGGGCGAGACGCCGAGCCGGAAGCTGCCGGGTGCCGGCCTGCCGTCGGTGGTGTGTGGCAGGAAGTCGAGCGGGCTGGGGCCGTCGGAGAGGTAGACGGCGCAGTCCGACAGCAGGGCGATGGGGAGCAGCGCGTCTTGGTCGAGCATCAGGTGTGTGGACGGCGCTGGGCCCTGCTGTCCGGAGAGGGCAGTCTTGAGGATCTTGCGGTGCATGTTGATGCGGGCGGTGGAGATGACGGCGGCGCGAATGTCGGGGCGCCAGGTCGGTCGCTCCAGTGCCGGCCATCGCTCTCCGAACTGATGCCTGATGCTTTTGGGCCGCTCGCGGAGCTTGCCGATGCCGCCCTTGACCGTGGACTTGATGGCGGACAGCACCGCGGCCAGGGCCGGGTCGGCAGCCTTGTGGTCTTCCATCGCCGCGAGAAACTCCGCCTCTGTGAGGTCTGAGGTGACGCCGAGGTCGGCCATCGTTGCCTTGTATGCCTCGCCGATGCGCTTGTACCAGGGATCCAGGTAGGGGCCGGACTCGGTGCGGACCCACGCCTCCATCGGCCGGATCTGTGCCGGGAGGCGATAGGTGTCGATGAGCTCCTCGGCGTAGGCGACGGTCGGTGTCGCGTACCACGCAGGTCCCTCAGGCCGGATGCCGTGAGGGGTGAATGGGTTGGGAAGGCGAGGGTCGAGCTCGATGGCGGACAGGTCCACCAGCCACGAGCCGGGCGTCTTCTTGTTGAACGTGGGCGCCTTTACATGCACCGGGCCGGACAAGCCGACGATCAGCCTGTTGGCGGCCGCGAGGAATGCGGTGTTCACGTCGATACCGACCGCGAAGGCCCGTTCGCACTCGGCGTCGGTGAGTAGCTGTGGGTCACGGATCCATTCGTATGCCTCCTCGTCCAGGACCTCTGCCGGGGTGCGCTGCCGGGCGCGGGGGTAGAGGGCCGCGGCGACCGGGTGTTCGTCCGGTGCTTCCGCTGGCGCCGGGTCGACTGCGTCGGTCAACGAGCCTGGCATTGCGCCGGGTACCCAGCTGCCGGTCCCCTCGTCCTTGACAGCTCGGGTCGGTGGCCGCAGCGCGGTCATCGCCTCCAGACCGGAAACTGCCGTGGAACCTCGTGGAGTGATGACACGGGAGGCATAGGTGCCCAGCACGTGGGCGATGTCCGCGGGCTCCAGCTGGTCGGTGGTCCCCCACGAGCGGGAATCGAGCGCATCCCACGGTAGGACCGCTAGTTGTACACATTGCCGGCGTCCGCCTTCGGCGGGACGGTAGATGCGGGCCCAGGGGCCGAGCCCGCGCTTGGTCAGTTGCCACTTCGCACGGGCGAGCTGCTTGACGACCTTGTGGTCCTCCGGCAGCCGCAGCCCGCGACGGTCCTCCAGCCGCTCTGGGAGACCGAACCGCTCGGTGGCCCCGGCGGTCAGCACGATCAATGGATCGGCATCCTTACCTGACGGATGTAGCCGAGGCGCGCCCAGATGCGCCTCGGCCAGCGTCCAGTCGACCAGGGCCGGGACGGTCTTGGCGGGGCAGTCCAGCACCAGACCGCCCACGCAATACAGTGATCCGTCGCCGTCCAGCACGCCGAGCGGGCCGTTGGCGAACTGGGCATCGGCGGCTGTGGCTGGCGTGTGCTCTTTCGTCGCCGGACGACGCGAGCTCGATGACTTGGCGGCCACCGGAACGAAGGGCGCTGCAGGGGCGGCGGTCGAAGCGGGTGCCGGGTCGGCCGATGCCGAGGCTGGGGGTGTGACTGCCGCCGGTGCTGCAGTGGTTGGAGGCTCTGGAGCCGGGGCGGGGAAGCGCTCGGCGAGGCCCTCCAGGAGCCGGGCGTAGGCGGCGCGCTTCGGTGGCCGTGGCTCGCTCCGCCCAGCTTCCCAGTTTCCGACCGACTCACGGCGTGCCTGAAGGGCCTTCGCGATCTGGTCCTGGCTCAGTCCGGCGGCCTCCCGCAGCCGTTTGCGTTCCACAGGCGGTGGCAGGGGGTCCTGAGCGACCTGTTCGAGCAGTGCGTCAACCGCGCTGAACAGTGCCTTTTCATCGTTGGACACGCGGATCACCTCCACTCCTCAGCTTACATGAAACGCATGTGAATTGCCCTCGGATTTAACGTCGATTGCGCATGGATGTTATGTTGACCATGGTCTACCAGTCGGTGACGCCCTCAGGCAGCGCTGGGATGGTCGCGGCGGCGCGGTGAGGCTCTGCAGCGACCTCTACAAGGCCGCGCACCGTCAGTACGGCGAGTTCCTGGCGGGTGATGTCCGCATCGCCGGGGTGAAGGTTCGTCCGGACACCCACCGATGGGGGGGGGCTGCGGTCGAGGATCACGTCCGGGAGTAAGGGTTCGACGCGGTGGTCGAGTCCGCCTAGCTGACATTCAGGGGTTTTGTACCTCCGCAGCCGCGTACCGGCAGACCGGATACCGGAACCGGACTCGATGCCCGGGCGTGCGATCCGCACGACGAGACCCCCGGCTGCGGAGCCAGGCAAGGTGCTCGGCAGAGGCTCTGCTGCTGGCTTGCCTCCCGGCTCTGTGCCTCCTCGAGCTCGCTGAGCTGCCCAACCCGCGGGTGACGGCTCGCAGGACCCTGCACCACATCGCGCACCGCGTCCGCAACAACCCGCGCCTGGCCGGCCTGGCTGCGTTTGTGCGCCGAAGGCGGCGTCGAGCAGGAGGGGGTCCCCGATCGGGACGCGCACCGAGCCGATGAGCTGTCAGGTGCCGCATCTAGGCTGTCGTAGAGATCGATCAAGGAGCAGGTCAGTGCGAATAGAGCGCCACCAGGTGGGCGGGGACGCTGTGTCGGCAGCGCGCGAGGACTTCTCGAACCGCATCGGGGGGCAGGTGCGGTCCATGTCGAGGGGTGGTCGGATGGCCACCTACGAATGGCAGTTGATCGCCGACGAGTTCCTCGAGTACATGGGTGCCCTTTCCGTCGCGACACCCAGCCTCGGCATCCCAGAGGCCAAGGCCGCTCTCAAGGACGCCTCCGAAGCCGCGGCCGGTGCCGTCGCCTACGCCGCCTACCACCCGCACTGCAGCTTCCAGGTCTTCCTGGGGTACGTGAACTTCGGCATGAGTTATGACCGGGGTGAGGATGCCCCCGAGGAGAGTGTCACGCCCGGGGAGTGGATCGACGCGCTGTGCCTGTCGGCGCTCCGGGACAAGGCGAAGTGGCACGGCGAGGCCTTTCACTTCGCGCGGCAGAAGTTCGCCGAGCAGGCGCAGGGGACGCCTGCGGGCGAGCTCGCCACCGGATTGACGGCCGTGGTCCTGGACGACACCGGCAACGACGAGGATTATCCGCCGAGCGCGCAGGCCAGGCTCGCGGCCATCGACGCGGCCCTGGGCCGCATCCGAACCCGCGCCCAGGAGGTCGGCGAGCCGCTCTTGGACCGGCCGGACAGCACGGCGCTGCAGACGCTGCGCGCCCTGATCGCCAAGGACCGGGAAGATTTCGATGCCGGTCTGGCCGATCTCCTGGCCAGGCACGCCATCCTGCACAGCCGCGCAACCTCCCCGCGCACTCTCCTTCCGCTCGTCCCCATCGTCCTCGCCGCTCTGGCGTACCGGACCCTGGGCTGGGCTCCGGCCGTCGACACCGACTACCTCCCGCACGCACTGATCACCGGCTTTGAGACCCAAGGCCCCCGGGTCGGCGGGTTCGGCCGCAACCGGCGCCCGGACGCGGTCGCCGCGCTCGCCGCAGGCCCGCTGGTGGTGGAGCGGCCCGCCCGCGAAAGGACGGTGAGCCCGGAGACCGAGGCAATGTACGAGCAGGAGGTCCGGGAGGCGTTCACCTCCGTCGCCGGAGAACCTCTCGCCGTCTGGCGGCTCGGTAGCGTCATGGGCGATCAGGAGCGTCTCTTCAAGTGGCGTGCTGAGGACTCCGGGGTAACCGACGCCCAGTTTGTGAACCTTCGGCTGGCCTCCCAGATCGGTGCGGCCCTCTTCCGTATCGCCCTCACGGAACCGGGCACCGACGCCGAGGTGACTGTCGACGGCCGCACTCTGCGTTTCCCAGCCGAGCGGGACGAGGAGGCCGGAGCAGGCAACTGGCAGAAGGCCACCGCCTTCGCCCTCATCATCGGCGCACGCGAGGACCTCGCGCCGCTGGTCCTCACCGGCCCCACCTTCGTCGGCCCGGACGGCTCCGCCTTCAGCGCGTACCGCGAAGCCCTTCACGCCTACCTGAACGGCACCGATCCCGAACCGGCCGCGCAGCGGGCGCTGCAACAAGCCGAGAAGGCCAAGGACTGGGGCTTCGCCATGCCGCCGGCCGTACTGCTGTCACAGCTCGTGGAGGGGGACGAGGAGAGCTTCAATCTGGCCCTGGCCGACGCGCTCGAAGCCCACCGCGACTACTACCAGGTCGCCGACCGTGCCGACGATCCGGATGCTTCCCTCGACCTCGACATCCTCGCCCTAGCCTGCCACGCCCGCCGCCGCGGCTGGATAATCCGCGTAGAGTCCCCCTACCTTCCGCAGCATCTCCTGCGGACCGCCGAAACTCTCTGAGGGCCCGGCTGCTGGCTCGCTCCCGCCGCGCCTCCGTCCGCTCCCTGGAGCGGTAGCCCACCCCGGCGTCGACGCGGTCACCCGGCCGTCGCCGAGCGCGGCCTCGCCGCACACTGCGACTGCGGCGCTCGTACGCTGTCTGTCATGGCTGACCCACGGACCGTCGGACTCGCTCGCTCCGTGCGGGGGGTGAAGGTGTACTCCCGCCAGATGCTCGGTGGCTGTTCGCCGACCTTCGGCAGGGTGGAGCTGGACTTCGAACCGGTCCCGGAAGGGGCGGAGCCGTCGTGTGAGTTCGCCTGTACGGTACGGCCGGAACCGAATGCCGAACTCGAAGAAGCGCTCGTCCAGGGCGTGATTCAGGAGCTGGGCGGCGAGCAGACCGACGGCGCCCAAGCCCACCGGGCCAGGGCAGTGAGTGCCCTGGTCATCGTGCGAGCCCTCGCCTGGCACGAGGACGACTCCTGCGAGCGCGGCTTCGCCCGGCTCGGCGCCCTCGCAGTGCGAGAAGCCCTCCAGTGCATAGCGGAAGACCGCCAGCCACAGGAAATCGTGACCCGGGTCAGCCTGCTGTGAAGCCGCCCGGGCCGGCTTTCGGCCGACGCGTTCCGCCCCGCCCGCCACCGACAGACTGTGCGCGCCGCCGA
Organism: Streptomyces sp. bgisy100; assembly: GCF_057709105.1. Lineage (NCBI taxonomy): Bacteria > Bacillati > Actinomycetota > Actinomycetes > Kitasatosporales > Streptomycetaceae > Streptomyces > Streptomyces sp. bgisy100. The sequence goes on from NZ_JBYITE010000029.1 coordinate 23,257, forward strand.
TGCGTGGCACGCTTCGTGGTCGACGGCCGCTGCACGGACTCGGGTCCGGGACAGCGCAGGTCCTCATCCGGGGTCAGGCCACGGCTGTCACTGTTCGCTGGTGGACATTGCTTGCAGGCTGGGTGGGTGATGGGGCTGTCGTCGGGTTCGTGGGTGTAGTTGGTGGGCGCGGTTTCGCACAGGGTGACGAGGACTCCGCGGTACTTGCCTGCGGCGCAGGCGGTGCGGCGGCCGACGACGCGGATCCGCAGAGGCCAGGCGGTGAGGGCATCGACCGCCTCACCGATCAACCGCTCAGCATCAGTCACGGTCGTGCCCCTTCTGCCGGAGGGTCGAAGCCCGAACACTGGCCGGGCCAGCGACCCATCAGGCTGACCAGCCAGGGCACACAGTCCTCTCCCGCCTCCTCGGCCTGTGGCATTGCGCTGCACCGGACGCCACGGGCAGAACGGCTTCTTCGTCGGCATGATCAGTTCTCCTTTCCGGATGGTTCTGCGCTCGGGGCAGGCAGCCCGGCCGCCGGTCCTCCTGGCCGGCTCGCGACGCGGCGCCTCAGGGATTGGTCGCTGGTATCGCAGAGGTCGCCCAGGTGGCCCCGGCAGCATCACACCAGGGCGAAGGTCTCCTCGGACAGCGATTCACAGATCCCGCCCGGGCCTCGGCGAGCGGCGCCAAGGGAACCGGCTCAGCGCACGAGGCGGGGCGATAGCTCGCGCATTGCCGTCTGCCGCTCCACCGCTTCCGTGATGCCCGGGTCCACCCGGCGGGCCGGCCCAGGCCGGGCGTGGGTAGTAGCAGGTGCAGGGTGCGACATGCGTGTCGGGCACCTTCGCGTTGACCGCCGTGATCAGCTTCAGTGAGCTCCAGCGCAGCTACGTTCCATACGCGGGAGCGTCGGGGATGAGGTCCAGGCGCCCGGTGCCCGCGTCGAACGCTGCGGCCCGGACGCGTCCGGCGAGTCCGGGCGCGGCCGCGGCGAGGACTTCGTCGAACTGGGCGAGGATGCTGCCGCCGGCGGCCGGGGCGATCATTCCGAGCTCGGTCATCATGCGGCTGATAGCGGTGCCGAGTCCGAGCGGCTCCCATCCCTCACCCCGCACCACGGAGCCTGGGCTTGTCCGGGCGGCGACCGCTGTTGTTCTTCGCCGCTTCCCGGGCGGCGACCAGGGCCTGGCACCCGAGGTCGCCCCCGCTCGGCTCGGTGCTCGGCGGTTACCTCCCCGGCCGGGTAGTCCAGCGGGCGCGCGGCGAGCTCGGGCAGCCGGTCTGCCCACAGCGCGGGGCGGCCTGCTCGGTGCGGACTGTCTGCTGCTCCACCCGGACGGTGAGCAGGTACTCGGCGGTGTGCTTCCGGGCGGCGGCGACGGCGTCCGAACCGGTCGGGTTGTGCTTGTACCAGCGCCGGTTCTGCTCGGTGGTGTACGCCCGCCGGGCCTCGGCGTCAGCTTCCTCGGTCCGACCGAGCATCGCCAGGGCGCAGCGGCGTTACTCCGGGAGCGCCTGCTGGACGGTGTGGAGGGCGCCGTAGGCGAGTACGGACGCGGTGCCCATCGGGTCGGTCTCCTGGTCGGTCGGGTCCGCGGCGCGCAGGTAGTCGGCGCGGGCGGTGGCGATCTCGCCTTCCATGGTTGCCCTGACCTGGGTGGGGACGGCGACAACATCGTCCGGGTCGGTCAGGTCGGCGGTCCAGGTCGCGACGAGCAGCCAAGGGGCAGTCCGCGTTGAGCGACTTCCGGATCAATGAAGCGGATGGAAGGGAGCCTGGCGTGGCGAAGGCGTCATCGCACCGCCCATCCAGGCAGGCCGGGCCGTCCGGAGCGATCTTCGGTGCGGGAACGCCTTCCCTATCCGGCCACCGGTCGGCAGACTGGGCCCGTCACAGAAGTAACCCAGGGGGACACATGGAGTTAGGCGGAACTGAGCTGTCCGAAGCGATCAAGGCGGTTCGCACCGGACTGGTGGCCGCCCAACAGGACGGGGACGGGTCTCCGGTCCGCTTCACCGTCAAGGACGTCACTCTCGACCTGGGGATCGAGCTACGCCAGGCCGCGTCAGCCGGCGGCGGGGTCAAGGCGTTCGTCGTCTCGGCCGACGCCCGCGGGGAGCGTGCCCGTACTGCGACGCACCGGATGACCGTCACGTTGGAAGTCGAGTCCGCGCCGAACGGCCGCCGAACGCTCATCGGTGACGAACGAGGCCTGGACCCGGTCCCCGCTCCTCCTGCTGGCATGTAACGGCGTACCGGTGGAGCAGCGGACCGTCGAAGTCATCAATCCTCGTGTCCCGATGTTCGGTTCGGGCTGCCTGGTCGCGCCCGGAGTCGTGCTTACCGCGCACCATGTGGCCTGCCCAGGTGGGGACATGCAGCCCGTCACCGTCCGGGACAGGGTCGGCCGGACGGCGGAAGCCGAGGTCGTCTGGGCGGATGCGGCGCTAGACGTCGTCCTGCTGTCCACGGACCGAGCCGTGCTGGGCACGGACCTTGCTGTCGCCCGCTGGGGAGAGTTGACCTGCGATTACCCGGCCGCGCGGCCGATGTGCACGATGACCGGCTTCCCCCGGGCCATGCGCCTGGCACTGCCCAATGACCCGCAGACGTTCATCCCCGATCTGAAGACCGTCGATGGGCACATCAAGCCCGAAACGGGATCCCGGGGCGGGCACTACGGCTTCGAACTGAGCGATGCCTCCACCGGCTCGGCCGAACTGTGGCGGGGCATGTCCGGGGCCGGAGCGTTCTGCCAGGACATGCTCGTGGGAGTCGCGACTTTCGCCTCGGACCACTGGCAGGGCCGCCTGCTGTACGTGATGCCGGCCGCCCGGCTGTTCGCCTCGCCCGGCTTCACCGACGCAGTCACTTCCGTGACGGGCATGGCGCCGCAGCTACAGCCTGCCGACCTGAGTGTGCTGTTCACAGACGTGCCCGACCCGCAGCTCTCCTCCTCCTACCTGCTCCATGCACGCTCGTCTGTCGTCCCCATGTCCGGCATGACCGGACAGCTCGACATGCTCGACGCCTGGTGCCGCACCAGCCGCTCCACGGACATCACCGCCGTCACCGGCATGGGCGGCGTCGGCAAGACACGCCTGATGACCGAGTTACTCCATCGCCTGGCCCAGCCCCGCCCGGAGCATCCCACGGCACGGGGATGGACCGGCGGCTTCCTCGCCGACACCCCGCTCCAGCAGCCGCCGCCCTACGGCATGCTCGCCACCAGCAAATACCCGCTGCTGGTCGCCGTCGACTACGCCGAGACCCGTCGCACGCAGATAGACCAGGTCCTCGACATCCTCGCCGCACGCCGCGGAGGCCAACCGGTGCGCGTGCTTCTCCTGGCCCGCGGCCACGACAACTGGTGGCCCTCCTTTCGCCTCGCTCGGCAGGGCACGAGCGTGATCAGTACCGGTACCCCGGTAGCCATCGATCCTGCTGATGCGCTCAGCAACACCAGCACGGAGTCCGCTTTCGACGATGCGAAACGGGCCTTCAACGAGCGCATCCGTGCCCTGCGAAACGCCGGCCACGAATGGGCCACTTCCCCTTTGGCCCCGGATACCGAAGCGGACGGCACCTTCATGGGCACCGTGAAACCGGACGATGGCAAGGTCATCTCTCTGCACATGGCGGCGCTCGCGGAAGTTCTCACCACGCTGAATGACTCCTTCGCCCGCCATGAGAACCCCATGGACGTCCTGATTGCTCACGAGATGAGCTACTGGCGCAGGATCGTGGAGGCCCGCGGGCTGTTCTTCGACGAGAAACTGATGCGCACGCTCGTCTCCGTCCAGACCGTGACCGGTGCAAGGAGACGGTCCGACGCCCGGGCCGCCGTCGCTACCGGTTTCGACGTGCACTACAGCGGCTTCCCCAACACGGCACCGCATGACGGGGCCCGGCTCGCCGCGTACGAAGACATCCTCACCGCCGCCTACCCCTCCGGCGACGGAGCCCACTGGGGCACGATGGGCCCCGACCTCCTCGGGGCCGCTCTGGTAGCCGAAGTCGAAGAAGCCAGCGACCAGCAGTTCATCGAACAGCTCCTGCCCCACCCCCACCTTTCGCCGGAACAACGCCATCAGGGCCTCACCGTCATCGCCCGGGCCACACCCGACCAGCCTGCTCTCGCCGCCGGGGCGGCCCGCGCCGTGGCCGCGGCACCGAAGCAGCTTCTGTCCCTGGCGGCCAGGACCGTCGCCTCCGAACTCGACCCCGAGGTCGCCCGCCCGTGGCTGCTCGGACTGCAGGACGCCATCACCGAACAGGCACAGCAGCCAGACGCCGACCCGCAGACCTCTGCCTGGGCCGCAGGCGTCGTCAGCGCTTCCCTCACGCACCTGGAAACCGGGCTCGACGACTACTTCAACTCCGTCGATGCGATCCCCTCGCCGCCCGAGCCTGCCTCGGCCCGGCACGACGATGACGACCTGGAGGAGGACGTCGACGACTGGGAAGAAGCCGAAGCGGCCTGGGGCACCCCTGATGACGAAGACGAGCCGGAAGACGGGCAGGCCGCGGCCCCGGACGCCCCGGCCCCGCTGCCCCCCGCTCCCGCACCGCACCGCAACCGCAGTCGCAGCCTCAAGACTGTCCGGATCCAGACGATCACCAGCCCGGTCGCACGGGCCGTCCTAACCTCCGTGGGGCTTGCCCATCTGGCGATCGTAGCCTTCGTGACCGGCAGCATCGCCTACTTCTCCGACGACTTCCCCGGACCAACCTCCTGGCTCCTGCCCCCGGTGATCGTCCTCTTCCATCTGCTGATCGGCCTCCTCTACGGCTGCCGCAAAATGCCACTGTCGCTTATGGCCGTGGTGCTGCCACCTGCGATCATTGTGATGACTGTGCTGTGCGCCGTGAGCTTCAGCGGCATGCACGGCGTACACCTCAACCCCGTCGTCTTGGGCGCAGCATGGGCCAGCATCTTCTCGCCCGGCCTCCTGGCCCTCACCTACGCCTTCCGGGCCTGGCTCGGCCAGACCTGGTACGTCGACACCAAGTAGCCCGCCCTCGCACTTCCGCATGCCGCAGAACTCGTCAGCATCGGCGTCCAGCTCGTAGCTCGCCACGCCCTCCGGCGGGCGACTTCACTGGGCTGAACCGGTGACCCCGGCCAGTCGCCCCCGCGCGGCGGGCCCATCGTGTGACGGCAGACCGAAACAGAATGGGTGGGGCGTAAATCCATGGCGTACGAGGTGGTCACGACAGAGTTCCGCACGGAACTCCACGCCCGCTGGTCTGTCTTCTTCGACTACCTCGAAGTGCCCTGGCTGTACGAGCCAGCCACCTTCCACGACAGCGCGGGGACGCCCCGCACACCCGCGTTCTGGCTCCCCCGCGAGCGCATCTGGTTCGACGCCGAACTGGAGGAACCGCCGCCCTGGTGGGCACGATTCGCCGCCGCGGCCAACGACCACGCGTACTGCGGGGACGGGTGGGCTGACAACACCGAGGACACCCTTCCGATCGAAGTCGGTGAGGAGTGGCGGGGCGAGACGATGCTCGCGCTGGGGTGGATCCCCGACGGCTACGGCAGTACCTGCCAGGTCGACGGCCCCTGGCGCGACAATCAACACGGGATGCTGACCAGCGGCGACGCGTGCTACCAGTGGACGCTGTGCCCGAAGTGCGGCTCTTTCGGCGCCGAGTACTGGGGATACGCCGAACGCCTGTCCTGCCGCTGCCTCGATGACCGCGAGCACCGCAAGGTCGCAGGCGGCGGCGACACGAAGCTGATGCTCGCCTACCGGGCCGCAGACGAGGAGTACTTCCCCGGCCAGGACCACCACCCCCACGTCGCCGGGACGGCCATGCGGCCAACCGTGCGCAAGTCCCTCATCCGCCAAGAGGGAGCGGCGGCCGCGCAGCAACGCTGCGTGGGCCAGTGCCGCTCGGTCGGAGAGGAAATGCGTGCCGAACTCCCCGAGGACGCGTGCGCCGACACGCAGGACGCGGACACGCTGTGCGGGGCGTGCCCCGGGTTCGTCTGTGCTCAGTGCGGCGAGCAGCCCGCCTCCGCACCCGGCGCGCCCTGCCTGATGTGCGAACCGGTGACGCTCCTCACCGAAAGCCAGGCCCGGAAACTGATCAACGCCGAAATCACCGACCTTGCCCGGCGCAAGAAGGAGCCGTTGCGCGCGATCCACCCGGAGGCCAATCGCTCCATGGGTGTCCGACGCCGGGACGAGGCATCCCTGGAACAGATCGGCGTCGGTCTCACCCAAGTCGAGCGGTGGCTGGCCGACCCGGACTCATTGCATCTGGGCGTGAGTACCTTGTCCAATGACGACATCGATGCGCTGAGCGGCAGGGAGCTGCGTTCAGAGATCGCCAAACGGGTGGGCCCGCTGTGTGCCGCGCTACGGGGCGCGGTGCCCGCCCTTGTTCAGATCCGGATCAACGACGTGATGGGAGCGAAGTCCCGCGCCGACGCGGATGAGGAGCAGCTCCGCGAAGGTCTCCGGCAGGTCCAGAAGTGGCTGCACAAGCCCGCCACCTACCATCAGCCGACCGAGCCCGCGCAGACCTGAGCCCGGATCGGGTATCCACCGTATCGGGGCACGTGGGCACCGCGCGCCTGGCCAGCTGGCTCTGTCCGCGTTCCACTCCATCAGGATACGAGCGGGCATCTCCCGGCGCTCGAGAACGCGGACCACCACGGGGTTGATTCAAACTCCCCTTGCACCGACCCTCTCGACGAAACCGCGAGCGTCGAGCCGATCCACCGCCTCGACGAACTCGCCGGGTGTCAGGAAGAACACCGGCGCGAGCAAGAACCCCAGCTCGAAACTCTTGATCTCCGGTGGCTCCCCGGGTCGGCGCAGCCCGGCCTGTTGCAGGGCCAGCCACAGCACAGCCGTGGTCTCGTAGGGGGAGCTGAACAGCTCCCGAAGCCCGTCCGTGTGCCACGAAACGACCAGGGTGTCGTGGCAGCCCGGATCCAGCTCCAGGACGTCCCACACCGTGTTTTCGGCGTGCTCGGGCAGGGTGTCGAGGATCTTCGCGGCCGGGGCGGAGAAGCGGACCGCGTACGGCTGCTGTGCGGTCACCGACGCCGCCCGCGGAGCTCCGCCATGTCGATGAACTCGCTGTCGTCGTAGCCGGAGGCGACGAACGCGTCGACGGCCGGGGCGGAGGCGAGGCGGCCCTGCCAGTCCTGGACGACCTCGTACAGCCCACCGAGGGAGAACGTGCACCGCGATTCCTCGAGGGCGGCCGACCACTCGCGCTCGAAGGCCGGCACCCAGGTGTCGGCGCGCCGGTCGGCGCGCAGCTGGGCGAGGAGTTCGGCCGGCGCCCCGGGCGCGGGGGCGTACGGCGTGACGGGTGCGTGGTCGGGCTGCGCGCTCATCGGCTGCTCTTCCTCTTCTTCATCGGCAAGGCACGGCCACACACGGCTGTGTCGTCTTCCGTTCCCCAGCTGCAGAACCCGACGAACGGCAGATCGTGGGACGTGAGTGGAATCAGCCCTGCCCATCCTTCGCCGTGTTCGCGGCAGAGCAGAACGTCGGACAGATCAGGGTGCTGGTACGCCACGATCTGGTCGGGCTGCGCGCTCATCCGGTCCTCCCGGCGGGTCGTCACCTCACGGTACGCGCGCCGGGTGGCCGTGGATGCGGGCATGAGCAGATTCCTCCTAGAGGGACCGGGCGAGGACGTAAGCGCGCTGGCGCGTCTGGTCGTCTTACTGGTCCCAGGTTCCGGCAATGTGCTCCAGGAAGTCGGCCGCCGCGTCGAATGTCCCGACGGGGTGCTTGGTGGCGTACAGGATGCTGTCGGGGAGGCACGGGCCCAGGCCGCTATCCGCAGGACAGCGGGCTGAGGCACGGTGGCCGCGCCGGCTTCTCGGGTCGCGCGTTCGGTTCGGACCCGGCGCGCCACTTCACCAGCCCGTGCGGCTGCTTCTACTACCGTGTTCCCTGCCTCGCTGATGAGGCCATTTCAGGAATCCGAAGCTCCGGCACCGGCGCCTCAGACAGACTCACAACACGCTGCGGAGGTCGACCAACGGCAGGGGTGAGTGTGTCGTGCTGGTCGTCATCCAGCGTGTATGCCTGCTCTCCTCGAACAGTTCTCTCAGGTACATGGCGGGGAATTCGAGAGGGTGGCCACGGTGCTGGAGCTGGATACGGACACGGTAGGTCGTCCCGGTGCTCGTACCGGTTACACGTTGGTCCTGCCCCGTTTCGGGGGGTTGGTAGCTTGCCTGGCACCGGGTTTCTCCCTCTGGGGAGACGTTCGCCGGCGGCTCGGCAGCGGTGTGAAGGGGATGGTGTACGAGGATCAGGTCAACGCTGTCGGGCTCGGGAGACTCTGCCCGTAGAAGGATCAGCCCGGCTGCCCGGAGAGTGTTCAGCTCTTCACCCAGTTCGTTGAGCAGCCAAGCGAGGTGGAGGTAGGCCGGGGCGTGCGGGGCCGGCTGCCAGAAGGCCTCGCGGCGCTGCTCGTGAGAGGCGAACCGTCCACCTGGCGGTAGTTCCGCAAGAGGAAACACGTCGGCAGTGTCCGGAAGCCGGCCATGGACGGTCTGATCTGTCTGGGTGAGGACGGCCTGGTGACTGGGGGTGAGGGTCAGTGAGGTGAGGTGGATGCCGGCCGGTCCCAGATCGACGAGCGCGTCCGAGATGTTGGTGAGGAATGCGCCGCTGCCGGACGGGGCCATGTGGTGCTCCTGAGCTGTTACGGGCAGGCCGGGCTTCCCGGGGATGGCCGCCGGTTCTCACCTGGATGTTCGTCAACCTCACGGTCCGGGACGTACCTGCACGCCCGTCTCCGCGCAGGGTCTGGGTTCAGGTGGGGTTCAGTGGAGTGATGCCGGTGCCCACGTACAGCTCCGGTTCCAGCGACAGGACCGTGAGCGGCTCGCCCGCCTTCACCGCGTGCCAGGCGATCGCCGCCGGGTGAACCACCGGCCAGTCCACATTGCTCCAGTCCATCGCATCCACCGCATGGGCCGCGGTGAACGGAACATTCTCCGCGAACCGCAGGGACGCCGCGTGCATGCCTGCCCCCTCGACCAGCCGCTCGGCAGCCAGGACCGACAGCGAGGGGAGGATGACCCGCCCGGTGCCGCGCGAGGCCTCGATGTAGAGGCCGGTGAAGAAGGGATCCGCTCGGTATAAGGCCGCCAGAGCGGTGTGATCCAGGACAGCCGTCAGATTCATGCGGCAGCGCCGCCCTGATGGGCGCGGATCTTCGCCCACGCGTCCTGGCCGGCCTGCTCGACCTGCTCGGTGTACTCGACACCGAGCTCCCGGGCCGCCTCCAGCGCACGCTGCTCCCGCTCAGCCGCCGTGAGCTCGCGAGAAGCGAAATCCTCCAGCAGGTCCGTGATCGTGGTGCCGCGCTCCTTGGCAAGAATGCGCAGCCTGTCGCGCACTTTCTCGCTGGTCTTGATACTCGTCGGCTTGCTCATATCACCGATTCTACCGCCGGTAGAACCTTGCCGCCCTTCCATTCCAGAATTTTGGAATGCCCCATCCCGGGCCCTGGCCGTACCGGTCTCCGAGGCCTCGCTGGAGGTGCCGCGATGTGGCTGAGGGGCGACTGGAGAAGCAACCAGTCCCGGCCGGTTTCAGCCCGAACGACGGTCGATCTCAAGCCAGTTGACCCGATCCGCCTCCACGGGGAGCTCCACCCCGGGCAGCATACGCAGTGAACTCGATCAACTACTCACCGCGACGAAATGGGGGATGATGGCACGCTCGTCGAATCCGGACCTCGCCAACACGCTGGCGATGCTCCACACCGCCGTCATGCACACGGACAAGAATCTCCGGGACGCGCTCGACAAGAGTGTGGAGAAGCTGGAGTCGGCCGGCCAGGCCGCCCACGACAAGACGACCCAGGAGGTCGTGGACGAGCTCGGCCGGATGCGCGCGAACTTCCGCGACGTCCACAACAAGCTGAACTCCAGCGGGGACACACTCAACAACGCCGTCCACGATGTCGTCGCCCAGCTGCGCGCCGAACTGCGGGAGGTCCGCGGCGTGCTCGCGGACCTCGCCCCGCCTGCGCAGCCCTCCCCCGCCCCTGCTCCGGCCCCACGGGAAGCCTCGGGCATCCAGGAGGACGACACAGGTCTCCGGCCGGCGCCGGTCGCCACCGTCACCGAGTCCGACGAGCTCGCCGAAGGAGCTGCCCTCCACACGGCGATCCCGGCGCAGCGCACCGCCGACCAGGACTCCTCGCCCGGTCCGGAACTGGCGGTCGGTGAAGTGCGTGATGCCGTCCGTGAGGTTCTCACCGAGGAACTCGCTCCCGTGCTCGCCCTGCTCACCGCTCCGGACAGCGACCGCGAGGGGCCGACCGGCGGGCGGCAGGACGTACCGGCCGCGCTGCTCGAAGTGGTCGGTGAGGTCAAGGCGGAGGTCAGCGCCGCCAGGGAGGAAGCGCGGGCCTCGCTCGTCTCCCTGCAGCAGGAGTTCGCGGAGCTGCGCACCGCCATGGAAGAGCTGCGGCCGCGGCCCGACGCCGCCACCGAGGCCGCGGCTGCCGAGGTGGGTCCAGAGCACGGTGCTCTGCTCAAGACGGCGGCCCGTGTCTCCTCCGCGAGCCTGCTGTGCCACCGCGACATCTGGGAGTTCATCACCGCCCACGCCGGGCGGCACCCGCATTTCCGTGTGCCGCCGCAGGTCGCCGACGAAGGGGGCGAGCGCATCCGCGCGGCGCTGTCCGGCCGCTCCCTGATCGCCCTGCTGATCAGCTTGCACTCCCTCCAGCACACCGCCGCCGACGGCGACGGCGACCGTGAACTCGCCGCCACCCTCTACGAGCGGATCGAGGAGAGCCTGACCGGGATCAGCCCCGGCGGTGAGCCGGTCACCATCACCCTCGATGACCGGACCTCCCCCACCCAGAACGCCCCGGCCGCCGGGGACGGCGCCGAGGCTGACGGCGAGCCGGACAGCCCAGGTGCCCCGCCGACATCAACGGAGCAGGACACAGAACCCGACGAGGACACTGGCCCCGCCGCCGCGTGAACAGCTCCAGGGCACCCGGCCCGGATACCGGGTGCCCCACGGCTCGCCCGGTTCCGGGCGAGCGGCCCGCGAGACCCTGATCGACTGGACCCGCGCTCACCCCGAAGAACCAGCCCCACCTCCAGTGGGCACACGGAGCAGGTGCTGCGAGCGCCGTAGCAGTGGCCCTGGACCGACGTCATCACCGACGCGATCGAACGCCTCCGACTGCTGCCCAACCCAGGGTGGCCAGCACCTTCGCCTGCCCCTGCGATCAACGTGCACCCGCGTACGTGGAAGCTGGCACCCACCCGACGCGACAGCCGGGCCTCCGTTACGCCCGATGACCGCTCAGACATGCAGATCGGCCGACAGCAGAAGCTGACGGCCGATCATGCTCATCGAGGTCAGTTGTGTATGGTCACGCAGGCCCTGCCGCGGGGATAGTTGGACCACCAGGCACAGGCTTTGGTGCCGTCACGGAAGTTGCGGTTGACCTTCTTGGGGCCCCACGAGAAGCGGCTCGCCTCGCAGATTCGCCCACTGGTCTTCTTCCAGCTTCCGATCTGGATGGTGGCCTTTCCGCAGTCGTCCGCATGGTTCTTGGCCAGGGTTGTCTTGACCGTGTCGACGTGCAGCCGCGTCCCCTTGACGTAGATGCATTTCGAACCGTTGCTGCCCGGGTTACCGGTGCAGCCATCGCCTGAGGCCGGGCCCGCTGGTGCTGCGTGCGCGGTAGACGGAACAACCAGGACTGTCGCTGAGAGCAAAGCGGCGGCTCCCAGTCGAGCAAACATCGGAACTCCCCCTTGTCAGGTGTCGTGCGGTCACTCACGACGCTAGGGAAGTCGATCTCGAACGAATAGGCGATTCTCCGTCAGTTGCCCTCTGCATCTCAGCCATCGCAGACGGCCCGTGTGGGGGCGGTGCCATCGAGCATCCAGCGCCCGTCCTTCCGCACCGTCCGCCAGGACGTGCAGACGGGATCTTCACCCGCGCCATGCAGCATCAGGTAGGTCCCCCGGCCCTGCGCCTGCGTCACAGCATCGACGTCTCGAACACGGTCGCCCCTGAGCTCCTTCAAGTACCTTTCGGCATACTCGTCGACCACCGTGTCCTTGTCGAACAGATTCTGGAGGGCATCAGCGTCCTTCTCGCGGACAGCCTTCCGCGTGTCCTCCCGAAGCGCCTGCGGCGATGCGGCACCCGGAGGCGGCTCGGTGGCAATGGAGTAACAAACCAGCCCGAGCCACAACGCCAGGAACGTGAGCAGAGCGGTGATCCCGATCCACGACCGTGACTTCTTCTTGGTCTCACGCAACAGTGTCCTCCACGCTATGACGTCCAACTCGGCACCGACCGACAGGGTTTCACAGTCCTCCTGACTGCTGTTGAAGGAGCCGTAAGGGCGGCGAAGCCGCGCCCCCAGAGCCCTGCAGACCTACCTAGCCCGGGTCCTTTCAAGCGTCAGGTGGAAGAGCGCGGTCGGGTCTTCCACCACCCCACTGATCCGGGAGCAGGACGTGCCCGGCGAGTTCGGGCCGTGGCCGCGGCGAGGACGTCGTCGAACTGGGCGAGGATGCTGCGCCGGCGGCCGGGGCGGCCAGGCCGCGCTCGTGGATCACCCGTCGCGCAGTGCTTCGAGTTCTGCCCGGGTCAGAGTGAAAGGAGGGGTGCGGCCCTTCCACCCCTGCTCGACGGCGTGCCGCAGGCCGCCCGACGGCAGTTGTCCGTCGTAGCCGGGGGCAGTATGGGTGATGTCGTCCAGGAGCAGGCCGATGAGCCTGGCCAGTGCGACCGGGCCGCCGCCTGCGTACCCGTAGGTGTAGCCGCCGCCGATCTGCGGTGCGGGGAACACAGTCCCGTCCTGGGTGGTCACCCATACCGAGTTGTGGCTGCGGCCGATGGTCAGAGCAGCGAGCGGTGAGTGCGCCGGCAGCCGCTGCGGGGCGACGGTCTCGATTACGTCACCGGTCCGCACGGCAGGCATGTCGGTCACCGGGTCGACGAGGATGTCCCGCTCCTGGTCGTCGCCGAGGTACGTGGCGAGCGCGATACGAGGGCTGGCCTGCAGTCGGGACGCCCACCGCCCGGCCTCGACGCAGGAGGACGGGTCCACGGTGACCTTGCACGAGCCGGGGAAGTACCGGATGCCGCCCAGAACGTGTCCCAGGCGGGCGCATTCGCTGGCGAGGACGTCGGTGCGGTGCAGGATACTCCTCCAGCCATCACGCAGGATCTCCTCGGCGACCGGCTGCGGCGGGTGCGGCATGACGGGGCGGGCAGCCACCGCGATAGACGCGATGCCGTCGCTGGCATCGACATACTCGGCGATCTCCTTGTGCGCGGAGTCCGCGCAGTCCCACAGTGCGCGCCGTGCGACCTCGAGCGCGGCTGCGGCCGAGTGGGAGCCGTCGGGTTCCTCCGCGGCCAGGCGCAACAGCGGCGCCGGGTCCGGAGTGACGACGGCCGGCACGTGCAAGGTGGGCGCGCCGGGCTTCCAGGCCATCATCAGCTCAGGGTCGCGCAGATGCGAATGCCAGTAGGGGGCGGGCATGCCGAGCACCCGCTCCAGGCGGTGCCAGGTGGTGCCGTAGTGCTTGTCCGGGCCGGCGGCATCGATCGCCTCCAGGCTCGGTCCGTCAGGAGGGCCGTAGTCGGGTTCGACCACGGCCAAGGCCACGGCGTCCTGGGCCAGCTCGCGCAGCAGGGCGAGGCCCGGGAATGTCATCCCCCTCTCACCGTCAACCCCGTGAGCGAGCACGACGATCCCGAACTCCGTCTCCCACCGGTACAGCACCCAGTCCTGGCGCCGCTGCGCTCCCAAGAATCGGGACGACCTGGTCGCCACCGCGTTCCACAACAGCCGCGTCGCGCTCCCGGAACGTTTGAACACCACGAACCTGGCCCCCTGACTCCACCCGGTGACTCGATACCGAAGCACCATCCAAGCCGAGTCGGCCGTCGCACGTGGTCAGATCCAGCGGAATGCCGAGGGAGAGCCCCTGTGAGCGGTCTGCCGGGTGCGAGTGCGTGACGCGAGCCGGAGATGCGGCGAATGCGTTGTGGCGGCGGCCCGCACCACCGCCCCCCGGAGCTCGCCGGGAAGCCGGACCGTTCGATCGATTTGAAGGCGATGGCGGTCGCCTTGGCCTACAGCCCGCCTGGTGCGAGTCCACCGAGCCTCATGCCTTCTGGGAGGCCAGGAACAGGCCATTAGAACTCGGCTCTTGCGAAGGGTGTAGTGCCGTTCTGTGCCTGTTGGGCGCGGTCTGACAGCATCCGGGCGAGGGAGGCAAACGCTGAGGGGCTGAGCTCTCCACTGCTCGTCCGGTACGTCACCCACGTGACGACCGTCCCAATGAGCACGCCCGCCTCTGCGCTCTCGGCGTTCACAATCCCTTTCCGATAGGCAATGCTCTCGTCTCCCATCCGCGGCAGAGACATAGGGGAGTAGATGCTCATATCCTGGTCCGCGCGGAGATCTTTGAAGCGCTGCGCGGCGTGGCCTGCGGTGTCGAAAGCCTGGATGTAGAAGAACGCTCCGGCGCTCGGCTGCTCATTCTCGTAGCGCACCGTGGCGGTGAAGGTGGCACCTTCGCACGCGGAGCTGCAGTTGTCCGGGATGCCTTCGGTGACCTTGGCAGCCTGCGTGACCTTCCAGCCCGCGGGAAGGCTGCCGGAGTCGGGCAGCACCGCCTCGACAGCGGCGGAGTCCTTGAGCGCGGCGACCTTTCTGACGTCGCCCGACCCACGCCGATCGCCGGGACCGCCGTCGTCAGTGATGCTGTCCAGGGCGCTGCGGAGGCCGATGACACACAGCACGGCGAGGACGACTCCAACGGTGGTCAGGGCAATCACCACACCCTTGGTCCGGGGCAGCTGCACCGGACCGATGACTATGGTGCTGCGATTCGCGTTGCCTCCGATATGGATCCCCTGGGTTACCGCCGTGGGCGGCTGAGGCGGGCGTGTGGGGGGCTGGAGGGCGGCCCACAGCCGGCTGGAGAACTCCCGATCGGTTTCCAGGACAAGGACGAGCCGGTCCCGCACGGCGTTCGCCGCGCCGTCGGCCCCAGGCTCGGTCTCGAAGCGCTCCATCGCGCTGCGCCCGTCGTCGGACTCACCCAACCGGGATCGGACCAGCTCCCTCACCTCATCGACGACGGCGCTCCCAGCGCCGGAGGCGATGCCCGTGGTCATGGCCGTGATGGCCATGGTTGCTAACTCTGCTGCTGACATGGGCACATTGTGGTCTGTCCCTATCGGGCGCGGAATACGCCGGACGGCTGGTCGCCGCAGCGATGCCGTGCGTCTAGGACAACCACCTCGAGAACCGGTTATCCACGGCAGCACATTCTGCCTCTTGACACCTGCCTTCACAGACCGGCGGCTCAGCCGGTCTGATCCAGCGGATAAGTCGCGTTCTGGACCTGGGCGGGCAGCTGCGCGAGACCGGCCCGCTCGGCACGGGCCCGGCGCAGCGCCAGGGCACGGGTGACCTCGGCTCCACGGCGGCGTTGGACGCGGGCCGCTTCGATCGGGGCTGGCTGGTCTTCCGAAGACACCTCCGACTCGGGGAACGCTCGGAGGCGCAGCGCCCGCATCGCCTTGGTCTGCCGCTCCGCTGCCTCCGCGATCGACGGGTAGATACGGCTCGGGGGCACGACGGCCTGGTGCACGGCGAGCGCCTGGTGGAAGCCCGGCGAGGCCATCTCGCGGGTCTTCACCGGCGCCTGCGGAGCGGTCGGCGCGGCCGTGGCCTCTGGCGCGGTCCGGGGCGCGGGGCGCGGGCCTCGTCGCCGTTGTTCCGTGCGGCCAGCCGGGCCTGCTGCAGAGCGACCCGGGCGAGGTAGACGCCGGACAGCTCCGGAGTGCCGTCGCCGCTGCTGACGGTCTGGTCGTTGGTGGTCTGCTCGGTCACGTCGGCCTCCTACCGGCGTCCGTAGGTCATCAGCGAGCTGCGCGTGCCGCTCGCGATCTGGTGGGCGCGGTGCACCAGCTCCGCGCCGTAGATGTGTTCGGCGGCGGGACGCCCCCTTGCGTTCACGGCCATCGTGACGAGGTCCGTCTCACCTTCCGTGAGCTGGCCCCAGGCGTCAGCGCGCAGCTGCGCCAGCTCCTGCTCGCTCAGCTCCGCCTCGAGGGCCTGGTCGTCGGCGACGTCGTCCTGGTCCTGGTGGCGGCCGCCGTTCGCCGCGCCCCTGATCTGGGCGAACGCTGCCTCCACCTCCTGCTGAGCAGCGCGCCTGGACGGCGGCTGCCAGTCGCCTTCGTACCGCTCGGTGCGGGCGTGGACCTGCCGGATGTGGTCACGCAGGGCGGCTTCCTGGGCACCGCGCCACTGCTCGACGGCGTCGGCCTGGGCGGGGATGTCCAGGACCGTCTCCGCACCGGCCAGCAGCACGGCGAGCAGGCCGGAGCCCCGGCGGACCCGGGCAGGCTCGCCGCGCCGGGGCTCCCTGAGCCTGGCCGAGCTGGAGGACATGGTCGAGCAGAACCGCGACGTCCTGCGGTTTTTCAACTCCCCGGAGCCACCCCACGCTGGATGAGCGGCGCAGTCTCTACCGCGAAGATGTCGCCGGGGTCATCGAGCAGCACCGGGACGATAGCCGCAAGTACCGCCTCGTCCACAACGTGCTGCAGAACCTCATCATGATCGGGTCCGCAGCCACGACCACCGTCGCTGCCCTGGATACCCGAAACCAGTTCATCTGGCAGAACATCACGATCGTTGCCATCGGCTTCACCGTGACCGTGGCGGCCGCCTTCACCGGCTACTACAAGTCCGCCGATGCCATTGAGGAAGAGGCCAACGCCTTCACGCTCGGCGTCGGCCCCTACAGCGACTTCGCTGCGGACCAGGAGCAGCAGGCGCTGAAGCTGTTCACTCAGCGCATCGAAGATCACCGCAACGACGCATGCTGCTCCCGATGGGGTGCTTGGTGGCGTACAGGATGCTGTCGGGGAGGCTCGGGCTCAGGCTGTGGTCCGGAGAACAGCGGGCTGCGGGACGGCGGCCGCGGTCCCGGCATCCCGGGCGGCACGTTCGGTCCGGGCCCGGCGCAGGGCGGCGGCCTCGGTCGCTGCGGCCTGGCGGCGCCGCTGGGCGCGGGCCTGCTTGATGTGACTCGTCGAACCGGCTCCGAGCCTTGGTACGGCGGCGCAGCCTCCGGTCTTGTCATCACAGCCGGCTGCGACCGGCGGCGTCGGCCGAGCACCGCGGCTCCGCCCGCGACGGCGTCCGCGGGGCACACCGCGCGGCAGGAAAGCGCCGCAAGCCCAGCGGGGAAGGGTGCACACTTGTGTGCATGACGGAGACCACGTACTCGATCGTGCAGGCCCGGGCCCGGCTCGGTGCCATCGCGCGCGAGGTCAGCGCCACCCGTGAACCGGTCGCCATCACCGACCACGGACAGACCGTCGCCATACTGGTCAGCCCCGCCGACGCCCTGGAGCTCCAGGAACTGCGCGCCCTGGCCGCCTACCGCGCCCGCCAGGCCCTCGGCGAGAACGCCGGCATCGGACACGCCGAGGCATACCGCCGAGTCTTCGGCGGGGACGAGGCGTGAACTACGAGATCATCTGGGAACCTGAGGCCCTGGCCCAGGCGGAGCGGTTAGCCAAGGACGATCCCGACGGAGTCCGGCACGTGTTCACCGCCGTCGACCGCCTCGCCCATGACCCCCGGCCCCGGGGCGCCTTCGGCAGCGCCGACCTGCTGCGCATCCACGTCGGCGCCTACCGCGTGATGTACGAGATCAGCGACCAGCAGGTCCGGATCAGCGTGATCCACCTCGGACGCCTCCGCTGACCCCGCAGCCACCCCTTGTTCCGCCCGCCCAGGTGCGGAGCGTTGCCGTCCGGGGTGCGCAGGCGCGAAGGATACTGACCGGCAGGCGGGCGCCAGCGCCGTCACGCTGGCGCCCGCCTGTCCGGGGAACACGGCAGACTCCGCGCCCGGTTCCGGCCGGGCGACGTGGCGTAGCGGTGGCCGGGCGGCGGCCCGTCGTTCCCCGCCGACGCCGGGTGTTCCCCGACGCGCACCACCCACCCCCATCAACCGGGAGCAGGGGTGCACAGGAGGGGAAGTCGGCCCGTGGCCTCCGTACACCACGGGCGGTGACCTGCACTGCTGTGCCGTGGTGCACGGACCTGGTGTATCCGATGGGGTGCGTGGTGGTGTACAGGATGCTGTTGGGGAGGCTCGGGCGCCCGCTCACTTTGCTCAGGCCGTTGTTCGTAGCGCAGCGGGCTGCGGGACGGCGGCCGCAGTGCTGGCTTCCCGGGCGGCGCGTTCGGTCCGGGCCCGGCGCAGGGCGGCGGCCTCGGTCGTCGCGGCTTGGCGGCGCCGCTGGGCGCGGGCCTGGTCGATCGGGGCCGGCTGGCTGTCCGAGTGGAGCTCCGAGTCCGGGAACGCGCGTTGGCTCAGTTCCCGCATCGCGCGGGTCTGCCGCTCCACCGCCTGCTTGATGCCCGGGTCCACCCGGGACGGCGGCGCGGCCTGACGGTGCGCCTCGATCGCACGGTGGTAGCCGTCCGGCGGCGTCCGGCGCTCCGCCGACGCGACGGGTGTGGCCGGCTGTAGGTCCGGGGCGGCGGCCGCGGGGCGGGCCTGGCCGGGTGCGGGCGGCAGGACGTGCAGGGTGCGCACGGTCGTGTCGGTCACCTTCGAGTTGACTGCCGTGATCAGCTGCGGTGCGCTCCAGCGCAGCTTGGTGCCGTAGGCGGGTGCGTCGGGGGCGAGGTCCAGGCGGCCGGTGTCCGCGTCGAACGCCACGGCCTGGACGTGTCCGGCGAGGTCGGGCCGTGGCCGCGGCGAGGACTTCGTTGAACTGGGCGAGGATGCTGCCGCCGGCGGCTGGGGCGGCCATGCCGCGCTCGGTCATCATCTTCGTGATCGCGGTGCCGAGCCCGAGCGGCTCCCGTCCCTCGCCCCGCACCACGGGGCCGGTCCGCCGGCGGGGCTTGTCCGGGCGGCGGCCGCCGTTCTTCTTCGCCGCTTCCCGGGCGGCGACCAGGGTCTGCCGCGCGAGGTCGACCCCGCTCAGCTCGGTCATGCGATCACCGTGCCGGCCGGATTGCCGCTCAGCGGGCGCGCGGCGAGTTCGGGCAGCCGGTCCGCCCACGGCGCGGGGGCGGCCTGCTCGGTGCGGGCCGCCGGCTGCTCGCGCAGCTGCGCCAGGTCGGTGCACCGGCAGGTTGGGTGGCCCGCGCCTTTCCCCAGGAAGCGGTCCGGCATCACGATCAGCACTATCAGGCGGGACGGCTGCGGTAGCGGAACGTCTGCCCACCGATCGAGGAAATGCCGCGGCCTGGACCGGGCCCACCCCCGAGGTACTCGCGCGCGGTGAGTGGAGGATCGTGCGACTTTCCGCCTCAGCGGGGTTGGCGGTGCATCCATCCCCTCTGGCCGCCAGTGGGGACACTGATAGGACGTGGCGGTCCACCAGACGTCGACGGACGTGCGGCAGGGTATGGCGGCCGCGGACTCTGTCCATACACCGCCTTCTCCCACTCCGGGTACTGGTCACAAGCCGCGGCCGTGGCCGTCAGGGCGTCAGGGTGTGCGGAGCCGAGGACGCCGTCCTGCCACAGCAGGCACCATGCCTCCTGCTCAGGGTCGATGAGGCCGGCATGGACGCTGTCCAGAACTGTTGCCTCCCGGATCGGGAAACTGTCTTGCCCGGCGTGTAGTGCACGATCCGGCCGACCGTCGCAGGCGCATCCGACATGACCACCGCGATCGCGTCATCCCGGAAGGGCACGAACTTCGGTACGGACACTGCCTTCCTCTTCGCCACGGCTGCCCTCCCCTCACTCACACCAGTGGGACCCAGCCGAGGAAGACGTGGCCGGCAGCGCCGTAGCGCAGGATGTCGTTGGGGCCGGTCGTGGAGGTCGGCTCGCACGCGGTGGAGATGCCCAGCAGTAGCCCGCCCAGCTCCCGGCCTGCCCTGACGGTGTCGAGGTTCGCCGACGACGACCACTGCCCTTCCAGGCCCGCGTCGATGTGGATGGTGGTCCCGGTCAGCCGGGCCTTGGGCGGGGCCTGGTCGGCCACCCACTTGTCGACGATCAGCTCGCGGCCCATCGGGCGGAAGCCGCGGGCCCGCCAGTGCCGTTCGGTGTTCACGCTCCAGCCGTCGCCGCCGTCCTGGTCCAGGTGGACCGCCTCCAGGTGCGGACAGACGATGAACATCGGCCGCGGGGGGCGGCCGTTGCCTTCGTCCATCGGCAGGGTGAAGAACCGGCTGGTCCACGACAGGTGTGCGCCGGCCATGAGCGAGCGGAGCTCGTACCAGCCCGAGGGGCGGCAGTCCTGGTGGTTGAGCGTCGCGCTCAGGAACGGACCGCAGTCGTCGACGACGAGGGCCGGCGTCTGCTCACCAAGCGGCGCCCCGCAGGTCTGGCAGTCGCGCTTGTGCAGGTTGAGCGCCACCTCCTGGCGGGCCTTGTCCGACAGCCGGGTCATGATCTCGTCCGCGACCAACAGCTCGGTCACTGCCACCGGGTACCTCCCCCTGACACCAGGCCGCCCGTCGCGTCCTGCTGCCGCAGATCATGAAGCGGGACACCGCGCGGCACACCGGCATTGCCCTGAGCTGCCCGATTCGGCACCCGCATTGGCCGAGACGGCGCTGTTGCCGCCTGCGGCTGTCAGCGCCGGGTGGGGTGCTCCGAGCGAGGGAAGCCGCAGTGTCCGTCCGCACGTCGGATCTGTTGAACGCGGTATGCCGTCCTCACGCTCTCGCCGCCGCGCACCGCAGCCGCCGGTTGTCACCGGCCCGCACGCTCCGCTGACCGGCGAGTTCGCCGCTGACCCGGCCGTGTGCCATCGCGCCTACCAGGTCGCGATCGACTTCGGTCTCGTGGCCGTCGACGCCATCGCCGATCTGCTCCCCCAGGAGGAATCCCTCGCTCTGGCCCAGCGCATGGGGTTCTGCGACTGCGGCCGTCTCACCCTGGACGACGACGACCTCACCCGCCGGGCCCTGAGCGCCGTGGCGGCCGCCAACATGACCGCCTGCCAGGCCCTGGTGCTCGCCGCGATCGACTACGCCCACCGCACCTTCGGCTGCGACGGCCTCAGCGCCCTGATCCACGAACTCACCGGAGGCAGCCGAGCGACCTTCGAGCTGCCTGCCCTGACCGCGCTCCTGGACCGCGTCCAGGCGGCCCACCAGGCAGAACACGGCCACGCTGGTCACAGCCGGGTTCCTGATGCGGTGATGTGGCCCCAGACGGCCGTCTCCTCGATGCCCGAACTCATCCCGCGCTCCTGACCCGCCGCGCCCTCGCAGGGACCGGCGCAGCGCATGAAGACCCGCTCGGGCCCGGATGCGCCGTACGGTCGCTTCTACGGATGGCGACAAGGCGGTGACGCCGGGTCAGGTGTGGGAGGGGAATCCGAGGATGGTCAACGCCCGTACGTACCCGCTGTGGCGGGATCTCGCGAGGAGCAAGGACCTCCCCAAGGAAGCCCTCAAGACGGTGATCGAAGCCCTGTGCACTCCGGCGACGACGCCGGACGGCTTCGACGCCCAGGCCGACCCGTGGCGGGAGGAAGCACTCAAGGACGCGCTGCCCGCGCTGCTGGCCCGGACCCCTGCCAAACGGCTGCGCGGCCGGCTCCTGGTGCACGCCGACGAGAAGACGCTGGCCGACCTGGCGGCTGACGGCACCGTGACCGCCGCCGACGTGCCCGCCATCCTGCGGCACCGCCGGGCCTGGGCCGGGCTGATCTCCGCACTGGCACGGCACCCCGGCCAGGTCGAGGCGGCCATCGCGCTCCTGCCCCGCCTGCCCGACCATGAGGTGGAGCAGGTCGTCCGGGACTGGGACCCCGACCGCTACACCCGCACCAAGGACACGCCGCCGGCCCCGCCCGTGCCGCCAGAGCTGTTCGACGCCGTCCTGGAAGCCTGCCTCACCCCGCTCGCCGCGTACCTGCTTCACCCGGAGCCCGAAGAGGGCTGGGAGGCTGTGTCCGCGTACTCGAAGGACTGGTCGCTGGAGCTGGGCGGCCGCGCCGGCTGGGCGATGCTGGCCCGCTGCCCCCAGCGGTGGCCGCAGCTCATCACGCACCCCGTACTCGGGGCGGCTGTCCAGCACCTGCTGCTGGACCAGGCCGAGACGCAGGCCCTCGAGGACGCCCGCCTCCGCGCCGCCGACCCTGACGGCGAGGACCTGCCCGCCGACCCGGCGCCCGCGCT
The DNA here is from genome assembly GCF_057709105.1 of Streptomyces sp. bgisy100. Taxonomy (NCBI): domain Bacteria; kingdom Bacillati; phylum Actinomycetota; class Actinomycetes; order Kitasatosporales; family Streptomycetaceae; genus Streptomyces; species Streptomyces sp. bgisy100. Next base: position 45,432 of record NZ_JBYITE010000029.1, read on the forward strand.
CAGCGAGGACCTGCTGCTCGCCTGCATTCCGGCCCTGTGCCTGCCCGAACTGGCCGACCTGCCCAACCCGCAGGTGACCGCCCGCCGGACCCTGCACCACATCGCCCACCGCGTCCACATCAACCCGCGCGTGGCCGACCTCGCCGCCGACCAGCTGCACGCCGCCGCCGACGCGCTCGTCACCCGCGGCCAGCTGCTCACCTGGTCCGACAAACAGGAGAGCGACCACGAGTTCGACGGCCGCGTCCTGCGCCTCGCCGAGGACCTGGCCCTCCTCAGCGCCAACCCCGACCACCTCGCCGGGGCCTGCGCCCAGCTCGCCCGGCTCGATCAGCCGGCCGTCGTCTCCCCCAAGCCGAGCCGGACCCTGATCCACGTCCTCAACAACGTCGACCCGGACCACGACCGCCCGGCCCGGCTCCTGGAACGTCACTACGAGCACCGCCGGGTCCAGGCCCTGACCGTCCTCGCCGCCAACCCGCACACCCCGCGCACCGCCGTCGCGGACGTCCTGAACGGGCTGCACCCAGCCGAACTGGCCTGGATCGCCGAGAAAGCCGGCGGCCCCGACTGGTTCCTGGCCGCGGCGGCCGCCGTCCCGGTGCCCGAAGACGAGGACGACGGTGTGGTGCGGCTGGTGGACGACGACGAACTCGGCAAGCACCCCGACCCCGCGGCCGTCCTGCAGTCCTGGCTCGACTCCCCCGCCGCCGGTGAGATCCTCTCCCGCTCCGAGGTCTACCGCGCCGTCGTGAAGTCCCGCTACCGCACCCTGGAGCACCTGCGCCAGATCCCCGCCGACGAGATCCTCGCCCGCCACGAACCCGAAGTCGCCCTGACGATCCTGCTGGAGCACTGCGGGCGCAGCACCAAGCGGTGGGAGGCACTCGCCGCCGCCATGACCTTCGACTACAACGACGAGAAGATCACCTTCGGTCAGCTCCTCGACTCCCTGGACCCCGCGCCCGCCCAGGCCCACACGTCCTGACCGGGCCGCTTCGCCAGCCACTCCGAAGCAGGGGCGGCGTCCGTCGTCAGCCGTGGACCGGGCGGGAGGTACCGGGGCGTGCGACGGCTTATTTACGTCGTAAAGAGGGGCTCCTCCAGCGCACCGTTTCCACTGGAAACGACCCAGCGCCCCTCTCGCCACGCGCTTGGCGCTCAAGGCCAGTGGAGAGCGAGTTCGCCGGTCAGCCGCACTGATCCAGCGAAATGGTTGCGGTGAATGATCTCGATGAGCTCGGCAGCGTCCATGACATCCGGCTCTTCATGGTTCCTGCGGGCATCCTGGGCCAACTCCTCGTTCCAGGAGCCCAGGTATTCGTCCATCGTCCAGGTACGCCCCGCAGGGTGAGCGGAGTCTACGACGGTGAACTGCCCCGCACGCAGCAGCTTCTCCAGCTCCAGGTCCGCCTTCTGCAGGGGGGCCTCGTAGATCTGCTCCAGTTCTGATGTCCGTTGTGCCCCCAGCTCCCGCGCGATCTCCTCCGGCTGGCAAGCAACGTAGTGGGGGTATCGGACCTGGAAGCTGCGCTGCTTGGCCTGCCGCCGACGGGTGGCGGGCTTCTTCTTCGACATCGGTGGTCTCCTTCCGCGCCATGGGGCGCCAGGTGTGCTGGTGAAATAACGCTCTGGTCCGAAGCCAGTCACCTCGGGCAGCCTGTCACGCCGTCTGCCCCAGGCGCTGCGGCTCCGTCCGGCGGCCGGCCTTCTCCTCGCGGGCCCGGCGCAGCGCGGCGGCCTCGGTTGCCGCGGCCTGGCGGCGGCGCTGTGCACGGGCCTGCTCGATCGGCGCCGGCGCATCGTCCGCGACGACGTCGGGCTCGGGGAACGCCCGGCGCGACAGCTCCCGCATCGCGGCGGTCTGCCGCTCCACCGCCTCCGCGATGGCCGGGTCCGCCAGGGGCGGTCGGGCGGCCTGCCGGTGCGCCTCGATCGCGCGGCGGTATCCCTCGGGCGGGGTCCGGCGTTCCACCGGGACGGTGGGCATCGTCGGCTGTGGGGCCGGGGTGGCGGCCGCCGTGGCGAGGCCAGCCTTCACGGGCGCGGGCGCCAGGACCTGGACGGCGCGGACGTTCGCACCCGGCACCCGCTCGTTGGCCGCCGCGATCAGCTTCGGTGCGTTCCAGCGCAGCTGCATGCCGTACGCGGGAGCATCGGGGGCGACGTCCAGGCGGCCGGTGTCCGCGTCGAAGCCCACGGCCTGGACGTGACCGGCGAGCTCGGGCGCGGCCGCGGCGAGGATGTCGTCGAACCGGACGAGGACGCTGCCGCCGGCGGCCGGGGCGACCATGCCGCGCTCGGTCATCATCATGCCGATCGCCGCACCGAGCCCGAGCGGCTCACGGCCGTCCCGGCGTACGGCGGAACCGGTGCGCCGCTTCGGCTTCTTCGTCTGGGCGCCGCCGTTCTTCTTCGTCGCCTCCCGGGCCGCAATCAGCGCCTGGCGCGCGAGGTCGACCCCGCTCAGCTCGGTGCTCACGCGATCACCGCCCCGGCCGTACCGCCGTCCAGCGAACGCGCGGCGAGCTCCGGCAACCGCTCCGCCCACGGCGCGGCCGCGACCGTCTCGGTGCGGGCGGCGGACTGCTCGCGCAGCTGCTCCAGCCGCACCGCGAGAAGGTGTTCGGCGGTGCGCTCCCGGGCGGCCTCCGCCTTCTGCGTCGCGGCGGCGACGGCGTCCGCGCCGGACGGGTTGTACTGGAACCAGGGGCGCCCCTGCTCCGCCTTGTACGCCCGCCGGGCCTCGGCTTCGGCCTCCTCGGTCCGGCCCAGCATCGCCAGCGCGTTGCGTCGGTACTCCGCAAGGAGCTGCTCGACGGTGTGGAGGGCGCCGTAGGCGAGCACGGACGCGGTGCCCAACGGGTCGGCTCCCTGGTCGGCCGGGTCCATGGCACTCAGGTAGGTGGCGCGGACGTCGGCGATCTCGCGCTCCATAGTCGCCCGCACCTCGGTCGTGACGGCGGCGACGTCGCCCGGGTCGGTCAGGGCGGCCGACCAGGTGGCCGCGACCAGCCCGGCCTCCACGATCGCCGCTTCGGTCCGGCGCCGGTAGCCGCACGCCTCGCACAGCCCGGCCGCCTGGTCCTGCCCGCAGTCCTCGCACGGCAGGGCCTGGCGCACCGCGTCGGCGGCCGCCGCCTCCTGGCGCTCGCGTTCCGCCCGCTCCGCCGCTTCCGCACGGGCGGCATCGCGGCGAGCCTGCTCCGCGCGAGCCTGCTCCTGGCGCCAGGCGAGGTCCTCCGCCTCGATGGCCACCTGCTCGCGCAGCCGCTCCTCGAGGACCCGGCGCCGCTCGTCGTCGCTCAGGCCGGGCAGCTCCCGGTCGAGCTGCGCAGCGATCTTCACCCGCCGGGCGCGCCGGATGTGCACCACGTTGCCGCACATCTCGCACTCAGCCCCGGTGTCCAGCCGGATCCCGTCGTCGCAGCGCCGGTCCGTGCACGCCTGGCGCTGCACCAGGCCCCGCCGGATCAGCCACCCGTACGGGCCGGTGACCATGGCCTCGCCGCCGGTCTCCGCGAGCCGGTCGGTAAGCCGATCGGCCAACACCCGCGGTGCGGCACCCGGCAGCGCCAGCAAGCCCTCCAAGCGGGCCAGCTCCGCCTTCGCAGCCGCCTCCACCTGGTCCTGCTGCCAGCCGCTCAGCCGCTCCCAAAGCCAGGCCACCGGCCCCAGAGCCACCCGCAGACGAAGATCAGCCGGAAGGCCCACCCTCCGCTGCTGCTGCGTCTTTCCACCGCCCACGGCCTTCGGCCGGCTACCGGCCCCAGCCCCGGCAGCACGCTGCCCCACCTGCTCGTCGACCGGGGACTTCTTGGGCTGTTCCCCGCGAAGCGGGCCGCCCTCTGCCACCGGCGACCCGGTCCCGGCAGCAAAGTCCTCGCTGTCGGCGGCCTGGTCCTCGCGCACGCACGCGCGCTCCGGCCGACGGCCTTCACCCCCACGGCCTTCGCCGGAAAAGCCACAAGAGAGCTGCGGAGGAACTACAGGAGTAACCACAGAAGCGTGGTCTGCGTGGAGCTCTGCACCATCGGGACGCTCCTGAACCGCCGCATCCCCGGGGCCCTCAGCACCACCGAGCCCAGACGTACCAAGGGCACCAGCCGCAGCAGCCGGAGCATGATCTCCGCACGCACCATCGGGACGCGCCGAAAACACCGATCCGGGCCCCGAAACAGCCTCCACGGGGGCCACGGTGCGGCCGTACGCGCGGGCGACCGGCAGCAGCATGACCTTGCCCCGGCCGTGTATCCGCGTCGACGTCGCCTTGCGCTGCCGAGCCACGACACCGGCCTCCGTCAGCCGCGCCAGCACCTTCCGGGCCCCCGAGGGCGAGCAGCCCAGCAGCCGCGCCAGCGTCGCCGCCCCACGCCCCTCGCGCTTCTTCACCGAGCCGCCGACCAGCTGCAGCCAGCCCGACGCCCGCGTGTTCAGCACCATCAGCAACAGCCCGAGCCGGTCGGTCGCCGCACCCTTGCCCGTACGGTCGGCCAGCAGCCCCGGCGGCGTCGGCTCCTTGTCCTCCGGTGCCCAGCCGGGCCCGAACAGCGCCTCGATGAGGTGCAGCAGCGTCGCCAGCTCCGCCTTCGTCAGCGCCAGCGGGTGTCCTGCTCCCCCGCTCTTGCGGGCGTTCCACAGCGGCATGACCAGGCAGTCCAGCCCGGTCATGTGTCCCTTCCCGTTCGTCTTCACCCGGGTGTGCAGCGCGTCCGTGCCGCGCAGCACCGGCAACACCTTGTGATGGACCGTGGACTCCTTCATGCCCAGCCAGCGGCCCAGCTCCGCGCCCCAGATCGAGGTCTGGTTGTCGTTCTTCTCGCCCTTGGGCGCCCGCGACTTCGCGTACAGCACGACCGCCGCCAGCTTCGGCGCGTCCTTCAGCCCGGCGATCGACGGGTCCGCCAGCAGCGCCTGGACCGCGTCGCGCAGCCGCAGCCGCATCGTCCGCCCGAGGCGCAGCGGGTCCTCCGGGCCGTCGCCGTTTCGCTTCCCGGAGGCCGGCACCGACCGCAGCGCGTTCCGCTGCCCGGGAAGCCGGAGCCCGTCTACGGAGCTGTCGACGGGCTCCCACAGCGGGTGATCCAGCGTGGCGGTCGGCGCCGCCACGGCGCTCACCGGCCCGCCCGGACGAAGGAGATAGAGATCATCCCGGCAGCCTTGCGCGGACTGCCTGTGGACAGAGTTCGAGAAGTGGTGAGACCCCCGACCCCTCCCGCCCGGTGGGCAAGAACTTCGGATCGCGTCCCGCCCCACGGGACGGAGCCCGGGAGCACCGCGGCGGCCGGCGCCGTCAGGAGGACAGGGGCCCCCCTCTCGGTACAGGTGTGCCGGACCGGGGTCGGTGTGACACTCCACCCCGACGAATCTTCGTGATTAATGCCGTGAACAGGGCAAACGGGGCGTGCGAATCCCGTCACGCGGGACACGCGAAGGGTCCAAACCGGCTCGAAATGGGCAGGTTCAGGCTGACAAGGGGACACCAGGTCGTGCACTATGAAGACGACCGCCTCTCCGTGTGGTGGATCGACCGGCGTATCGCCGGGCGTATCTCTCAGCGGGTGGGTGGGACTGCCCCCTCCGTGAGGAGCGGGCAACCGGACGAAGAACCAGAGGCGACCTCCCTTCCGGCGGTGGTTTCGGGTGACTCGTGTTCCAAAGGCCCCTGGCAGGGCCTCGGAACGATTCGGTACTGCGACCGCGAAGCCCCCTGGCAGGGGCCCGCGGGTGTTGCAGGTGCTGCGTTGGCCCTGATGAGGGGCCGATTTGGAGAAGAGCGGCTTGATAGGCCGCGGCTCAGGCCGGTTGCGTCCGGTGACTGAGCGCCCGCCCGATGGGCGGGGAGACGGGCCGCGCGGGGCCGAAGGGGATGGCGAGTCCACTTCTTGGCGCGCGCGGCCGATGGCCACTAGGTCATCCCAACCCCCTGAAACCGGAGGCTGGCGTCAAGCTGCGCGCACACAGCCCGGATGGCGTGATCGCGATGGAGGAACGGCGTAGCCGCGCGTGTAGCTGCGCGCTGGCGGGTAGCCTTCATCCCGCGATCACCTCCCATTAGGTGTCGCCCGAACAGGGCTTGCCCTGTTCGAGAGCCCCCGCGGACCACGCCCGGTCCTACGGGGCTTTCGCCTTTTTCGATCATGTACAGCCTAGCCCCATTCCCGGACACAACCGCAGGACGAATTCGCGCAACCTGAAGCGCCCGATATAGCGAGCCCCCTGCGGGAAGCGCGGGGACAACGGCCCGCCTTGTGGCAAGTGCATCAGTCATCTTGGAGAATTCCGCCAGGCTGGCCCAGAACGGTCAGCAGGCTGTCGTGCTGCCCGTCGTACACGACGTGGGGCTCGTCAGCGCCAGGCGGATGGAACCGGCCTGCGAATCGGATCAAGTCCTCCTCGCTGAACTCGATCGAGTTGGGGTCCGTGTCAGCGAGCTGATTCCGTTCGCGGATCCGCGACCATCGCACATCATGCGGGGCCGGCAGGTAAACCAAGACCGGAACACCGCCAGCTTCCACCACGAGGGCCTGCCACTCGGCCCGTTCCTCTGGCGTCCAGAAGCCGTGGTCGACAACGACATCTTCGCCCGTCTCCACAAGAGAGCGGAGTTCAGCAGCGATGTCCTTGAGGACAGGAGCTTCTCGAACCCGAAACTCGCCCCGAGGGAAGTCAACGCCGTACCTGCCGTAGCGGCGGAACATCTCCTCATCTGGGCACAACCGCTTGACCCCAGCGCCTACGAGCGCTCTCGCCAGCGTCGTCTTACCGGCTCCGGGCATTCCCGCCATCAGAACCACATGAGGTCCCTGCGCTACCACGTGATCTCCGCGGTTTCGAGGCGAGTACGGCCAGGGGCACCGAGATCCACGCCGAACTCCAGTGGCTGGCCTTCGCTATCGAGGAATCGAGCAGAGAGGACCAGGATTGCTTCCGTCGTGCCGGGATCGAGCTCCAGGAGCTGGGCGTCCTCGGCAGTAGCGATGCGGGCTGCGGTCTCGTCCGTGCGTTCCACGGCGTGCCGGCCCGTTTCCCGGGCGATGACGTCCAAGGACGTGCCGCCGAACAGACGTTCGTTGCGGAGCAGTGCGGGAACGGTTTGGGCAAACTCGGCCGGAATCCAGGAAGTCGAGTGCGCGATGATGCCGTGCTGGTCGCGGTAGGCGCGCGTGCGCCGGATGACCTCGTCACCAGGCTCTAGGCCGAGCGCCGCCGCAACGTCCTGTGGGGCGGGAGCGATTGTTGCGGTGTGTCCGTCGGAGCGCTCCCCCGCGCCCCATGAGGAGCCGGTGTGCTTTCCGCGCTCCAGGCGCTGGGCTCCGGAGGAGAGCGGCACGGGCTGGCCGATGCGCACATACGCGGCGGTCGCGTCGTCGGACCGTTTGAACCGTGGCCATCGCTCGCCGACCGGGTCGGCGAGTTCGGCTTCGCGGGTGCGGGCGATAAGGGCGGCTGGCCCCTCGGTGCTCAGCAGGTCGAGGAGCTGTGCCCAGCTCAGCGAGCCGAAACTGTCGACGAGGCGGCTCGCGCCGTCCGTCAGTAGAGCGGCCTGCCGGACTCGGGAAATGTCGACAGCGCCGGTGATTGCCTCGTCGGCGGCGGCCGGGTCGGTTGCTGCTACCCAGTAGCCACCAGGCCGGTTTCGGAGGCGGCGCTGAACGGTGACGAGTGTGGAGACCCGAGCGGCGTGCTCGGGGGTGCCTGTCGGGCCCCGGAGTGCGGCATGCATCTCTTCGCCGGCGACCTCTTCGACCCGCTTGTCGGTGATGGTCCGGATGCCTTCGTCGCCGAGGTCGAGCACCAGCACGTTGTCGGAGAGCACCAGGTAGTCGAGGACGTCGTCTCGCTCCCGGATAATCGCGACAGTCGATGCAGGGACGGCTTCCCGGTCCAATGAGCAGGTGTCACGGTGTAGGTCATTGACCTCGGTAATGGCGGTTCGCAGCGCTTTGCGCAGCGTCACCGTATCGTCGCCAATCAGGTTGATCAGGCAGGTGCCGAGCTGTCGTACGAACCATGGGGTGCCGTGGATGCACCCCATGGGGAGGTCCTTCGGAGCGGACAGGCCGTCCAGCACGACGACCCCGGTGGGGCTGACGTGGACGGTGTCCTCGTTCTCATTGCCCACACCCTGGGTCGATGCCATGGATACCTGCACGTCAGGCCCCTTCCGGGCGGTAGAACGGCGTGATGCGCTCGCTTTCGGTGATCTCCAGAGTCTCCGGGTTGAACTGGCTGGAGATGAGAGTCGAGAACCGTCGGGCCTTCAGTTCGCGGTGCACGTTGGCCAGCTCCTTGGTGAGCCAGTGGACGACGCCACCGGAGCCGCGGGCGTGGATGCCCGCGATGTAGAGGAAGGTCCCCTGGCCATCCGGCCGGGGGAGCCGGCCGAAGTATGCGACGTCGCCGTTCTCGCCATGGTCCATGGGAGAGCGGTACACCTTGCCCGTGTTCCGGTCGACTAGATGCCAGCCATCCTCGTCCTTGCCGAACTGTAGGTGAGGGTCGCCCTCGAGGATCTGCTCGATCAGGGGCGAGAGTCGCGGGCCGCAGATCACGACCAAGTTGTTCCGGTTGAGCCGAACGTTGCCGCCAAGAGGAATCCGCTCGAACCCGATCTCAAGGCCGACCTCTTCGCCCAGCTCACGAAGCCGCTCGTAGGTCTGAACGTCCTCGGTGGCGATCACGGGGCCCTGCAACGGCTTGTCCCGGCCGTCCTGCAGCTTGCCATCCTCAAGCTTCTCGGCGAGGGCCACGGTGACCCTCCCCGAGCCAAGGAACAGGCGCTCTGGTGGAGCGCCTTTCGCGAGCTGGCTGACTCTTCCTTTGCTGATCCCAAGCTCGGCCGCCAGTTGGGTGCTGTTCAGCTGACCCACGCGCAGGGTCTCGTTCATTGCCTCGTTGCGCACGACCTGGCACTCGTTGCCGTAGTCCTGGAGGCGGCTGGCGGTGGCGTGCGCGACTTTCGCACGCTCCAGAGGGTCGGACAGTTCCTTCAGCTGAGACAAGGCGACATCGAAAGCCGCATCGAGCTGCTCTTTCAGCGAGGGCAGAGCCCCGTCGAGCTGTTCCATGCGTGCCTCCCTTCGTGAGGTCATGTTTACCCCATTAAACCGCATGGGTTCAAGGTGGTTGACGCGCGGCATGGTGAGACCTATGGTTTCGGTAGTCGAGCGGTTTAGGGCGCTAAATCGATCGGTTGCGCTCGCTACATCTGCACGTCAAGCGCCCACCGCAGTAGTCGTCCGCCCTCCGGGGCGGCCGGAGTAGTCCTCAGCTCGCTGAGGACGCGAGAGCAACATCGAACTCCTCCGGAGCCTGACGGCCGCGACGACTGTGTGCACGTCGCAGCGCTGTGCGCTGTCTGTCCTACGGGACGCCGGCTTCAAGCCGTGCGGCCCGGAGGGCAGAGAGAGCATCGCGATCCGCGCCCCTGCCACTCCGTCCGTGAGGAGTCCACATGTCTGCTTCGACCCTTGAGCGCACCGCCCGTCCCCGCCGGAGCCGGACCCGCTCCCGCACCGTCAACGCCCGCCTGGCGCTGGCCCTCTCCACCCTCAAGCCCCACCAGTACGACCTGCGCCCGGCCTGCGCGTCGCTGATCTGCCCCGACTGCAAGACGTGGGTGCCGATCACCGGCCTCCAGACCACGAAGCCCAAGCTCGTGCCGCACGACACCGGCCGCGCGGGCAAGGCCCCGGCCGCCCGCTGCCGCCTGGGCAGCAACCGCTTGGTCACGGTCAACGTCACGGCCAAGAAGTGGGCGGAGCGCCTGGTGGACGGCAACTCGGAGACCGTGCACCGCCGCCGGACCACCGTGCGGCGCAAGCCGAAGGTCGCGCCCGCCCCGGCCGTCAGCCAGATCGCCGCGAAGAAGCAGACGACCACGGTCGACCAGCCCGGCGACGGCCAGCCCCTGTGGCTGCTGCGCAAGGAGCAGTGGGCGGCGACCGAGTCCGCCGTCCGCGACACGGACACCCGCCGCGCGCAGCTGCCCGACGGCGCCGCGCCGCTGGGCGCGCCGCCGGTCCCGCTCGAGACGCTGCACCCCAAGCGCCGCGTGAGCTGACCCGCTCCGGACGAACGACCACGGCCCCGGCCGCCCCCCGTGATGCGGGGCGGCCGGGGCCGTGGCTGCTCGTACAGCAGCCAGCAGAAGGGGCCCGATGCCCCGACACGACGAACCCCCGGGCTTAGGCCCCCGGGGGTTCGTCTGCGCAGGTCAACCTTCGAGAGAGGCAGACCCACATGCGAGTCAGCATGACACCCACCCATGCCCAGGCGCAGCGCCGGGGCGCGTTGCAGAGCGCGGTCGACGCCGCCGCGCTCTGCACGACCGGCGACCCGGACGCGTTCTTCCGCGCCGACCGCGAGTCGGCGTTCGACTGGCAGGTGCGCCGGGAGAGCGCGCGTCGTGTGTGCGCCGGGTGCCCGGCGCTGGCGGCGTGCGCGGAGCTGGCGCTGCGGGACGGCGACGGCCGGGCCACGGAGGACGACATGGTCCGCGGCGGTCTGAGCGGCCCCGAGCTGGCCGCCCGGCGCGTCCTGGACGCCAACCGCCTGGCCGCCGCGGTCAAGGCCGACGGTGACGACGAGGGCGCGCGGCTCGACGCGCTGACCGTCCTGGTGACGCGGACCGCGGCGGCGAGCCCGGACCGCTCCGGCGGTCACCGGGCCGGTGACCGGGCGCAGGCCGCGCAGAACACCGCGGTCCGCGAACTGGTCGGGCAGGTGCACGAGATCCGTGCGGCCCGCCGGGCGCGCGGAGGATGGGGGACGGCCGCATGAGCACCGCCACCCTCCCCCGCCCGACCACCGCCGCCAATCCGGAGTACGCCTGCGGGACGTGCGGGTGCTGGCACGCCGGCCCCTGCCCGGCCGCCGCGACGCGCGCTCTCGACGTGCTGTTGGCCCGGATGGCCGCCGAGGGCGACGCCCGCGCCCGTCGCGCCGGTCGCGGGGCACGCCGGACGCTGCAGCAGATGATGCCGGGGTACGAGCGGCAGCCCGTCCTCCTGCTGCACCGACCGACCATGGCGGACGACGCCTGCACGGTGTGCGGCAGGTGGTCGTGCACCGGCGGCGACTGCCCGCCCAGCGCCACACCCGCCCCGGCCGCCACGCAGGACACCGACACCGCGCCACACGGTGCGGCCGGGCAATGCAGCAGTTGCGGCGGCTGGTTCGAGGACTGGAACGGCGGCGTCTGCAACGCCTGCGCCCGCCGGTGACGGTGACGCTCATACACCGGGCCCGTACCGCCCAGCACCACGCGGCACGGGCCCTCACCCGCTGGGGCACCACCCACCCGACCACCCGCCTGCTGCTCGCGGCCGCCGCCCTGGCGGCCGCGAGCGCGTGGGAGGCCGGCCACCGCGTCCCCGCCCTCCACCCACCCCCACGGCACCCCCGGAAGACCACCTCGTGCAACGAGACCTCTACGCCACCCGCCTCAACAACGAGAAAGGGGGACCTCAGTGTTCACCGTGGTCCGCACCCGCACCTTGAGCGCCCTGCGCGCTGATCTCGCCCAGCACGAGAGGATCAGGTGGCCGCGACCGCCGCCGCGGTCCGCGCCGACCTCGCCCTGGCGGAGGCCCGGGCGGCCCTGGAGCGCGCGAGGGCCGACACGGCCCGCCTCGAAGGCGAACTCGCCGTCCTACGCGCGCAGTCACTCCTCGACACCGAGGACCGCCAGGCCCTGCGCACCCTGCTCCGCATCACCCGCAAGCAGGCCGGACACGACCGGGTCTACGCCCTCTTCCACCACGGCCGCCTGCACAGCATCCACGCAACCAGCGACGCCGCGGAGAGCGCCGCCGAGGCCGAGGGCGCGCCCAGCTCCGGCTGGACCACCCACCCCCCGGGCGCCGCGATGCCCCCGGCCGCCGAGGTCATCTGGCGCGTCCAGCCCCTCCCCCTCGGTGGCGCGGCGGTCTGATCCGCCTGCTCCGCGACCGGCGTCTGTACGAGTCGTTCGCCCGGCTCCAGGACGCCTACCTCGCTCAGCAGAAGCAGAGACGAGGTTGACCGCCGCGCGGGACGGCAGCACAAATTCGTTCCCGCACCACGCTGCTCGACCAGGCCGGCTGCCCGCACGACGGGCGGCCGGCCTTTCGCACGCCTCCAGCCCGGGAACGTCTCGGGCTCGCTTCGACAGGAGTTCCTGATGGCCTTCGACATGAGCAAGTTCGGTGGCAGCCGCTGGGTCAAGAGCCACCCGCGAAACGTCTACACCCACGGCTCGCTCGAGCCCGTGCTGAGCATCCTCGACGTGCGGGGTTTCGAGCTGCATGACCTGTTCCTGATCGGTCTCAACGACTCCTGCGGCACGGTCGTGCTGCCCAGCGAGTCCCGGGCCGAGAACGCGGCCGCCGCCCTGGAGCCCGCCTACGAGACCCGGGTCTACCTGCTCGGCCACCGGGACGGCGAGGACGTGTGGGCGACCGACTACACCCGTCGCGCGCTGGACGGCACCAGCCTGTCCGCTTTCATCACCGACCTGACCCTCAAGGACGGCCGCCAGGTCATCAAGGACGGCCGCTGGGTGCGCTGATGCGCGTCGGCCTGCCGACTGCCTCCCCTGCCCGGGCCGCCGAACCAGACGGCGCGGGCAGGGCGGTGGGGAGCCGGACAGTCCGGACCACCCTGACGTGTCAAGGAGTTGCTGTGCGCGACAACGCCCAGAAGACCACCCCCGCGATCAAGTTCCAGCGGGGCCAGTTCGTCCTGTACCGCGACCCGGAGATGTTCTGGACCGGGCAGGCCGGCCACACCTTCGTGTGCCGGGTCCAGCGGACCTGGCCGGGGGGCACGTACGACTTGGTCGGTGTGGCCACCGGCCGCTTCATCTACGACGCCAGCGGGGACTACATGCGGCTGCTGCCGCCCGTCGACGCGATGCGCGATATCGACACCGCCCCGCTGAACACCGACGGCGCGGTCGACGACATGACCGCGGCCGCCTTCGCATGGGTGGCCCAGCAGCACGCGACCGCCAACCAGCGGCCGGAGCTGCCCGCCCCGCGCGACTGACCGAACCGCCCGTGAACCGCCGCCTCGCGAGGGGCGGCATCAATCTGGAAGGAGGCGGCGTGGCCGCCACTCGAACTCGCAACAAGAGGCCCACCGCCCGCAAGAAGCCGGCGGCATCCCGTCGGGCTCCGCAGCCCACCGCCTCCCTCACCCCCGATGTTCCCCCGGCCCCGGCCGGGCCGACGCAGCCGGAGGTGGACTGGGAGGCGCTGGCCCGTGTCGCGGACGCCCGGGACCGGGCCGCCGATGTCATCGACACCGCGCGCGAGCAGGCCGCAGACCTCCAGGCGGAAGCCGAGACCGCGGCCGCGCGCACCGTCGCCGACACGCACGAGCAGGTCACCGTGCTGATGACCGAGGCGCAGGCCCGTGCCGCGGGTATCACCGCTGACGCCGACCAGGAGGCCACCGCTCAGCGCGCGGCGGCCCAGACGGATCTGGAGACGGCGCGCGGTGAGGCCGACCGGCTCCTGGCAGAGGCCCGTGAGCGTGCCGAGGCCCTGGTGAAGGAGGCCCGCGCGCAGGTCGCCGACCTGACCGAGCTGGCGGCGACCGACCGCTCGGCCACGGCCACGGCGGTTGCCGAGCTGCGGCGCCTGGCCGAAGCCGACCTCACCGAGATCGGCGCCCTGGTCGAGCAGCGCCGCACCGAGGCCGGGCAGATCCTCGCCCGCGCCCAGGAGCAGGCCGACGAACTGGTGGCCGCGGCGCAGCGGGAGGTCGAGCAGGCCCGTGAGCGGTTCGCCGAGCTCGCCCAGACGGCGGCCGACCAGTATGACGGTCGGCGCGGCGAGGCGGAGGCGCTGTACGCGGATGCGGTCAAGGCCGCCGACGACCGGCGCCGTGAGGCCGACCAGCACGTTGCCGCCGCGCACACCGAGGCGGAGCAGGCCCGCACCGAGCTGCGGGAGCAGCTGCGCAAGCTCACCGACCAGTTCGACGCAGAGGCCGCCACTCGGCGCAAGGCCCTCGCCGACGAACTCAGCACGCTCAAGGCGGCTTGCGACAAGCAGCGTGAGCGGCTGCGGGAGGAAGCCAAGACCGTCGCCGCGCAGCTGCGGGAGGCCGCCCAGACGGAGGCCGACCGCATCACGACGGAGGCGCAGCGCAAGGCCAAGGGCATCACCGAGCGGGCGCAGGCTGATGAGGCCCGGGCCCGCCGGCTGCTGGATGAGGCCCGGGAGGCCAAGCGGGCCAACTCCCGCTGGCGCGGCTGGCACCAGAACCTCAGCCGCAAGGCGTGGAAGACGGCCCCGTGGATCGCGCTCGCCGCCGGCGTCGGCCTCGCCGCCTCCGGCGAGTACGAGCTGGCCCGCATGGTCGGCATCCACCGCTACGTCGCCCCGCTGCTGCCGGTCAGCATCGACGTCTACTGCGTCACCGCCTTCCGCGCCAAGAAGGACATCGGGGCGGCGCTCGCGCTGATGGCGTCGGCCAACGTGGTCTTCCACCTGTCGGAACAGGCGCACCTCGTACCCGAGGGCGCGTCGGCTCCGTGGTGGCTGACGACGTTCGTCGTGCTGATCTTCGTGGCCGTCATCTGGCGCGTCCACTCGCTCATGCACGACGCCGGTACGGACGGACACGGTGGTACGGACACGGCCACCGGAACGGACGGACGTACCGGTACGGCCGCTCATACGGACGGCGCGTCCGGTACGCACCATGCCCGTACAAGCCCGTCCGGTACGGACTCGTACGGCGCGTCAGCCGGTACGGCCCCCGCTCGTACGGCCCACGGCACCGCTCGTACGGAGCCCGTACACGGCACCCCGCACCACCCCGCCCCGGCGGGCGTAAATGCGGGCCTGACCAGCGCGTACAGCGGCCGTACCAGCGGCGTACAGGCCACCTCGGACGGGGCCGCGCGTACTAGTACGGAACACTCCGGCCGCACCAGCGCCGCCGCGTACGAGGGCGGGAGGCGTACCGGTACGGTCACCGCCCGTACCGCCCCGGCCGACGGCGTTCCGCTCGCGCGTACCAGTACGAGGGAAGCCCGCCCGCGTACAAGCGGAACGGCCACCGCCGGGCGTACCGGTACGGTCACGCCCGCTCGTACGGACGCCGAACTGCTCCCGCTCGTACAGGAGCTGCCGCGCGAGACGGACGGCTTCGTCAACATCAGCCGCGTCCGTACCGAGCTCTCCGTCAACCAGCCCCGCGCAATCCGGCTGCTGAAGGAGGCCGGCCTGCTGCGGCCCGAGGACGCGGACAAGTACCTGACCTGACCCCGCCATCCGGCACACACCAGTGAGGGCCAGCCCATCGGAAGTGGGCTGGCCCTCGCTGCGACTGCCGGAAGCAGTCAACAGCCCCCCGAGTACAGCAGATCCGACCCCACGGAGGACACCGTGAGCACCGAAGACGAGCCCTTCTTCGACGACCCGAACGCGGCGCTGCGCGAGATCGCGCAGAACCCCGCCGCCTACGCGCACTACCTCGCGGACTTCCACCGGGTCGTGCTGGACATGGCCGCCAAGCTGGAGATTCTCCAGCGTGAGACCCGCGTGCACTGCCGCGGGACCCGGGTGGAGGGCGACAAGCTGGGCCAGGCTTTCCTGCGCTCCTTCCCGGTGGAAAAGTCCCTGAACGACATTCTCAAGGACCTCAAGAGCATTAGTTCGGGACTGGAAAAGAGCGCCCACAAGCGCCACGCCCACGACGAAAAGGTGAAGGAGGCAAAGAAGCAGCGAAAGGAAAAGGCGCAGATCAAGGCGCGTAAGAACAACCCGCCGCTTCAGGCCGCGCCGGAAAGCCCGGGGCAGCAGGGTGCGCAGAGCCCGAGTACGGGCTATGGTGGTCCCACGTCGATTTACAACCTGGACCGCAGGGAGTCGGCGTGAGTGCAGGTCGCCCGCTCACTAAAGCAGAGCGGAAGGCATTGAACCGTGCGGACCACGAGCGGAAAATCAAGCAGGAGCTGATCGCTCAGCACGGAAACGACCTCGGCACCTTCTATTACTGGCTTCGGCTCGCGAATATCCGAGGCACGCAGGCTTACCGCGAGGGGAACACGGAATTCATCCGTGAGGTCGCGCTCGCCCTGCACAACGTCTACAGCCGTCATGGCGGCTAGCTCCCCGCGTCCCGCACGAAGGGCCGCTCCCGATCGCCGGGGGCGGCCCTTCGGCGATCCCAACGCGTGCCGCGCGTGCCGCGTGCCGCGCGTGTCGCGCACGCGTGTACGCGAGGCCGGTGCCGACTGTCAAGCCTAGGAGGAGGGGTCGCGTGTCCGACGACACCGACAGCAACGTGATCAGCCTCCCCGCCCGGGGCAGCGATTCCGGCGGAATGCCGGACGCTCCCGACGGCGGGAATCTCTTCTATTCCGAACCGCCCGACAGCGGCTCTGGCGGCAGCGTTCCGCCGGAGTCCCCGGCGGAGACGACAATGGAACTCCCGCCTGTTCGCGGCCCTATTTCCCCGGAAAGCGCTTTGCGGGAAACGGGAATGCCCGACGAGCCCGATCCTGACGACGGAGAATACGAGGAAGGCGAATACGTCCAGCCTCGCTCTCTCGCCGACAGGCTCGGTGACTGGCTGGAATACCGGCTGGAGGTGGCGCGCGAGCGGCACGCCGGGGAAGCGCCGTTCCGAGAGGCGGAGATTGCGCGTAAGGCCGCGCTCATTGAGGCCCGCACCGCGCAGGAAACCGCGATGATGGAGCAGAACGGAAAGCTCCACGCCGCGATGATGAAAGCGAAGGGCGACAAGGCGGCGGCGCGCGGCAAGGCCGACGCGGCGCGGTCCTCGAGCTCCGGCCTGGGCGCCGACAAGGGCGGCCGCTCGAAGGCCGGCGGCGGGGGCGGCTCGCGCTCAGGCGGCGGCAGCTCCGGTGGATCGGGCCGGGGCACCGGCGGCGGCCGGGGCCCGGGAACGAACGGGTCCGGCGGCACCGGGCGCGGCTCCGGTGGCGGCAACTCCCCCAAGGGCGCCGGCAAGGGCTCTGATCGCTCCGCTGGCGGCCGTGGGGGCCCTTCGAAGGGCAATGAGTCCTCCGGGGGCTCCAGAGGCCGCCAGAATGGCTCTGGCGGCTCCGGCAAGTCCGGTACCGGCAAGGGAAGTTCGGGCGGCTCCGGCGGCAAGAACGGCTCCGGCGGCTCCGGCAAGTCCGGCACCGGCAGGAACGGCTCTGGCGGCTCCGGTGGCGGCAAGGGCGGCTCGAAGGGCGACGGCGGCAGGACGCAGAACCCGCCGGCCACCAGCCCCCGGGCCGAACGGGCCCGCGGCCGCCAGGAGCGCGCCGCCGCCCGCCAGGCCGCCCGGCACCAGCGGCGCAGCGCCGACCAGGCCGCCAACCTCGCCGACCGCAGCAAGGACCGCGACCAGGACCGCGCCAACCAGCAGGCGGCGCGGGAGAAACGCCGCAGGGCGAAAGCCGAGCGGAAGGCCGCGCGGAAGGCGAAGCGGGAGGCCGCCGGGTCCGCTGACGACCGCACCACCCTCGGTGCGGCCGTGGCGGAGGAAGCGCAGCGCCGCTGGGACAAGCGCCGCGCGGCGGAGAAGGACAAGGCCGCGAAGGACGACGGCAAGGCCAAGGACTCCACCAGCGGCAAGGACTCCGAGGCCACCACCGAGAAGATGCCCAAGGACGGCCCTGAACCGGCGGCTGACGGCCCGAAGGACGACTCCGCGACCAAGGAGCCGGACGACGGCAAGGTGCCGGACGACGGCAAGAAGACCGGCGAGAAGCCCTCCGACGGCTCCGGTGACACGGACCCGAAGGACGGCACCGGGACGGCAGACGGCCCCGAGCCCGACGACGTCAAGGACCCGCCGGGCACGGACGACAGCGACGCCAGCCGCTCCTTCAAGGACAAGCTCAGGGACTTCTTCACCAAGGCCGGCGAGGACACCGCCCCGCCCGAGCCGGAGGAGTCCTCGAGGCTCCGGCCCGAGGACTTCAAGGTCACGGTGGACCGTCCCGGCGGCCCGACCCGGTCCCCGAAGACGGACGCGGCTGAGGAGGACATCCCGGACGCGGTCATCGTCGACGACCCCGCCGACCCCTTCGGCGCCACCGTCACCAGCCGGGCGAGCCTCCCGCGGGCCCCGGAGCCCCACACCCAGCGTCCCGGCACCACCCGCCCCACCACACAGGAGGACCCCGTGGCATCGGACGTCACAACGCCCGCGTCGGGCCAGGCCGGCATGGCGGCCCAGCACCGCACCGACATCACCTTCTCCGAGTTCCTGATGGAGATCGTGAACATCGCGCTCGCCGCCGATCTCGACAAGGACCGAGCCCAGGAGCTGGCCGACGCGCTCGGCAAGGTCGCCGACGCCCTGCGGGACATGGCCGCCGACCTGGTCGGCGACCACAACATCGCCACCGAGGTCGTCGACCAGATCACGGACCTGGCCGACGCCGCGACCCGCATGAAGCAGCTCGCCGAACGGTGCGCCACCGAGTGCGAGATCGCCTCGCAGGGCGCCCGGATCACCGCCGTCTACGTCGGCCACGTCTACGGCCAGGACATCCAGGCCATGGACGACGCCGGCCTGGCCCACGCCTCCGCCGCCGCCCACCACGACTAGAAAAAGGGGATCCGCCGTGAGCGACCTCGAACCCACCACCACCGGCGGAGCTGCCGCCCGCACCGACGGCGACAACCGCTACAAGGCCGTCCAGCACAAGCTCAAGACGCTGGACACCGCGATGGACCTGGCCAGCAACGAGCTGGAGCGGCTGCTGCGCGGCATGCGCCTGAACGCCCAGCGCGCGGAAGGCCTGGCCGTCGACATCGCCAACGCCGAACTCGACGTGAAGTTCATCGAGATGACCAACCAGGTCGCCGTCGCCCTGGGCGGCGCCGCCGTCGAAGTGCGCAAGCTCCACGAGACGGCCCAGGAGGTATCCGGCCTTGCCCACGACGCGCGGCGCAAACACGCGCGGCTGTACGAGGGCCTGGACACCATCCGCTCCGGCCGCAGGGAGCGCACCCCCAAGCCGGGCTTCTTCGACCGCTGACACCCCGGCCCGCCGAAACCCGTGATGGGCGGCCCGCCACCGACGGCGGGTCGCCCATCGCCATCTCCCGAAGGAGAACTTCCCGTGTCCGTGCCGCGCAGCGTCGCCCTGGAGCGCACCCTCTGCACCCTGGCCGCCCCGGTCCTCGCCGCGGCCCCGAACCTCTCCCCCGACAGCCCCGTCAACACCGTCGTGCAGCTGGCGGGCGCCGCCGGCCTCGGCGGCTGGTTCCTCGCCTGCAAGAGCGACGAGCCTGGCGCGGGACGCAAGATCCTGCGCTGGTCCCCGCTCGTGGCCGCCGCGGCCATCGACGTCGCCGCCCGGCACACCATCGGCTGGGGCCCCTACTGCCTGGACGCCCTGCTGGCGGCCGGGTGGGCGGCGGCCGGCCTGCTCGTGATGCCGTTCTCCCGGCACACCCGCAAGGGCCACCGGCCCGCCCTGGCCGCCCCGGCCCCCGCACCGCAGCTCCAGCCCGCCCCCGAGCCGTCCCCGGCACAGCCGGACGACGGCGCCGACCCCTTCACCCGGCAGGTCCGCTGGCTGTGGGAGAACCGCGGCATGCCCGGCCGCACGATCGTGGTCAAGGCCACCCCGCACGACGGCATGCCCAACGACCTGTCGCTCCTGCTGCGCGCCTCCGAGGCCGGCCGGGCCATCTCCGGTCTCAGGGAGGACGACATCGCCGCCGCGTTCGGCGTCGACGTCACCGACGTGACCATCCAGGACGTCGTCCGGCAGCACGGGCGTGAGGGCGGCCCCGCCTGGAAGGAGGTCCACGTCACCCCCGACGTGAACGACCGGCGCCGCAAGGCCCCCACCGCCCACGAGTGGTGGGCCGACCGGATCGCGAGCGGCCCGGTGCCCGGCTCTCAGTTCGTCCAGGAGGTCCGCGACAAGGAGCGCAAGGTCACCCACTACATCGCCCAGGTCCCCGACGAGGCGGGCGAGCCGCGCGTCAACCAGCACGCCCTGGCGGCCGCGCTGAAGACCAAGTACGACGAAGGCCGGCTGTTCGTCACCGTCGACGGCAACCAGATCCTGGTCTCCCTGTGGGACTCCAGCCCGCTGGCGCAGGTCTTTGCCGCCACCAGGGAGCTCCTCACCCCGGACAGGAACGGCCGGTGGGTGACCGGCTACCTCGGCAACGGCCAGCCCGCCCGCAACCGCGTCTACACCGACCGGGGAGCCGCGCACGGGATCTTCGTCGCCCCCTCCGGTGGCGGCAAGACCCAGCTGATGGGCCTGCACGTTGCAGCCGATGCCTTGTGGGGGGCCGTGGTCATGCTGGCCACGGAAGCGCCGGACGAGAAGACGGCCGCCCTGGGCAAGCACACCGCCCGCTACGGCGTCGGCGCGCTCTACATGATCCGGCTCCTGCGGGCCATGGTCGCGCTCATGGAGATCCGGGGCGAGATGCCGTGGGAGGACGGCCAGGTCCACGAGTGGGACCCGACCCGGCCGGGCTGCCCGTACCGGATGCTGTCCGCGTACCTCGATGAGTTCCTCTCCGCCGCCCGCCACGGCGACTACGGCGCGGAGATCATGGACCTCGCGGAGCTGGTATCGGTCAAGGGCCGTAAGTACGGGGTCGGTCTGAAGGTGGCCGGCCAGTCCATCTACGTGCAGGACGGGTTCACGCAGCTGCTGTGCGAGAACCTCCGCGACAACTGCATCCCCGTCGTGCTGAAGGTCGCGCCGAAGAAGGTCGGCGACATGTTCAAGGCCCTCGGCATCCCGTCCGAGCACATCCCCGACCCGCTCCCCCGGTCCTTCTCCCCCGAGGAGGCGGGCCGGATCGAGCGGGTGATGCGCGGCGAGCCCGAGCCGCCCGCCGACTCCAACACCGGCGGCGCCGGATGGATCGTCGAAGGCAAGCAGCCCGAGGTCCTGCGCACGCTGTTCATGGACTTCAAGGCAGGTATCGACGGCTACTTCCCCGACACCATCGCCACCCTGACCGACTACGAGATCCGTGAGCTCGAGGCGCGGGACCTGTGGTTCGACTGGACCGAGCCGCCCCGGCCCGGTGAGTTCGGCCCCGAGCCGGGCGACGACGAGGACCGCAGCGACGACACCCCGAAGAAGGGCGGCGGCAACCGCCGCGGCAGCACATCCGCCGCCCGCCGCGACACGGTCACCTCCCCCCGCCAGGCGCTGGAAGCCATCAAGAACCTCTCCGGCGTCTGACCCACCCCCGCACCCAACCCCACCCGCAGGGCCCGGCCACACCGGCCAGGCCCTGCCCACACCTGCAAAGGACACCGCCCGTGGCCGTCTCGATCTCCGCCGTCGTCCTGCTCGCCATCATCGTCTTCGTCCTCATCCGCGGCGGCTCCGTACGCCTCGGACCCGCCCTGGCCTGCGCCGCGTTCGGCTTCTTCCTCGCCTCCACCGGCGCCGCGCCCACCATCACCAGCGGAATCAGCAACGTCGCCGAATGGATTAGCACCCTCGGATGATCCTCCCCACGAACCGATCGGTGCCCGCCATGGACCACCCCCTGGTCGTCATCGACGAAGCCGCCACCGTCCTCGCCGCCGTCCCCGAGGCCCGCCGCCTGGTGAACGAGCTACTGCTCGCCGGACGCAACAACGGCGTCCAGGAGCAGCTCGAGCCGGAGACCGGACCGCCGGCCGCCCTGCGCTTGCGGCAGTACGCGACGCTCACCGAACTCAAGGCCGCCGCCCGCCGGCAGTAACCCGCCCCGCCCCAGCCGCCGTCCTGCGCGCCCTCCCCGCCGCCACGGCAGGGAGGGCGCGGCCGTACCCGAACGGAGAACCACGCGATGGACTTCCACCCCACCCCCGGCCGCCCGATGTCCGACTCCGAGGCCACCGCCGAAGCAAAGCGGATCCTGGAGACCGAGTTCCGGCCCGAGCAGCGGGTCCGCCACTTCCCCACCTCGTTCCGCGACGACTCCCCCGTGCCCGCCTACGGCGACACCCCGCCCGTCCATCAGGACGACCGCCGGATCGTGCCCGCCTTGGCGGCCGGGATCGCGGTGGCCTCCATCGGCGTCGGCGCCGGGGTCACCGGGATCGGCTGCGGGGCCTGGCTGGTTCTGCAGGGCCTCGCCTCGGTCACGCTGAACAGCGTCCTGATGGTCACCCTGCCGTTCGCCGGCCTCGCCATGGCCGCCAGCGCGATCGGCGGCGCGATCAGCCGCGCCCGCTCCGCCGTCACCAAGAACATCTACGAGGGCACGGTCATACAGAAGACCGAGATCAACAACCACAGCAGCACCCGCGGCATGTTCTTCGCCCGCACCCGCAACGACATCCGCAACTGAGCCGGACACCCAGAGACGCCGGACAACGTGCACCCGCTCCAGAAGCTGACCTGCCGCCCTGCCTGGTCCTCGCCCGCCCCGCGCGGGCGAGGGCCGGACAGGCCGACCGGCCGCCCGCCTCACCCCACGCCCCGTCGGCGGACCCTCCGCCGGCGGGGCGCAGCACTGCACTGCCCGCCACCAACCAGCTGGAGGACACACCGTGCTCATCCCCCGCCCGCGCCGCCGGATCGGCCGGCCCCGCCCGCAGCGCCCCGGCCCCCGCTACCCGCAGTGTCCCGCCCAGCTCCCCGGCGCCTGGAGCAGGTGATGCCCCGCCCCCGGAAGAAGCGCCGTCGCGAGATCAGGAAGGTGCCGCGCAGCGACGCGATGCTGGAGGAGTTCGACCGGCGCGCTTGTCCCGAGGGCCTGGTCACCCGCAGGCAGCTACGCGAGCGCGGACTGAGTCCCGGCGGCCACGGCCCGGTCGCGGTGCTGCGCTGCAAGGGCTGCTCCTACCGGCCCGACCAGGCGTGCATCCATCCCACCCGGGCCTGGCTCTACAGCCTGGAGTTCGCCCTGCCCAAGCGGGTGCCGACGCTGGCGCAGGAAGAGGCGCTGGACCGGGCGATGGCCGCGAGGTCCACGTGTCCCCGGTGCCTGCGCCGGTACTACTTCTGCCTCCCGCTGCGCACCCAGGGCTGCTGCGACCCCTGCGCCCGGGGATACGAGCCCAGCCCGGACACCTACTTCGCTTCCACGGCCCCGGTGGTCCACCGGCTCGCCGCCTGATCAACGAACCTCCTCAAGGAGAGTCACCGTGCCACTGTTCACCCGCACCGCCCCCGCTCATGAGACCTGGACGCCGGAGGGCACGGTCGTCTCCCAGCGCTACCGGGCGCTGGAGGGCGTGACCGTCCTCGTCTTCACCGCCGACACCGGCCAGGGCGCCTCCCGCTACGCCGCCGCCTGCCTGGGCTGCACCTACCGCGCGGACCGCAACGCCCGCGGGAACGTGATGACGGAGCCGGAGGCCGCGCAGGACGCCAACGCGCACGCCACCGCCTGCCGGGCGGTTCCGCGCGGTGTGCCCGCCCGGCCCGACGACACCGAGGCCGCGAGGCTGATCCGCACCCGGCTGTGGGCCCGCCGCTACGGCAGCACCCCGCACCAGGTGCGCCTGTCCGACTTCACCGGGCTGCGCGTCGACCTCCAGCGCCCCACCGCCTGGATCAAGGACCTGTTGAGCGAGATCGCGCAGGCCGACCCCGGCTTCCTCACCGCGACGCCCTCCAGCTCCGGGCAGGGCGTCCGCTTCACCGTCCAGCCCTTCGCCCGGCCCTGACGCCGTGCGCACCCGAACCGCCGCTCTGGCCGCGGCGGCCGTGCCCGTCACGGCCGCCGCGGCCGCCGTCGTCCTCAAGGCCGGCCGCTGGCGGCTGTACGTCGACCGGCACCGCATCGAGCTCAAGCCCCAGCCCCGCCGCTCCTGCCCCAACTGCCGGGGCGCGGGCGGCTGGTGGGTCGGCGGCGCGAACCCGGAGATGGAGGCATGCGGCTGCTGGGCGTACCGGCGTGAGCTGCGCATCCGGCTCCTGCCCTTCCCGGCCTGGCCGGACCAGCCCCCGTTCTGACCGCTCCTCGGGCGGGCCCCCGCGCGGCCCGCCCGGCCACGGCGTCCTGGAGCACTTCCCCGCCGCCCACCTCGTGGGTGCCTTTGTCACCGCACCCTGACACCCGCAGGCATGGTCCTGCTCATCGAGCGCGACTGGCCGCCGTACGAGGGAGCCTGGGCCCTGCCCGGCGGCCACGTCGACGAGGGGGAGACTCCTCTCCAGGCCGCCGTCCGCGAGCTCGCCGAGGAGACCGGCGTCCACGTCACCGCCGGTGAGCTGCGCCCGCTCGGGCGCTGGGATGCCCCTGGACGCGACCCGCGCGGCCGGTACGTCACCGACGCGTACGCCGTCGTCGTCCAGGGTGCGGCCGGTGCGGCGTCGGAGCGCCAGCGAGGCGACGACCACGCCGACATCCTCCGCGCGGCCACGGCCCGCATCCCCTGAAGGCCACGAGACGCCGGAGTGCCGCCCCGACCTTCCCTGGCCGGGGCGGCACTCCGGCGTCTCCGCCCGACTTCGAGCCTGGAGGCTCCATGAAGACCGACGTGCTTGGCGACGCCCGCACCGCCCGCTGGCAGGACGCCAAGCTCTTGCGACAGCCGAGCTGACCGGCGCTCTCCGTGCGCCCCCGCCCGCCGGCCTTCCGGTGGCCGGGGCCGCGCGGTGGCCGCCCGGTCACCCGGACCAGGCAATGGGCCCCTTGGAGGTCGCAGTGCCCCTCATCCGCCGCTTCATCGACGCCGCTGCCGTGCCATTCGGCTGGCGCCGCGCCTACGGCGACACCACCGAGATCGACGCGCTGCTCACCGAGCAGACCGAAACCGCGTACACCGAGGCCGCCACCCACGCCGCCCTTGCCACCGCGAAAAACCACAACGCCCTGATTGTGCAGCCCGGTGTCCTGGACGCCCGAGGCCGGATCCTCGCCGACGTCCTCTACCTGGAGGGCGTCCTTACCGGGGCCCGCAACCGCGGCCTGCCCCCGGAGCTCATCGAGCGCCTGGAGGACGCCGTCGACCACGGCCACGAAATGGCGGCGCTGCTCGCCGACACCGTCCGCACCACTGCCGCCGTGCACACGGCCGGCCACTGAACACCATCCGTGCTCTTGAACCCGCAGGGAGAAGCCGCATTGCACCGCATGGCCCTCATGAAACGGCACGCCGACCTGAAGAACGAGTTCTACGAGCGCGTCCGCACCGAAACCCGCCAGGTCCCCGAACCCGAGAAACGACTCCGGGAAACCGTTGCGAGGATGAAGGAGACCATCGCCAACCAGAAGGCCGAAATCGAAGACCTCCGCCAGCAGGTGGCCAGGCTCGCCCTGGCCAGCGCCACCCTCATTCACGAAAGGAACAATCCATCGCCAATTGCGCCAGCCTCCGGGAACGTGATCGCGTTCCCCGCACAGAATCCTGAGGAGGTGCAGTAGGTGCTCGAAGTCAGCAAAATGCCAGGTCAAAGGCCATCTAAGGTCGCCTGAAAGTCTGGACCTCGCGCGCTGAAACGTGATCAAATAGGGGATGACATCGTTCTGGACTGGCCAACGAGTACGCCTGCGCGGTATCGAGCCTGACGACTGGAGCGCGTTCATGCGCTTCGCCGAGGACGAGGAGCGGTTGGGAGACCTGCTCAACCCACCCCGCTCTGCGGAGGGCTTCCGTGCCTGGGCGAACGAGCAGGCCACTGCCAAGTCCGACGGCGACTGCTTCGGTTTGGCGATCGAAGCCATCGACACGGGGAAGATAGTCGGTGCTGTTGGCTCGCACCACGCTGATCCACGCGCGGGCTGGTTCGAGTACGGCGTCACCATGGAGGCTGGCCATCGGCGCAAAGGTTACGCCTCGGTGTTCTCGGCCGGCCAGCATCGACATCGCGCTGCCGTGCCCCTTCGACCCGGAGTGCGATGGGCAGGCGTGGGCGCCGGCCTACAGCGTCAGCTGCCTGTTCCGGGCGCTGACCGGCGCCATGGACAACGACCCGGACATCGTCTGCACTGTCCACGGCGACGGCGTCGACCAGGAGGCCGACGACCATTACCTCCAGGACGACGACCCCGAGGGCCGCGCCGACCTGGAAGCGCAGTACGCGGACGCGGTCCGCGCGTGAGGCGTACCGCCGCCACCCCGACCCATCCCACCCGGGCCTGGCTCTACACGTTTGGCGGCCATCACCAGCTCCGCCCTGATGTGCTGCTCGCAATTGGTCGCGTTCCCCGAGCGAATGAGCTCTCACCCACGCTGATGCCACCTGCGGCCGCGCTCACCCCGGCCACCCGCTGACACCCACCCGCCCGGCCGCCGGGACCACCACGGTCCCGGCGGCCCCGTCGAATGTGAGGGCCGATGCCCACCACCGTCTTCGACCAGTTCACCCGCCGCACCGCCGACGTCACCGCCCAGCTCTCCATCCTGGGCATCCCGCTCACTGCACCGGCCCCGCCGCCCGCCGACCTCAACCCCACCGACCCGTGGGCCAGCAGCTACGCCGTCCCGGTCGACCGCTCCACCCTCGCCTGGTGCACCGCCGTCCGGATGCTCGTCGAACATCACCACACCGGCATCGACCGCCAGGTCCTCGCCGCCGACGCCCTGCTGCGCGAGCTCGGAGTCCGCGGCCTCGCCCAGCTCCACTCCGACCTCCACCACGGCGCCCCCGTCGACTACCGCTTCACCCGCTGCCCGTACTGCTCCGGCATCGGCGAGGACCCCACCCAGCCGACCTGCGGAGAAATCGGCTGCGCGCCGTGGCTGGAGTTCGCCGGACACGATCACGTGTGCCCGGTCTGCCACGGCGACGACTACCAGCCCCAGTGGTTCGCCGAAGAGCACATGACCGAGCTCGAGGAGCTGCTCGCCGACGCCATCGAGGAGCGCGAGGAACGCGCCTCGCTCAGCTACCGGATCCGGACGCTGCTGCACCGCCGGACAGCACGCACGTGACGGCCCGCTACCGCCGCTGCGGACACGGCACCAGCCCCCTGTACCCCGGCGACCAGAAGGCGGTCGCGGAGTTCACCGCCATGCTCGCTGCCCGGCAGCGGCCGGCACCCTGGACCGGCCGCGGCGACATCGCCGTACGGATCGGCGAGCGCGGCCTGGAAGCGGACGCCCGCTCCCCGAGCAGCAGCCCGAAGCCGACCCCGTCGCTCTGGTCCTCATCCACCCGACACCGAGACCGCCCTCATCGTCACGCTCCACTGAGCCCAGACCCGCATCCACGGCGCCTGGACGACGTCGTACCGACTCCTCACCCACGCCCTCGCCGGGCGTGACCTCCCGGCCGGCATTGACCTGAGCACCTGAACACACACGAAGCGGCCCTCGCCGCCCGGACTTCCATCCGGGCGGCGAGGGCCGCTTTTTTGCGTTCTGGGTGGCTGCGTAGGTTCGTGCTGCAGTCCGCGCTGCTGCTGGGCGCCCCCGCCTCACCTGCACTCCGGCTCGTCGTAACCAACCCCACCTGAGAACCGCGAAGCGGCCCCCTCCACCCAGCCTCGGGCCAGGTGGAGGGGGCCGCGTTTTGCGTTGAGTTCCGGAGGCCGGCTGATCCGGCGCGGTCCACTCCTGCCCGCTCCCCCATTACGGTGGCCTCACACGGACTGGAGGCTCGCATGCATGTCCCTGGCCAGCTGCTCGAAGTCAGCCGGCGTCATGCGTGCCCGGAGGATCCGCATGATGGCGGACGGGTTGTCGAGCGGCAGCCACTTCACCAGCACACCATCCGGAAGCTGCTCCTCGTCCCGAGCATCGGGAGTCGGCGACTGGGGCTCCCGCTGCGCAAGCCCCGCCCGAGGCTCCTCGGGCGAAGCAGCGGGAGCGCCAACAGATGCGCCCTTGGAGGAGTCGTCCGCATCGGCCCCAGGACTATCACGCCGTGATACTTGCGTCGGCACGTCAGCTGCTGACGCTTCCGTCTTCGCAGTCTGACCGGCAGCCTGCGCTTGGCGATTGGCCTTCTCGGCCTTGCGGCGTGCGGTCTCCGCCCGCTCATCCGCCTTGGCCTTCTGCTCGTCCGCCGAGAGCTTCCCCAGGTTCCGGACGTGCTCCACGGTGCGCTCACCGGTGACAAGGTCTTTCTGCAACTCCGGGGACAACTTCAGCAGAGACAGCTTGGTGGAGATGGTCCCCTGCGGGATGCCAAGACGCTTGGACGCCTTCGTTTGGCTCTTGTAGTAATCGACCAGAGACTTCAGGGCCTGGGCTTCTTCCAGGTCCGTCATGTCGTCACGGTGGTAGTTCGCGACGAAGGCAGCTTCGAGGAGCCGTTCGTCGCTGCTGACCCGGTCGTTGTCGACGCGCACCGGGATGGTCGCGAGCCCGACGCGGCGTGCGGCCTCGAGGCGCCGGTGACCGTCGACCACGATGTACTGCGCGCCATCATCCAAGTCGTCAGCCCGGGTGGGACGCTCATGGAGATACGCCTCCACGGTCGCGACGACGATCGGCAGAATGATGCCGACCTCACGCACCGATTCCACCGTCTCCTCAAGGGACCGCAGGTGGTTGCGCGGGTTGTCTGGGTTATCGCTGATGAGCGTGACGGGCAGATCCGTGATGGCGGCCGCGCTGGCGTTGTCGCCGTTGATGGCACTGTCGATGGTTCCCCGGCGGGAGCTGCGTGGGGTGTTCGCCATTCCGAAGGCGCTGCTGTTGCCCAGCTGGTTAGCTTTACTCACCGGGCCGCTCCCATGGCGATCATCCGCATGGTGTTGGCCTGCTTGCTGTGAGGTGCGTACGCGAGCAGCGGCGTCTTCATGCGGACCGCCTCGCGCTGCTCCTTCAGGTCATCCAGGACGGCGAGCACCCGCTGTCCCTCAAGGCTGTTCCACTGCGCGAGCGAGGACGTCGCGACGAATCCGCGGCGGGAGTCGTACTGGTTGACGACCAGGCCCAGGTAGTCGACTTCGAGACCGAGGTCCTTGCAGAGGTCTTCGATCTGGTCGACGAGCATCTTGTACGCGGTCGCCGAGCTGTCCTCCGCCTGGACGGGGATGATGACGCCCGAACGGCAGGGCTTCTCGTTTCGCCGCCGACGGGCGTAGTACAGGGCGGCGTCCATGGCCAGGCCAAGGCTTGGCGGGGAGTCGATGACGATGAGGTCGTAGTCGCCCTCGAGGGGGTGTAGCGCTCGCTCTAGGGCGACCTCCTTCTGGAAGCCGCGGGACTGCGCTGCTGTCAGGGCCAGTCTGGAATCGAGGATGAATCCGTCGAAGGCTCCGGGGAGAACATGGAGGCGCCCCCGGAACCGGGGATCGTCGATCTTCACGACCAGGTCCCGCAGATCGCCTTCGGCCTCGCCGACCATGTGCTTGACGAGGCTTTCCTCCCCCGGGGGAATCTGGGGGATGCCGAGCTGGTCGCTGAGGTGGCTCTGCGGGTCGTAGTCGACGACCAGGACCCGCTTCCCGCCGAGGGTCAGATCAGCAATCTGATCGAGCAGTTCGGTCTTGCTGTTCCCGATGCGCTTGAGGTCGTTGTAGGACAGAGACTCGATGTACTGGCGCAGGCAGTCAGCGCTCTCTTGCGGGTCTTCGGCTTCAGCCTCCGCGGCGCCCAGCGCGACGGATGTCTTTCCGACGCCGCCCTTCTGGTTGGCGGTGACCCAGCGCTGGGGGTCGGTGGTCTGGTGGCGCTCCTTCGGGGACGGGTTGTCGTCGAGCCAGGTGCGGATGCTTTGAGCGAGGCCCTGGACATAGGAGAGATCGCGGTCGCCGCAGGTGTCCTTGAAGGCGTCGTAGAGCCCTGGCGGGAGCCAGGTGGAAAACGACTTCGCGCCAGCTGTGTCGACGTCGCGGTTGGGGTGTGTGCTTTCGCGCCAGGCGGTGACGGCCGTGGTGACGGCTTCCTGGATGTCCAAGCCGAGCTCGGCGCAGCGGATCTTCAACTCTTGCTGGAGCGCCGGGGTGAGCTTGGACGCCACCTTTTCCCGGTCCCTGTCAGGGTATGGAGAGGCCATGACGTCACCTTACTGACTTGTGGCCGTGTGGAGGTAACCGGATCCGCCTAGTTGGTGTGGTTCACTCCCCCGGGCTCCGAATTATCACGGCGTGATAATCACGGGGCGCTCCCGTCGCCCTCGCGAGCTCCTCCTCTGCCTCCAAGGAGAGGAGGAGCTCGCCGATAGCAGCGCGGTCTTCCCCTGCGTGGCATACACCGAACCAGCCCAGCACTGGCGACACCGGTGTCTGGATACCTGCAGACGTCAAGCTGCTCTCATGGCAAGCGAGGCTTCGAGTTCGAGCACGCTAAGAAGAGGGACACCCCATGTGGCCCACTTGCGCAGTTGTTCCCCGAAGAGCAGGTGGATTTCCTGCTCCGCCGCGAGCTTATGGGCCGGCGTGGTGAACGAAGCGTTCGTGACTGCGATGACGATGTCCGCATTGTGTACGGGCCGTGCAGTGCCGTTGAGCGTCTGGATGACGGGGGAGCCGAGCGGGCGGCCACCGGGGCGGCGGTGCTTGCACTGAAACACGATCCTGCGCCCGTCGGGCGTCGTCGCGATGACATCAGCACCCAGATCGCGTGCACCGCCGTGACGCTGCTCGACGACGTGGCCATCGCGTTGAGTCAGGTTGGCAACAGCCTGCTCGAACTCCAGAGGTGCCATGCCGTTGAACTGCTCCAAGGTGATGCTGCCTGCGGTTGCGGCAAACGCCTGGAACTCGGCATCCCTGAGCGCCAATTCATGCACGGTATCGCGATGCTGCGCCAGGATGATGCAGAGCCGGTGCCACATCGGGTCCAGGGCACGTATCAGGGGGCCGATGCTGTCCAGACCGGACTCGGCCGGATCAGCGTTTGGTCGGTACCGGTGGTTGAGGCCCTCAGGCGTAGCACTACGTAGTGCATGCCACACGTTGCCGATCTCATCCCGGATCTTCTGTGCCTTCGTGACTTCGGCCGTCAGGTCCCGATGTAGCCGGTAGTTGGCCTGTCGATACTCGAACTTCAGAGGGGAGTCGTCATCCCCGTGCAGCTTCCGTGAGTCTGTTTCCTCGGCGAGCAGCTTGGTGAGCAACTGGTCGAAGTCGGTGTACGCCGACATCGCCACACAGCCCTCGGCGTAGTGGAGGAAGGACGACAGCAGATCGTCGTCTGTCGCGTCGCGGACGCGGCGGTTGAGCGCTTCGGTGAGCTCCGCGTCGTCGTACGAGGGGAGGGCCACGTTGGACTTCCAGTTGATGTGCATCACGCAGCGTCCTGCTCGTGGCCGTCTTCGGCGCACTCCAGAGGCTCTTCCCACTCCGCCCACCGCTGCAGCCCATTACGACGCAACTTCTTCATGCCGTGTTTGGCGGCGTAGCGCCGGGCGGGGTCCGAGAAGCCGCCGTTGGTGACGACAACGAGGTTACGGGCTCGGTCGCCGGCGGCGAGTCGCGTCGCGTGAAGGGTTGGTGCGCTGACGTCAGCGGGAGGTTCAGGCCGCCACCCCCGCGGACCGTCCACGCGATGGGCACTGAACAGGAGGGCGTGGCCCTCGGGACATGTCGCCGAGACAAAAGTGGCGCTGCCGGGGAAGTCCGGTCTGGCAGTTTCGAATCCATCGCGCTGCAACAGTCGTTCCACGAGATCGACGAAGTGCGAGGGGGACGTCGAATCGATATCGCTGAGAGCCAAGGAGGAGGAACTGCCGGCACTAGTGCGACGGAAACTCTCCTGCACAGCGAGGTCGTGGAGCTCCTCGCGGTCCTGCAGCAGCAACGCCTCCAGACGAGCGGTCGCGTCCGCTAGCTGCTCCCGCAGGGGGACAAGGGTGTCCAAGAGCGGCGTTCCCGCCGCGTCGGAAACCGCGGCTCGCTTCCCCAGCCCGCGGCCCAGTCGTGCAGTCAACCGGAAGAGGACATCGGCGCACTCGTCGTGGGCTGCGCCAGCTTCTCTGACTTCGGCCTCCAACTCGACCAATAGGCCCAACGTCGCTCGGTCACAGGCCCGCGTGATCGCGTCACGACGATCCGCTGTCCACTGAGGACGGGCTGCGGCCGCCTGCCGGCGGCGCGCATCCTCCAATTCCCGCTTGAGAACACCCAGGTGCTGCTCCCACGCGCGGCGGATGTCGTCCGCGATCTGGCATTCGCTCACCCACAGGTAGGCGCGCAGCATGTTGTCCCGAGTGCCCTTGCCGATGATCCCCCCGATCCTTTGGCGAAGACCTCGGTCCGTGAAGCGGGTGGGCGTAACCCCCGCAGTTCTATCTATGATCACCGCGCGAGGGTACACACCGCCTCTGACATGGAACGTTTCCGTGAGAGCCGGGATCCGGACACCTCGGACTGCGTCATGCTGTCGGCGAGCGGGGCGAAAGTCTCGCTGTACCGGACGGCGTCGACTGCCCAGCGCCCCCTTGTCCTCCCACAGCGTCGACGTGGTGCTGATGATCAAACTCTTCAGGTGCTCCGACTCGGTCACCGGGACGATCAGCCAACCAACCGGTGACCCGCGCCCGCAAGATGGCCTTCGGCCAGGGGCCGGTCCAGGATGCGGTGGTCCCGATCCGGTGCCACACGATGTGCGGGAGCCCGGCGACCTTCTCCCCGCCGTACGACCATGTCGCGCGCCCGTCCGGCGCCCAGGTGAGCTCGTAGACGCCGTGGGAGCGGCGCACGCGCTTGATTGGTGGAGTATGTGCGGGTTCGTTCGCGGCCGCATGGCGCGCCGAGGTCGC
This sequence comes from Streptomyces sp. bgisy100, assembly GCF_057709105.1. Lineage (NCBI taxonomy): Bacteria > Bacillati > Actinomycetota > Actinomycetes > Kitasatosporales > Streptomycetaceae > Streptomyces > Streptomyces sp. bgisy100. Next base: position 77,989 of record NZ_JBYITE010000029.1, read on the forward strand.
ATTTCAGCTGGTTGATCGGGGTGCTGGGGCCGTTCACTCGATGGTGTGAGATCTCCGCAGTAACTCGCAGATTCTGCGAGTGATCGCCGTAATCTGCGGCGTTGTGTCGGATTTCGAAAGTCGCATGCTGTCGCTCGTACGCACCGTGCCGGAGCCGGGCGTGCCGGTGGACCCGGCCGCGGTGTCGGTCGAGGCCGGGCTCGCGGACGTCGTGACGCTTCAGCGGCGCCGGCAGGCGAGGATCTCGGCGCACGATGAGGAGAGCTTCTTCCTGGACACGCTGTCGGAGTACCAGTGGGCCCGGGACGCAGCAGGGCTGGCGCAGGAGACGCTGGACGGACTGATCAAGCCGGTGATCGAGGTCTGTGAGTTCTACGGCACGGTGCCGTGGCAGCTCTCGTCTCGTGAGGTCGACCGGTACTTCGCCGGGCCGGGGAAGCGCGCCCAGTCGACCATGCGATACAAGATCGGCAAGATCGACAGGTACTTCGCGTTCCTGGAACAGCGGTACGCAGGCGAGATCATGAGCCGCTTCGGGGCCGTGGTCGAGTCGCCGATCGATCCGTTCAACCGGCCCCGGCACCGAGGTGACTTCGGGCTGCGGATCCCGCCGTCGCAGGCGGCGATGAAGATGTTCTTCGGCCGCTGGCGCGAGGACCTGCCCCGGGCGCGGAAGTACCTGGTCGCCTGCCGCGACTACGTGATGACGAAGATCGCCTACCTGTCCGGCGTCCGCGCGGCGGAGTTGTGCGGGGTCTGCATGGGGGACGTGCACTGGGAGCACGGCCAGTGGGGCCGGTTCGTCGTCCTGGGCAAGGGCGCGAGCGGTTCGGGTCCGCGGCCGCGCGAGGCGTACCTGTTCCAGGAGGGCCGGGCTCTGCTGTGGTGGTACATCGAGCAGATCCGGGGTGAGTTCGGCGACGATGCCGAGCACCCGCGGGCGCCGCTGTGGCCGTCGGAGCGCAAGCCGACGGCGGTCACGGCGCTGAACCTGCCGATCGCGCCGGCGATCGTGCCCTCGACGTTCCGCCGCGCCCTGCACAGCGCGGCGGCGAGCTACCTGAGCGGACCGGTCACCGACCTGTTCCCGCACCTTCTCCGGCACGCGTGCGCGACCCACAACTACGAGCGCGGGATGACGTTGTGGGAGGTACAGAAGGTCCTCGGACACGCCTGGGCAACCACGACTCTTCGATACATGGCGACCGCGCAGGCCGATCCTGAGCACGCGAACCTGGAGGCCAGCTCCCGGGCGGCCCAACGACTGGTGATGGACAGGGGGAACCTGAGGTGAAGTGGAATCTGCGGATGGTGGCCGCGCAGCGGGATCTGTGGCGGCCGACCGAGGTGCTGGCCGCGTTCCGGCAGGTGGGGTTCAACCCGTCGCTGAGCAAGGTCGCCGCGCTGTGGGGCGGGACTCCGGTCACGGTGCGGCTGGAGGACCTGGACATGATGTGCGCCGCGCTGGGCTGCACCGTCGCGGACCTGCTACAGGCCGAACCCCTCGCCGGGAGCCAGGCGGTACCGGAGGAAGGGGAGCGGACGGCCGATGGCGGGGAGCTGCCGTCGGGGCCGGTGCGGCCGGTGCCGGGCAGCCGCCGGGGGAGCGGGCCGCGCTCGCTCCCGCCGAGCTGAGCGCCGGTGGCAGCGGGTGGGGCAACGGCCCGGAGCTGTGCGGACTGTCTGGGCTGGGTCGTCCTCAACCAGAGGGGGGCCTGCGCCGGGTGCAGACGCTGGCGACAGCACTACCGCGAGCGGGGTACGTGTCCGCGGTGCCGGCACGAGCGGCTGCTGAACTCGGACGGTCTGTGCCGCTCGTGCCTGCAGGCGATCCGGCTGCTGGACGACGCCGAGTGGGCCCTCGGTATGGAGGGGGCGCCGCCGCGTGATCTCCAGCTGACGGTCGGCGTCTATCACGACCGCGCGGACTCAGCCCGCCAGTTGAGCCGGGCCGGCGGTGCCGGCCCGCGGACCAGCGCGGTGTGGACCCTCAGACTCAAGCAGCAGCGCGCGGGCGCCGAGCTGCGGCCGGCGGTGCTGGAGCCGGGCGTGTGGGGGCAGATCCCGCTGTTCACGATTCCCAGGACTCTGACCGACGACACGGTCCGGGCGGTCGCGGGCCGGCCGGTGCCCGGGTGGGAGAAGGCCCAGGCGGTGCTGGAGGAGATTGCGGCCGAACGCGGGCTGAGCCGCGGGACCCGCTACCGCAAGGCCGCGCTGCTGCGACTCGCGCTGGCGGTCCGCGCGGCCGAAGGCACGTGTCTGCTGCCCGAGGTGCTTCTGCGGGACCTGCCCGCCGGCCGGAACACCATCCGCCTCGTTCTCCAGCGGGCCGGGCTGCTGGATCCGGCACCGGAACCCCTGCGACTGTCCCGGGCAGGCCGACGCGCACCCCGGACCGTGGCCGGCCGGGTGCCCCTGTGCCGGTCGCAGCGATCGTGTGCGGACTGCCAGGTGTGGATGCCCTCCGGCCAGTACGGTTCCCGCTGCACTCCCTGCCAGCACTGGCGCCAGAAGCTGACGCGGGGCACCTGCGCACGCTGCCACCGGCAGGAACTCCCGCTGCGGAAGGGCCGCTGCCGCAGCTGCCGCCCGTACCGTCTCCTCGATGACGCCCAGCCCGCCACCACCCGGTACACGCAGCTGATGATCGACGTGCCCGTACGCGGATCCGGACCGCCCCCGCCGATCCCGGTCGACGAACCGTCCCGCCCGGACCCGCCACCCGCTCCAGCGCATACTGCCGCAGGTCAGGAGCAGCTGTTTGCCGTCCGGCGTGACTGGAGGCGACTGCTGGTCCGTCTCCAGGGCCGGAACACGGCCGAGCTGGGGCTGACCGGGACGACCGCACGGCTGGTCGAGGACTTCAGCCAGGTTCTGCACGAGCGGCAGTCACCCAGTCACAACAGCAACATCCGCACGCTGAGCATCCTCGTCTACTGGTGCGGCGCCGACGCGGCCATCTCCGAGCGGGACGTCCACGACCTGGCCCGGACCGGCTCCGATCTCACAGCCAAGACCGTCTGCCAGTTCCTGCGCGACCGGGACCTTCTCCTGCAGGACCCCGACCTCCACCGTGATGTCGATCTGGCGTGGATCGAAGCCACTGTCGCCGCGCTGCCGGAGGTTCTCGCCGACGAGGTAGGGCAATGGGTGAAGGTGCAACGGAGCCAGGGCCGCCACGAGGGCGAGGTCCGCGGCTACGACGCGATCCGCCCCTATCTGGCCTCCCTCCAGCCCGTGCTCACCGCCTGGGCCGAGGCAGGTGTGCTCTCCCTTCGAGAGATCACCCGGCACCACGTCGACGCGGCCGTGGACGGCCATTCCGGACGCGGCCGCCGGCAACTCGCCCTCGCCTTGCGCAGCCTGTTCAGGACGCTGAAGCGGGAACGGGTGGTCTTCCGTGACCCCGCCCAGCACCTTCGCGTCGGGAACCCGACAGGGATCCCGAAGCCGGTCCCCAGCGACCTGCTGGCCCGTGCGTTGCAGCAGACGAAGACCCCGCTCGGGCGCCTGGTCCTCGTCCTGGCCGCCGTCCATGCTGTGCCCGTCCACGAACTCCGCACGATCCTGACCTGCGACCTGGACCTCGCACGCGGCACCCTCGTCATCCGCCGCGGCCTCCGACGGCACATCCTCTACCTGGAGGAACTCACCCACCAGATCGCCGCCGACTGGCTTGACTACCGCCACCGCCGCTGGCCCGCCTCGACCAACCCCCGCCTGATCGTCAGCCAGAGATCGGCGCTCGACCCCGACCATCCCGCCGTCGGCAAGACCCTGCTCCGCGACGACGTGCCCGAAGGGCTCACCCTGGTCGGCCTACGCCAGGACCGCATCCTCAACGAGGCCTTCGAGACCGGCGACCCACTGAGGCTGATGCGCCTGTTCGGCGTCGGCGAGAAGACTGCCATGCACTACGTCGCCTCCGCACACCCCGAGAAGACCTCCCGCCTCCCGCGCTGACCACCACCCCAACAGTTCAGGCTTTCCTGTATTCAGGATTCTGTGTACTCTCAGAGAGTGCTGACCATCGCCCCCGAAGTCGAGGTGCTCGCGCGCTTCGGCCGCGCCCTCGCCGACCCCATCCGCTGCCAGCTGCTCCTGGCCCTGCGGAAGGCACCCGCCTACCCATCGGACCTCGCCGAGACGATCGGCGTCTCCCGGACCCGGCTGTCGAACCACCTGGCCTGTCTGCGCGACTGCGGCCTGGTCGTCGCCGTCCCCGACGGGCGCCACACCCGCTACGAACTTGCCGACGAACGCCTCGGACACGCGCTGGACGACCTGCGCACTGCGGTGGTCGCCGTGGAAACCGACCGCACCTGCCCCGATGCCGATGCCAAGGGATGCTGCTGATGACCGCGATATCCCTCGGACCGAGCCCCGCCCGCCGCGACGCCCTCACCCACCGAATACGGCTGCTGGTCGCCGCCACGATCACCTACAACGTCATCGAGGCGATCGTCGCCATCACCGCCGGCACGATCGCCTCCTCCACCGCTCTGATCGGCTTCGGCCTCGACTCCGTCATCGAAGTCTCCTCCGCCGCCGCGGTCGCCTGGCAGTTCTCCGCAGCCGACCACGCCGTACGAGAAGCGCGCGAGCAGCGCACCCTGCGGATCATTGCGATCTCGTTCTTCGCCCTCGCCGCCTACGTCTCCGTCGACGCCGTCCGTGCCCTGACCGGAACCGGCGAAGCCGAACGCTCCATCCCCGGCATCGTCCTCGCCGTCCTCTCCCTGGCGGTCATGCCGTTCCTGTCCGCCGCCCAGCGCAAGGCCGGCCGCGAACTCGGCTCCGCCAGCGCTGTCGCCGACTCCAAGCAGACCCTGCTGTGCACCTACCTGTCGGCCGTGCTCTTGGTCGGCCTGGTCCTCAACGCCACCGTCGGCTGGTCCTGGGCCGACCCCATCGCCGCCCTCGTCATCGCCAGCATCGCCGTCAAGGAAGGCCGCGACGCCTGGCAGGGCAAGGGCTGCTGCGCGGTCCCCGCCACCACAGCAGCGACACCGTCCGATGGCGCAGAGGAAGACAGCTGTGGCTGCCGGCCCGGCTGCGACTGCTGCAGCTGACCACCGTTCCTCCCGCCTCACCGGCGGCGAACCCGCGCGAGAACCCCGCAGAACACGCGCTGCCCGCGCGGGTTCCCGTCATTTGAGGATCAGGAATCTGCGAACCCGCGCGTTTCCCGTAACCCGGGGCGGAACTGGCGGCCGGGGCGCAGGTCCGGCACGAAGGCGCCAGCACGACGCGGCGGAAGCGCCGGCGCTGGGCGGGGGTGAGGTGCTGGAGGTCGGCGGTGAAGCGGGGGAGGGTCTCGAAGGTGGGCACGGTGGTCTCCTCCGGGCAGCACGACGAAGCCCCCGGGTGTGCCGGGGGCTGATGTAGGCGGTGCTCGTTGGTGGTGCGCGCTTCCTGGTGCTCGGTGGTACTCAGTGGTGCTTGTTGGTGTCGTCCGGGTCGTGATGTGAGCGCTGCCGGAGAGCGATGACATTCACTTCCGGCCCAGGGCCGCTTCCCGCCTGACAGGCACCTGAGAAGAAAGTCCGGCCGCTGCTCCCGCCTGGCGGGACGTACCGCTGATCGGCCTTTCGTGCAGGTCAGAGCCGTGTGGCGTGGACTCCATGACAGTGGATATCAGGGTCATCCGAGCCGGTCAGATGTACCGCTACTACCTGCGCCAGACCGTTGTCGGCGACGGCCGCCGCCCGGCGCGCACGCCGCTGCGCGCCGCCCAGGAGCAGGCCGGTGTCCCGGTCGGGCGATGGATGGGCCGCGGGCTGGCCGTGCTCGGTCTTGCGCCGGGTGAGGAGGTCACCGAGGCGCAGCTGCGGAACCTGTTCGGCGAGCGGGGCCGGCACCCGGACGCGGACCGGATTGAGGCCGACCGGCTCGCCGCGGGTGCCTCCCCGAAGAAGGCGTTCAAGGCCGGCGCCCTCGGGCGCCGGGTGATGGTCACGGGTGTCGACTTCGTCTTCCGGCCGCAGCCGACGATCTACCTGCTGTGGGCGCTGGGGGATGAGGAGACCCGGCGGGTGATCGAGGCCGCGCACGAGCGGGCGATCGAGCGGGTGCTGGTGTGGATCGAGGACGAGGTGGCGGTGATCCGGTACGGCAAGGACGGCATCTACCGGGTGCGGCCGCCCGGCGGTCTGGTCGCCGCGCGCTTCCGCCACTACGAGGCGCGCTCCGGGATGCCGCTGCTCCATGACCATCTGCTGCTGTCGGTGAAGGGGCAGCGCCTGGACGGGAAGTGGGGCTCGATCCACTCCCTGGCCCTGCACGAGAACACCGTGGCCGCCTCCGCGCTCTACAACGAGCTCGTGGCCGCGGAGGTCTGCGAGGCGCTGGGGCTGGCGACCGAGCCGCGCACCGTCACCCCGGGGCGCCGGCCGGTGATGGAGATTGCCGGAGTGCCGCACGAGCTGATCCGCTGGACCTCCCGGCGCAGCGACCAGATCGCCGCCTGCCTGGCCGAGCTGGAGCACGAGTACGTCACCGCCGTCGACGACGACGGTGGGCCGAGGTTCCTGCCCGTGGTCTCCGAGCGGGCCCGCGTCAAGCTGAACCAGATCGCCGCCCGCAAGACCCGCCCGCCCAAGCAGAAGACCCGGCCGCTCGTGCAGCTGCGCGCGTGGTGGAAGACGAGCGCGATCCTCACATCCGGGGTGGCCGTCGACAACATCACCTCGCTCCTCGAGTGCGCCCGCGCCGCGGCTGCGGCGATCCGGGCCCGGATCGCCGCCGTGGTCGACGTCGCCCTGGCGGCCGTCGACGTCGCCGCGACCGTGTTCGTGATGAACGACGGCGGCCGCTTCCACCGCAGGCACCTGCTCGCCGAAGCCCGACGCCACCTCGCCCTCGTCCTGCGCGGCCGCCGCCGCGACCCCGGTCTGGACGACCGGATCGTGGCCGCCTCCATCTCCACCCACTGCCTGGACATCAGCGAGCCGAAGACCGTACGCGGCCTGGAGGCCGGCTACCGCCTCTACACCGCCCGGTGGTCCCTGTCCGACCTCCCCGCCCGCCGCCGCCCACCCACCCCCGCCCCCGGCCCGGACCGGGAATCCCCGGCCGATCCCGGCGAGCCGGCTGCGCCACGGCCCCCGGGCCAGGACGCGGGGGAGTGGGAGATCCCCCGCATCCCGCTCCAGTACGAGCGCGCCGTCCTCGCCTCTGCGGTGGTCCGGGAGAAGCTGCGCACCACCACCGCCGCCGTGCGGGGCTGGGCGTACGACGTCGCCCGGCACCAGCAGGCGGCGATGCCCGAGCAACTGCTCGCGCCCGCGGCCGCCGACCCCGAGCACGACGACCAAGAGCCGGAGGTTGGCCCCCGAGAGGCGGTGGACCTGACGGCGCTGCGAGCCCTGCGGGAATCCCGCACGGACGTGGAAGCCCTCGATCTCACGGCCGAACGCCTGCGCCACCTCGGGGAGGCATTCACCGCGGCGGCCGACCGGGCTCGTACGACGATGGACCGCTACGCGCACCGCGACGGTGCCGAGAAGCCGCCCCCGGTGTGCCGGGACGATCAGCAGGCGCACCGCCCGCCGGAGCCCGGACCGCACCGGGGCCGGGCGGCCGGCGACTGAGCGCACCCCGATGTCACACACCCAGTGCGGTCTGGTGCGCACCGACGATGTTCGGCGTCCACTCCACCGAGTGGAGTCCACCGGCCGGAAGTGGACGCCACCGTGCTCCGCATCTGCTCCACCGAGTGGAGCCCACTGGGTGCAGTAGCCGACATCGTGTGGTGGTCGCCTGCAGGTTGAACGACGGACGGGTGACGAGTAGCTGCTGCGTGTGCGGCTGTGTCCGTGGGTGTTGTCAGTGCCCTGCGCTACGGTCGTCTCCCCTGTGAAGGGGTGCTCCGTTCCCGCCTGGCCTCCATCTCAGGCCGGGCGGGAACGGGCTGGCACGCGCCCCCTACTTTCTCGGCACGGGGGCCGTGCCTCTTCCGGATGGAAGGGCGACACCAAGGTGTCCTGTCTCCATCTGACGGCGTTGCCGACGGGATTGCAAGGAAAACCGGGAACTTCACCCGTGAGGCTCCTCTCGGCGTGCGCTACGTGCCCTTGAACGGTCATCTCCGGCCGTCGAGCTGACCGTCCGCGACTCCTAATGTTCCGTGATTCGGTGATCACGTGGCGTAGCGCCTCATGGTCGGTCCATGCTGAAGGCCCCTCAACCGCGGATCGGCACCCGCTGGTTGGGCGGGTTCCTGTTGACGTGGTCTCCGGATGGCTGCGGCATGACACGAAGAGGGTGTGATGAATACCAGGAAGATAGCGCTGACGCTGGCAGCGATGGTGTTCGCCTGGAGCATGGCGATGGCGGCGATGGGCCACGCGGCGCTGATCGCTTCGCTGGCCCCCGTCCTGGGCCTGACGGTGAACCAGGTCCTGCGCGGGCTCCGCTCACCGACCGCGCCGGTCTCCGGGTACCGCGGGGCGACGGTGTCCCACAAGGAGGACGGCGCCCCGTGACGACGTCGTTCAACGCGCCGGGGCCGGCCTCCGAGCCCGTCCCGGTCCGACCCGGCCGCAAACTCGGCCCCATCGCCGACACCGTCGGCAGCTTCCACCGGGCCTGGCTGGAGCCGACCCGCGAGCGCTACCTCGCCAGCGGCCGTACCCTCAGAGAGCTGAGCCCGTGTGTCCCGCTGGCCAGTTCCAAGCTCTCCGAGCTGCTGCGCGGCGTGGGCCACTACCCGCGCTGGGAGGTCATCCACAGCCTGTCCGCCGTGCTGGACATCCCCAGCTGGCCCCTGCAGCGACTCTGGAAGCAGGCCGCCCTGGACACTGGCAAAAGCCGCGACTGGGTCGACCGGTCCGCCAAGAGGGGCCCCCTGGCCACCGACCAGTCCGAGCCGCCGCTGGAACACGACGCCCTGCGCTCGAGGCTGGAGGAGAACTACCGCCGCTACGCCGAGGCATTCCTCTCGGGCGAGGCACTCGAAGCAGCGGTGGAGGGCACCTTCGACCGCTTGTGGCTGTCCTTCGAGCACGCGCTCGCCAGCCCCGACCACCGCCGCTACGCCTGGGACATCCTGCGCTCCACCGTGGCGGCCAAAGCGGACTACCGGGACCAGTGGCCCGTACTGGCCGACGCTGCCTTCGACACCGTCGCCCTGCGAGCCGAGACCTCGCCGGAGGGCCAGGCGGCCCAGCTGACGGAGAGTCTGGAGCTGTTCACCGCGATGAGCAGACTGCCCCCCGCCCAGCTCGACGTCATGGTGCTGCGGCGCGTGTGCGGGTTCACGCCCGACAAGGTCTCCGACCTCCTCGGCATCTCGCTGGCCGCCGTACGGTCCGATGAGCGCCACGCCGAACGATTCCTGGAGCACACCATCGAGCTGCCGCCCGAGACCGGAGGACCCACGCCATGACATTGCTCGAAGACATCCTGTCCAGGGCACTGCTCGTCCGCGACCGCGCCGTGCCCCGCGATACCGTCCCGCCCCGTGACGCCGGTCTCCACGACCGGCCGGCCGTCACACCGGGCCAGACACCGAGGGCATCGGCGGACACGACCGCGGACGCGGCCGAGGACCTGCGCGCGCTGTGCGAGACCCTGGTCACCCACACCCCAGCCACCGCCGTCGCTGACTTCGTCACCGACCAGGTACCCGAGCCCCGCAGCGCGCTGATCCTGGCCTGCGTCCTGCAGCTGACCGACACCGATGAAGGCGCTCGGTTCTGGTGGCAGTACGCCGCCGGCGCCGGCCTGCCCGCCGCGGCCTACTGCCTCTACCTCCACCACCTCGCCCTGGGCGAGACCCACACCGCCCGCTGGTGGCACAACCAGACCGACGACGTCCGGCCCCAGACCGCCCCCGTACGCACCACCATTCACCAGGACGACAAGCCCATCGTCCTCCACCACGACGACAAAGCCTCAACCACCACGATCCTGCGCGTCCTGCGCCGCCTGGCCCGACACGCCACCCGCACCCGCTCCGCCGTGGTCATCGAGCTGATGGACTACATGCCCACCGCCGTCGCCGTCGGCTACCTCCGCGAACCCGAAAGCGAACTTCCCCTGCCCGGACCCCACTTCGCCTGCGAGATCCGCGCCCTGCTGGATGCGGCCGCCGAATGGCCAGGCCAGCCCAGCGACCGCCCGGCCCACCACCACGAGTGCCTTCGCCTGCGGCGGGATGCCTCCCGCGCCGCAGTGCGGGTCCACCGCCAGGTCGACGAGGCCGCGACCCACTGAGGAAGACGTACTGAACTGTGCCCCCGGAATCCTCCGGGGGCACAGTTCCATTTTGCTCGCCCTGGAAGGCGTCACCTTCTCCTGGCACCTGGGGGCCGCGAGACGTGCGTAACGGTGAGCAAGACTCGCAAGCCCCCGGCCAAGGCCGCCTTCAAGGCCCCAAGGTGCGCGAGATGGTGGCCGCCAAGGAGTCCGCGCCCACCATCGGGATCGGCTCCGCAGGGCGGATCGTCTCCGTTGACCTGGACGCGGAGTCCCCGCGGCGTCTCCGGCAGGACGCCGCCGGGATCGCGGACGCTGCATTGAACGGTGCGGTCTGTCAGCGACCCGTGATCAGGTCTACGGCCGCACGATCGGCCTTGCCGAGACGGGATGGGTTCATCACGCGGACAAGCGTGTGCCGGCGGCCGTCGACCAACTCGGCGACGAGCATGGTGGTGACGGGGTCGCCGCTCTCCGTCGCGGTGAGCAGCACTCGCGTATCTGCGTCATTGCCTTTGACGACCTTGATGGAATAGTCCAGCTCTGTAGGACCGTAGTCCATCGTCATCCGAGGGCAGGACCGCGCGGCGTCCGCGAGGGCGGGCCCGGGAGAGCCTGATGGGCCCTGGCTCCATTTCCTGACCAACAGGTAGGAGCTGCGGCGCCGGGCGTGGCGGTACCCGGAGACGTCGTCGTGACCGTTCTGGCGGTTCAACATCTCGAACAGGGGACGACAGGACCGCGGAGAGACATCGCCGGTCTCGCTCTCTGCACCTGAGAGTGTCGGCTCGGCCTTCCAGCCAGCCTCTGTCAGCTTGTCGCGCACTTGGGCCTCGCCGGCACAGCCGACGAGGCCCAGCGCGATGCCCGCTATGAGGGCGGGAATCATCTTCCGGTCGTACACCTGTCACCTAAGATAGTCGGCCAGGTCAGGGTTGTGCTGCGCAGCGAGGTCGATGAGCTCGCCGACGTCCAGAGCCTCCGCGGTCTGTCCCGTCAGGTGCGCCTCCACCGGTGGAGCCATCGGCAGCATCTCCGGAGACCTGCTGTCCGGCTCGACCTCGTGACGGTCGAGCTCCCGATCAACGAGGAATCTCCGGTAGACCACCACTGCCAGCGCCAGGTCCTTCGTTGACAATGCCTGCGCACCGCGGGAGCGTGCGATCTCTCCTGCAATATTCAGGAGTTCGAACGCCCCGTCCGTCATCTCTCTCATTTAACCCCTTCGCCACAGCATCCGAGTGGGAGAGTAGTACGCAGGCAGCTGCCAAACGTTGCCATGCTGGCCGTAGTGCTTTCCCCGTGTCCTGTAACGCCAGTTACCGATACGCTTGGTCGACGTGTCGTTCACATGGATCATCACACGGCCGGGGCGGCCGCTGCCATGGCTGTGACTGGTGACGCCGGCTCCCTGGTTCCTCCAGTCACCGCCTCGGAAGATCTGCAACTGCGCCTGGGTGTTGGCCTCGTCCAGCTTATCGGTGCACATCACCTGTACGTAGCCCTTGAGCGAGTTGGCTCCGGGCGAGTACGGGGTCCCGGCGCGGTGGTTCCAGTGGCAGGAGACGTGGTGCGCGGGCCCCGGTGTCGCAGCGACGCTAGGCGTCGCGAATCCGACTGCTATCAGACCAGCGGCCACCGAGATGGACGCAGCCTTCTTCATTCCAATCATCAATTTCCCCCTTGTGAAGATCGGTTGACGAAAAGCTAGCATGAGCGAGCGTCCCCCCTCCAGGAATTAAAGACACTTTCGGTGGCAGGGCTTAATGATGGATAGCCTTCCGCTTGGGAAATGATTCGGGAATTAACCATTCCAATGATTCGGGAATTGACTATTCCGGGATTCTGGTTTCCGCAAGGGGGAGCAAACGTGGCGCCAGGCTGCTTCCGCCTCTACCGCCGCAGCTGAGGCCCAGGGCGTGGCAGGCACCCCGACCCGGAGGTGGTGGGCGAGTTACCTGCAGGGGGAGCCGCGCAAGCCCCGGCGGACACCGCCAGGGGAGAGCTCGGCTCGGACCGTTCCTGTGCAGTCGGCGCTCTCCGTAACGACTGGGAGAAGTCCGGTGGGAGTCACCTGACTTGATTGAGATGATGCACCGTCACGGAGAATTCACCGTGTGTCCTCTACTGGCATAGACCGGTCGGGAGCACGCTGGGGGCGAGGCCACCCTCCTCAACCCACCCCATCCGGGAGCACCCCATGCGAAGACCCCTCCGTCGCGGCTTCCCCGCCGCGCTGGCCACAGCAGCCCTCACCGCAGCCCTCACCCTGGTCGGCACCAGCCCGGCGCAGGCGGCACTGCCCACTCCCGTCAGCGCTGCCACCGCCCGCACCTACCTGGCGTCCCTCACCGTCGCCGCCGAGCGTCCGCGGACCGGCTACAGCCGGGACCTCTTCCCGCACTGGATCACCATCAGCGGCACCTGCAACACCCGCGAAACCATCCTCAAGCGCGACGGCACCTACGTGGTCACCAACTCCTCCTGCGCAGCCACCAGCGGCAGCTGGTACTCCCCGTACGACGGCGCGACCTGGACCGCCGCCTCCGACGTGGACATCGACCACCTCATCCCCCTCGCCGAAGCCTGGGATTCAGGTGCCGGCACCTGGACAACTGCCAAACGCCAGGCCCTGGCCAACGACCTCACCCGCCCCCAGCTCCTCGCGGTGACCGACAACGTCAACCAGGCCAAGAGCGACCAGGACCCAGCCACCTGGTGGCCCTCCCGCACCGCCTACCGCTGCACCTACGCCCGCGCCTGGGTCCAGGTCAAGCACCACTACGGCCTCTCCGTTGACTCCGCGGAAAAGAACGCCCTGTCCTCAGTCCTCAACGGCTGCTGACCGTTCGAGGAAACCAGACAGCAGAAGCGCCGCGTCTCGGCCTCTGAGCTCGGCCCCGACACGGCGCACCGCTCGTACCTGATCGGGAGCCAGCGGGCAGGGGAGTGGTGGCCGAGAGGCACCGTAGCTGCTGTCCAAAGCCGGCTGACTACCGATCGCCCAGCGGAAGGCCGCTCTCTCCACCGTCGCCCCGCGCACTTCCCACACAGACGGGGTGACAATGGCAGGGTCGCGCACACCGCCGACCGGACCGCACGTGCTGCTGACGTGGAACCGGGCCCCCGACACGTTCGATTGTGGGCGCTGGCCAATTCCCAGGAGAGACACACGATGCCCATCCTGAGTCATCGAGAAGTCGAGGTGCATGTCGAGTTCTACGCCTTGTGGGCGGAGGACGCGGATGAGGAGGAGCGCGGCGAGAGCCCTGAGCCCGGGATGGCGCTCCTGGAGTCCCGGGAGGGGCGGCTCATCTTCAGGAGCGGTGGCCATACACACTGCGCCGCCTTCACCGTCGAGGTGTGGGACGAGGCTCCGCCGCAGGACGGGCGGGACTGGGAGGCGAGCGCGGAGACGGAGTGGTTCTGCCGGTCGGGAAGGGTGTCGCTTTGGTCGTATGGCGGCCCCAGCGAACCGGTGGTGGACCTGGGTGCGGCAGGAAAGCTGTGGCGGACACGGGCCTACGTCACCGGACAGGAACAGGTACGGGAACTCGCCCAGCAGGAGGTCCCCGTGAAGGTGGAGCGCTTCCTGGTGCAGTTCTGGCCGGCATGAAGCCGCGGCGACTTCAAGGGGGCAAGCCCGGGCTCTTCGCGATTCAGGAGCCGACGGGCTTCTGCCCGGCCTCCAGATGCTTGAGGGCGGTGCGGGCCGCGACTCGGTCCGGGCCGGACAGGCTGGACCAGAAGTCATGGGTGAGCACAGTCTCGGTGAGTCCCAGCTCCCGGTGGCGCAGCTCCTTCACGCGCGCCTGGTCGTCCTCGGTCCAGCCGGGGCTCTCGGGGCGCTCGCGGCTGGACCAGTAGCCGTCCTCCTTAGTCTGCCGGAAACCGGGTGCGGGCTCGACCGACCACGGCAGCGTTGCCAGAAATGCCGAGAGCTCGGCGCGGACCTGGTCCAGCTGCTGCTGCGCGGTGACCAGGTCATCAGGGAAGGCGTATCCAGCCATGCCAGAACAATACAGCTGTTCGAATCCTGGTTCGGGCGCCACACGCTACGCCGGAGGATGGTTGCTGGGCCTCGCCCGGTTGGCCGCCGTGTACGGCGAGCCCACGGTCCCCGTCGGTGTCTCCGGCCCGCCGCCGGAGATACCAGCTTCGGCGGCGGGCCGGGAGTCACAGCCCGAGCATTTTGCGTACCGCGGCTTCCGGGTCTATGCCCAGCATGTGCGCGATGAGGAGGCCGAACAGGATGTGCGCGGTGAGTGCGCCGGCTTTGTTCGCGAAGC
>NZ_JBYITE010000030.1:0-90016 GCF_057709105.1 Streptomyces sp. bgisy100
CCCCCCCCCCCCCCCCCCTCCCCCCCCCCCCCCCCCCCCCCCCCCCCCCCCCCCCGCCGCTGGTCACCGCCGGGACGGGGGTCGGGCGGTGACCAGCGGCGGGGTGCCGGGACGGACCGGGGTGCGGAGCGGATGGCGCACGGAACGGACGGGGCAGGGAAGTACGGCGGCCGGGCGTCCGGCGGCCCGGTGCCGTCGGGGCGAACCGGGCCGGCAGCGCCAGGAACCGAGCGCGCGGGCAGGGGACCGGAAGCGGGCCGGGCCATGCGTACAGGCCGGGCGCGGGGCCGTACCGGGGCGGCCCGGCACCCGGCACCCGGCACCCGGCACCCGGCACCCGGCACCCGGCACCCGGCTCAGGATTCCGGATACTGCCCGATGTAGAGCTCGGCGAACGCGGCGGCCGCCGCCGGGGAGTCCAGCAGGCGCCGCAGGCGCGCCCCGGCGACGCCCGCCCGGAACGGGTCGGCCGCGCCGGCCCCTGCGGTCGGCCCGTGCAGCAGTTCGGAGAACCACTGCGAGAACTCCTGGTACTGCCAGACCCGCCGCAGACTGGCGGCCGAATACCCGGTCAGCCCGGTGTCGTCACCCGTCCCGTAGTGGGCGGTGAAGGCCTCGGCGAGCAGCAGCGCGTCGTGCAGCGCGAGGTTCATGCCCTTGGCGCCGATGGGGGCGACGAGGTGTGCGGCGTCCCCGGCGAGGTGCAGCCGGCCGTGGGACATCGGGGCCACCACGTAGTTGTGCATGTCGAGGACCCGCTTCTCGATCAGGCGGCCCTCGGTGACCTCCCCGCCGGGGACGGCGAGCCGGGCCTGCAGCTCCTCCCAGACCCGCTCGTCCGGCCAGGCGGCCTCGTCGTCCCCCGGCGGGCACTCCAGGTAGAAGCGGGTGACCTGCGGGCTGCGGGCCATGTGCGCGGCGAACCCGCGGGGGTGGATGCCGAACACCACGCCGTCCGCGGACGGCGGCGCCTCGGCGAGCACGGCGAGCCAGCCGACGCCGTAGTCGTGCTGGGCGAAGACGGTGCTGTCGGCGGGCAGATGGCTCCGGGACACCCCGCGGGCCCCGTCGCACCCGGCGATGTAGTCGCAGGAGATCCGGTGCCGTTCGCCGTCGGCACCGGTGTAGGTGACCGAGGGCTGCCCGGAGAGCAGGTCGTGCAATGCGACGTCCCGCACCTCGAAGCGGACATCACCGCCGCCGTCGGCGAAATGCCCCACCAGATCGGTGACCAACTCCTGCTGCGGATACACGAAATGGTGCCGACCGGTGAGTTCCGCATAAGCGAAGGCGTGGCGGGCGCCGTCGTAACGGAATTCACACGCTCCGTGGCGCTCCGCAGTCCGCAGCAGCCGGCCCGCCAGACCGTGCCGCTCCAGAGCGCGCACCGCCCATTCCTCGAGGAAGCCCGCGCGGGGGCGCCGCTCGATGAAGGAACGACTCGCGGCCTCGATCACGACACAGTCGACTCCCTTCCGCCGCAGGACGTTTGCCAAGGTCAGGCCCGCCGGTCCGGCGCCGACGACGGCGACCTGGGTCCTCGTTGAGGGCATGGGAACAGTTCTGCCTTCCTCCAGGGACACGGCCGCCCGGACGGCGCCGCGGCGATGATCTTCCCGTGACGGAGAACCCCGTCGCCACTCCACCGCAACTGCAGTTTGCGGACATTGTGCGCACCCGGGTCATAACCGTGAGGTCGGTGGCCGTGAACTGTTCCGCCCCGCTTACCCGAGGTGTCAGGATGCGGACTACGGTATGGCTGGTTACCCCGGACACACCGATAACTTCATCGATCCGTTCTTCACCAAGGACACCTGTCCCGCCCCTCTTCCGGAGCGGCGGATCCGTAGTGTGCTGGTCTCCCCGACCCACCGGGGGCTGCCGGCCACGGCGCTGCCGGCGGCCCCGGCAACCGTGGGCTCGGCCGACGACGGCGCGCCCCGGGTCCCCGCCGCGGAAGGGCACGCAGTGGCCGTCGCGCGCGGCGGCCGTCAGCGGCGAAGAGCGAGCGATCAACTCCTCCCCGGTGCGACAGCTGTGGGAGCCCGGCCGGGGCAGGTGCGGCCGGCTCCCCGCGGCGCCTGGTGGGCCGACAGAGAAAAGTGTGAGGAACGTGCGGTTGAGAAAACGTCACCAGTGGCTGGCCGGCTCGCTCGGAGTGGGTGTCGTCGCCGGCCTGCTCTCGGGCTGCGGTTCGGACGAGGGGGACGCGGCGGGCACGGGTGAACCGGTGATCATGGGGACGACCGACGAGGTGCAGTCCCTCGACCCGGCCTCCGGCTACAACGTGGGCTCCTGGTTGGTGTTCAACAACGTCTTCCAGTCGCTCATCAGCTTCCCGCGGGGCAGCACCACGCCGGAGCCCGAGGCCGCCAAGAGCTGCGGCTTCACGGACAGCGCCAGCCGGGTGTACCGCTGCGTGCTGAAGGACGGCCTGAAGTTCAGCAACGGCAACAGCATGACCGCCGAGGACGTGGCGTACTCCTTCGAGCGCACCCTGCGGATCAACGACGACAAAGGTCCGGCGTACCTGCTGTCGTCGATCAAGAACGTCGAGACCCCGGACGACAGGACCGTGATCTTCCGCCTCCGGAGCTCCGACGCGACGTTCCCGATGAAGATCGCGTCGAACGCCGGGGCCATCGTGGACCACCGGGAGTACCCCGCGGACCGGCTGCGCACGGACAACAAGATCTTCGGTTCCGGTGTGTACAAGCTGGACTCGTTCAACCGGAAGAAGGCCGACTTCTCGGTCAACCCGCAGTACAAGGGCTCGGCCGAGCCCAAGAACTCCGGCATGACGCTGAAGTCCTTCCACGGCGACCAGGAGGCGCTCAAGCACGCCGTGCAGCGCGGCACCGTGGACCTCGCCTACCGCGGACTCGCGGCGAAGGACATCTACGAGCTCGAGACCAAGACCACCCAGAACCGGGGGAACGTCAGGGTCGTCGACGGCGCCAGCGCCGAAGTGATGCACATGGTCTTCAACATGAAGGACCCGGTCGTCGGGAAGCTGGGCGTCCGCAAGGCCATCGCGCACCTGGTCGACCGCACCGCGCTGGTCCGTGACGTGTACCAGCGCACCGCCGAGCCGCTGTACTCGGTGATCCCGGCCGGCATCACCGGTCACAAGACGCCGTTCTTCGACAAGTACGGCGACCGGCCGCAGCGCGACAAGGCGGCGGCCGCGCTCCGCGGGGCGGGGATCAACGGCAAGGTCAAGCTGACCCTGTGGGCGACGCCGGTCCGCTTCGGGCCCGCCACCGTGCCGGCCTTCAAGGAGATCGCGCAGCAGCTCAACGCGAGCGGCCTCTTCGACGCCGAGGTGAAGAGCGTCCCGCTCGACGAGTACGACAAGGGCGTGCGCGCCGGGAAGTACGGCGTCTACGTGCGGGGCTGGCTGCCCGACTACCCGGACCCGGACATCTTCATCACGCCGTTCTTCAGCAAGAAGAGCATTCTCGCCAACAGCTACGAGTCCAAGCGGATCACCGACGACCTGATCCCGGACACCGTGCTGGAGGCCAACCGGCCGGTCACGGCGGACAAGTTCGCGGAGATACAGTCCATCGTCGCGGACGACCTGCCGGTGCTGCCGCTGTGGCAGGGCAAGCAGTACGCGGTGGCCCAGAAGGGCATCTACGGCATCGAGTGGAGCCTCGACGCCTCGACCGTGCCGCGCTTCTGGGAGATCAGCAAGAGCGAGGAGTGATCCGTTAAGGACACGCCCCGGGCGCTCCCTCCTCGGGGGAGCGCCCTTCGCTGTGTACAGGGCGGGTGGGGCGCCGGCGCCGTGCGGCTCGCCGCCGGGGCGGGGCCGCACGGCAGGGGCCTCACCCGTCGGCGGGGTCCTCGGGCCGGAGGTCGCCGCCGCTCCAGACGAACCGGGCGCTGGTCACCGCGTCGTCGCCGTCCCCGGTGATCAGCTGGTGGACGGCGATGCCGTCCAGCTCGCGGTAGGTGCACCACTCGTGGTCCGAGGTGAGCACCAGGTCGAGGTCGAGGGCTCCGAGGAGGCCGAACACCTGGCCCCGGTTGGCGGTGTCGACACCCGCGAAGACCTCGTCCAGCAGGATGAGCCGGGGCGCCTCCGGCACGGCCTGGTAGTGCGCGGCCACCGCGGCGAACAGCGGCAGATGCAGCGCGATCGCCTTCTCCCCGCCGGACAGCGCGCCGTGCAGCTTCTTGGTCAGCAATTGCCTGCCGGAGCCGTTCGAACGGTCGAGCTCCACGACGAACTGGTGCCAGGCGGGGTAGTTCAGGACTTCGGAGAGCTGCTCCTCCCAGGTGGCGGCGGTGTTGCGGGCCTTGGCCTCCTCGATGCGGCTGCGCAGGAACGCGTGCAGGGTGGCGCGGCCGGTCTCGCCGATCGTGGCCGGGTCCGCCAGCAGCAGGTCGCGGGCGGTCCGGATGTCCGGCGGCAGGTCGGGGTGGACCTGCCACACCAGCCGGACGGCCACGTCCGAGGCGGTGCGCACCCGGCCCAGATGGGCGTTCATCGTGTCGACCAGCTCATTGGCCTGCCGTATCCGGGCCGCCAGATGGCGCCGGACGTCGCCCTCGAGGGCCGTCTCGAACAGCGTCCGCTCGGCCGTGCCGATGTGCTCCCGGCGCTGTTCCCGCTCGGCGATGAGCGCGGCGTGGAGCCGGGCCGCGCCGATCGGTGTCCCGTCCAGCGAGGCGGTGAGCACCGCGGTGGCGCCGTGGGTCTCCAGACCGAGCTCCGCACGGGCCCCGAGGGAGGGCCGGCAGGTGTGCAGCGCCTCGGTCAGCCGGCCCAGCTCCTCGGTGGTCTCCTCCGGTCCGTGGGCCAGGGAGGGCCAGGCCTCCGCGGTGTCCTGGGCGGCCGAGAGGAGGGCGGGAATCCCGTCGTCGGCCGCGCAGGCCAGCGGGATGTCGGCGTCCTCCGCGAAGCCGAGGAGGCACAGCTGCCGGAAGTGCTCGGCCGCGCCGTCGCGTACGGCGACGGCGGCGTCGCGGCGGCCGATGTCCTCGGCCGTGGTGACCCCCAGGGCACCGATCCGCTCCGCCAGGTTCACCAGGTGGGCGGAGAGCTCCTCCGTCTCGCGCCGGGCCGCTGCCAGGGCTTCGCGCGACTCGCCGATCCGCGCGGCGACCCGGCCGTGGCTCTCACCGGCGGCGCTCTCCGCGGCCTCCAGTGTGGCGGCCAGGGAGCGGGCCCGGGACTCGGCGGCCTCGGCCCGGGCGAGGTGTTCCCCGGCGCGTGCCCGGGACCGGCCGGCCCGGTCGCGGGCGTCCGTGGCGGCCCGGAGTCCGTCCCGGAGCCGGAGCTGGGCGTCCAGCCAGCGATCGCCGGACTCCTGCAGCGCCGCGACGGCGGACTCCAGGGTGTCCAGCGCGCCGTGCTCGGCAGGAAGGCCGTACGGTTCGGCGGCCGAGCCGAGCGCGCGCAGGGCCCTGGCCACCTCCTGTTCGCGGGCCTCCAGCCGGGTGACGGCGGCGCGGACCGCGTCGTCCCGGGAGGAGAGCAGGGACTCCGCGCGGTCCCAGCGGCGCTTGGCGGCCCGGAGCCGGCGTGGGTTCGGGCGTGCCCTGCGGTCCGCCGCGAGACGTTCCCGGCGCTGCTGAAGCTGCTGCAGTTCCTCGTCGAGTTCGCCGATGAGCGCGGTCACCGTGTCGAGCCGTTCGAGGAGTTCCGCTATCCGCCGCCTGCGGGTCCGCTCGCGTGCGGAGGCGCCGATGTGGGCGGCCTCCTCCTTGCTCCAGGTGCCGGTCATCCCGGCCAGCCGCCAACTGCCGTCCGCGCCGACCGCCAGCGGGTGTCCGGCGGGGAGCGCCGGGCCATGGGCGATGGCGGCGAGCAGTTGCCGGACCCGCTCCGTGGGGACGGCGGTGCCGGGCTCGGGCCGGAGCACATCGAGCAGGGACGGCCCGTCGACGGGGGTGACGGACTCCGGGTGGGCCAGGACGTCGTGGCCGGGGGCCGTGACCTCCCCGTGGGTGCCCACCCAGGCGTCCAGCAGGCCGCAGGCCTGGAGCGCCGCCTCGACGCCCGCCCGGACCCCGTCGGGCACCTCGTCGTGGAAGGCGACCAGCCGCCACAGCGGTGCGCCGTCCATGGTGGACCGGACGGCGGTCCGGGTGGCCGGCGCAGTGGGCGGCAGATCCGTCTGGCGGCCCAGGAGTTCGACACCGGCGGTCAGCCGGCCCCGCTCCTGCCGGGCGTCCCGGAGGGCGGCCCGGGCCACCGTCTCGCTCGCGGTCAGCTCCGCTTCGACGGTGCGGGTGGCCTCCTCCGTCCCGGCCGACACCGCGCTCTCGGTCGCGGCGTGGGCGACCAGGTCGTCGAGGTCGGCGAAGCGCAGCTCGGCGCAGCCCTCGGCCCACTCCCGCACCTGCTGGGCCTGTTCGCCCAGCGCCCGGTCGTAGACCCGGTCGCACTCCTCGCGCTCCCCGTGCGCCTCGGCCAGCCGCTCCCGGGCACCCTCCAACTCCTCCTCGGCCGCGCCGCGTTCGGTGACGGCGCGGTCGAGCCGGTCAACGGCGCGCCGTACGGCCGCGATCCGCGCGGACCGCTCCCGCACCGCGTCCCGCAGCAGCCGACGGGCGGTCCGGGCACGCTCCTCGGCGGACCCGGCGGACCCGTCCGGAACTTCTCCCTCCGGAGCGGACCCGGGCAGCGCTGCGGCTCCCTCCGGGACGGCCCCGGACAGCCCCGCGGCCCCCTCCGCAGCGGACCCGGGCACCGCCGAGGCCCCCTCCGGGACGGACCCGGCGCTTCCGCCGGGCTCCGCGGGCGCGCCGTCCGATGCCCCGGCCTCCGGCGCGGCCGGCGAGCCGGGCGCCTCCAGGGCAGCTTCGAGCGCGGGGCACAGCGGCTCCAGACCGGCGCTCCGGGCCGCCTCCCGCACGGCGTCCAGTGCCGCCGCGACCTCCGCGGCCCGGGACGCGGCACTCCGCTGCGTCTCCTCGGCCAGCCGCTCGTCGCCCCCGCTCTCCCCGAGGCCGGCGTCGGCCTCCCGCCGCTGCCACACGGCGTCGGCACGGGCCTCCTCCGTCTGCCGGCGGAGCTGGTCGGCCTCGCCGCCCCGGCGGTACTCCGCGCTGTCCGTCAGCCCGTCGATGCCCGCTTCGAGCTGCTCGACGGCCTCGGTCAGCTCCTTTCTGCGCTGCTCCGCCGCGTCCCGCTCGGCCCGCGCCCGGTCGTGGCTCTCCTCGCTCTGCCGGGCCACCAGCGCGAGGGTCTCCAGCTCGGTGCCGGCGGAGATCAGCCCGGACGCCGCGCCGCGGAGCACCCGCCGGGCGTAGTCGCGTTGCCGAGCGGCCAGGGTGCCGGCCGCGGCCACTTCCTCGTCGAGCCGGCGCAGCTGTTCGCGCTCCTGGTCGAGCTGTTCGAACCCGTCGGCCAGTTCGGCGACCTCGGCGGTACCGAGCGGCGGCAGGGCCTTGGACAGCAGGGACGACAGCAGGGAGGGGTCGAGGCGTTCGGAGAGCTTGGGGGTGCGCAGTTGCAGCAGGGCGGTGATGAGCGCTTCGTACCGCTGCTCGCTCAGGCGCGGGAAGAGGGTGCCGCGGACGGCGTCGCGGTAGCCCTCCGGACTCGCGTGGACCTCGCCGTGTCCGGCGAGGGCTTCGGCCAGTGCGGCCCGGGTGAGCGGCTGCCCGGCCGCGTTGACCAGGGGCAGGCCGCCGTCGACGGCGATCCGCTGGGTGGTCGTGAAGTAGTCGGCGTGCACCGCGCTGGTGTGCGCGCTGGCCTGCAGCCGCGCTCCGCAGCAGAACCAGGACCGCTCCTCGCCCCGCCCCCGGGTGAACTCCAGCCACACATAGCCGACTCGGGTCTTGCCGGTGGTTCCGGAACCCATGAGGTTCCAGTGCATGGTGCGTTCGGAGCCGCCGAAGGTGGACAGCCGGTGCGGGCGCAGGCTCGCGTCGAACAGGTGGGGCAGCAGAACCTCGAGGGCCTTGGACTTGCCGGAGCCGTTCGGCCCGCGCAGCAGCAACCGCCCGTCGTGGAAGGTGAACGTCTCGTCGTAGTAGCGCCAGACGTTGACGATGCCGGCGCGCGACGGCTGCCACCGGGACCCGGCCGGGGCCCCGGGGGCCGTACCGTCCGCGGGCTCGGCCGCCGGTCGGGGGAGTTCCGTGATGCTCACCGAAGGTCCCCTTCCGGGGTGTGGGTCGTGGTGGAGGTGGGGTCCGTGCCGCGGTACCGGGCGGCGGCGGGACGGGCCGTCACCCGATCGTCCTCCGTGCGGCGGACCAGTGCAAAGTCGGTCAGGACGCGGACGGCGTCGTCCACGAGCCGGTTCACTCCCCCGGGCGTCGAGAAGGTCTTCGCCCAGCGCGGGAAGCGGCGCAGCAGTTCCTCGGTGTCGCCGTAGAGCTCCTCGCGGCTGCGACCGTGCGGGGAGGCCACGACGGGGTCGAGCAGGAGCAGCGCCGCGACGTTGACGGTGCCGGAGTCGTCGGGGAAGGTGCTGTCGGTGGCGATGGCGTCCGGGTCGATGAGCAGCAGGCCCTCGGCCCGCTCCTCCAGGACGAACCCGGCCTGTTCCACGGCCCGGTGCACGGTGAGCCGGCCGGCCGGTGAGGCGAGGAATGCGCCTTCGTCCGGGGTCAGTTCGTCGCGGTAGAGCACCGGGTCGTCGAAGAGCCGGCGGAGGACGGCGTGCCGCAGCCGCACGGTGCGCCGGGGCCCGTCGCCGGCGGCCGGGCCGCTGCCGGGCTCCGCCGCGGAGCCGCGGCCCTCCCCTGCCAGCCCGTCCAGCAGCTCGTCGAACCGGCGGGGCACCTCGTCGGCGGGGACGGCGGCCCGGGAAGGGCTGTTGGGGGCGGCGAGGAGCCGCTCCAGCAGGGTCGCGTCCACCCGGTAGAGCACCTGCGCCCCGGGGTCGTCCACGAAGCTCTCGGTGACGCCGTCCACGGCTTCCAGGGCCCCGGTGGACTCCAGCAGGCTCAGGGCGTCCACGCAGGCCAGGCGCTCGGCCCGGTGTGCGGGGTCGAAGCCGGGAAGCGCCGGATCCGCGGAACTCGCCTCCGCCACCCGCTCGGTGAGCAGGCCGATGGTGATCACCGGTACCGGCAGCAGCTCGGCGGCGAGCAGGCACAGCAGGACGTAGCGACGGCGGTCGAACGGCGCCCGGCCCGCCCGCTGCCGCCGGGCGGGGCGGGTCGCGTCGGCGTCGGGCCGCACCTTCAGCAGGCGCGCGTAGCCCCGCCGGGGTTCCACCGAGAGGGCCCAGCCGCAGTGGTAGTCGAACCACTTGGTGAGGGGTTCCCGGCGGCGCCGGATCACGTCGAAGGCGTCCGGGTCGGTCCGGCCGGTGACGAGGGGGGTGCGCAGCAGGGCCTTGAGGCCCCGGGCGACGTCCTCCCGCTCGGCGACGACGAGTTGGTTGTTGAGGTTGCTCATTCCGCTGCCTCCGGGGCGCCGGCGGTGCGCGGGGACGGCACGGGGGCGCCGCCCGACGGGCGTACCTCGACGAGGTAGTCGGGGCCCTCCAGGCTGCCGTGGGGAGTGCGCAGCACCGCGGTCCGGCCGTCGGCCGCCTCCCGCAGCACCACCTCGACGCGCCCGTCGCCGGTGCTGCCGCGGCGGGCTCCGGTGCTGTCGGGAGGGGTGGAGAGCGCGCGGCCGAGCAGGTCGAGCAGCCGGTCGAACACCCCGTGCTCCAGCCCGCCGAAGTCCGAGAGGCGGACCGGCCCGTCGGTGCGCAGCAGGTCCCAGGCCGCTTCGAGTTCGGCCCGCTCGTGCCGGGCGCGTTCGGCGCGGGCCGCCTTGAGGCCGGCGACGTCGCGCACCCGGGCGGTCCGGGTGAACCGCTCGGTCCGGCCGCTGCTGCGCAGCAGCGAGGACACTTCGACGGGCTGGGCGAAGGCCCAGCTCTCGGCCGGGGAGATGAGCTCGGGGTCGGGGTGGCAGAGGTGGGCGTGGCGGGCGGAGGTGAGGCCGAAGGCCGCCGCCCAGAGCCGGTGCAGTTCGTCCTCGCCCGGCGCGGCGGCGAACCACCGGGCCAGTTCCCGGAAGTCCTGGTCGGTGGTGGCGGAGGGGCGGCGTGGATCCGTGATGCGGTCGAGCATATGCAGCAGGGTAAGGACCGCCTGTCGGGCGGTGTCATGCAGCCGCTGGATACGGGCCGGTGTGCCGTCGGCGGGCCGGAACCAGGCCCGCAGCAGCTCCCATTGCTCGCGGCGCCGCTCCAGCCAGGCGGCTTCGGCGTCCCCGCCGCCGTGGGGTGGCGGTTGCGCACCGCGCAGGGCCCGTTCATGCAGCACCATCACGCCGCGCTCCTCGATGCGGGCGACGGCCGACGCCAGTGCGGGCCCCCGTTGCTCCAGCCCGGTCAGGAACTCCTGGAGCCGGGCCGGCGTCGCCGTCCGCACGGCGGGAACGCCGGCCGTCCCCGCCTCGCCGGCCCGGCCCGGGCTCCGCGGTTCGCCGTGGAGCGCCGCGGTGTTGGCGTCCAGCTCCGCCAGGTGCGCCTCCAGCTCGGTGAGGGCGGCGAGCATCCGGCCGTCGGCCGTGGCGGGCCCGGCGAGCAGCCGGTCCAGCTCGTCGAGGCGTTCGGCGACCGCGTCGAGCACCGCGGTCCGCGGGGCTCCGCAGGAGTCCAGCAGGCCCAGGGCATGCCGGACTCCGGCGATCACCGCCTCCCCGTGCCGGGTCAGGGAGTACCGGACGGCGCCGCGCTCGTACTCCTCTGCGGGGCGTGGCGCCTCGCCTCCGTCCCCGTTCGGCTGCAGCAGCCCCCACGCGCGGAGCCGCTCCAGCGCTGCCGCGAGGTCCAGCTCCGTTACGGTGCCCGGCCCGTCCGCACCGCCCGCCACGCGGCGGATGTCGTCCGTCCCGAGTGCGGTCTCCCGGCACTCCCCGGCGGCGGCGAGCACTTGGAGAACCGCTGCGTCCAGTCCGGCCCGACTGCCGGGCACGAACCGGACCCTGTCCGTCGGCTTGCGTAACGGCTCCATCGCTCTGTCCCCTTCCTCCGGGCGCCACCCCCGCGCCCTCACCCGGGGACCACCGTACGAGGAGCCACCGACAGCCACGCCGCGATCACCCGATCCGGCGGCACACCGGACGTGACGTGGCTCGCATGCGCCGATTGCGCGCTGATCCGGCGTGAAATGTCCGGCGCGGCATAGGCTGCCGGTCATGAGCGCACACTTTGACGTGGTGGTTCTGGGCGCCGGTCCCGGCGGATATGTGGCAGCGATCAGGGCCGCCCAACTCGGCCTGAGCACGGCGATCGTCGAGGAGCGGTACTGGGGCGGCGTCTGCCTGAACGTGGGCTGCATCCCGTCCAAGGCCCTGCTGCGCAACGCCGAACTGGCGCACCTCTTCACCCAGGAGGCGAAGACGTTCGGCATCCGCGTCGACGGCACGGTCACCTTCGACTACGAGGCGGCCTACACCCGCAGCCGCAAGGTGGCCGACGGGCGCGTCAAGGGCGTGCACTACCTGATGAAGAAGAACGGGATCACCAAGTACGAGGGCGTGGGCAGCTTCACGGACGACCACACCCTCCAGGTCGCGCTCGCAGGCGGCGGCACCGAGTCCGTCACCTTCGACCACTGCGTCATCGCGGCAGGCGCCACGACGAAGCTGCTGCCCGGCACCTCGCTGAGCGAACGGGTCGTCACCTACGAGGAGCAGATCCTCAGCTCCGAGCTCCCCGGCAGCATCGTGATCGCGGGCGCGGGCGCCATCGGCGTCGAGTTCGCCTATGTGATGCGCAGCTACGGGGTCGAGGTCACGCTGGTGGAGTTCCTGGACCGGATCGTCCCGCTGGAGGACGAGGAGGTCTCGGCCGAGCTCGCGAAGCGCTTCCGCAAGCTGGGCGTCAATGTGCTGACCTCCACCCGGGTGGAGGCGATCGACGACTCCGGGGACCGGGTCCGCGTCATGGTGACCACCGGCGGCCAGCGGCAGACGCTGGAGGCCGACAAGGTGCTGCAGGCCATCGGCTTCCAGCCGCGGGTCGGCGGCTACGGCCTGAAGAACACCGGGGTCCGGCTGACCGAGCGGGGTGCGATCGACGTCGACGCCCGCTGCCGCACGAATGTGCCGCACATCTTCGCCATCGGTGACGTCACGGCGAAGCTGATGCTCGCGCACGCGGCGGAGGCCATGGGCATCGTCGCGGCGGAGACCATCGCGGGCGCCGAGACCATGGAGCTCGACTACGTGATGATTCCGCGCGCCACCTACTGCCAGCCGCAGATCGCCAGCTTCGGCTGGACGGAGGTGCAGGCGCGTGAGCAGGGGTTCGACGTACGGGTGGCCAAGTTCCCCTTCACCGCGAACGGCAAGTCGCACGGTCTCGGCGACACCGCGGGCTTTGTGAAGATCCTCAGCGACGCCCGGTACGGGGAGCTCCTCGGCGCCCATCTCATCGGGCCCGAGGTGACGGAGCTGCTCCCGGAGCTGACGCTGGCCCAGCAGTGGGACCTGACCGTCCATGAGGTGGCCCGCAATGTGCACGGGCACCCGACTCTCGGCGAGGCGGTGAAGGAGGCCGTGCACGGGCTGGCGGGGCACATGATCAACATGTGATGTGCAGATGCCGCCGCACCCCGTCTGGCCTGCTACTCAGCGGGGCAGAGAGTGGTACGGCGGCATCCCTGGGACTTCTCTGGGACTTTGAGCCTTCGGCGGGCTACGAGCCACGCTCCACAGGCTCTGCCGACCGGCCGCAACTACGCGAAGATCGCGTCGATGGCGGCCCAGCTCCTGCCGGAACGGCGGGTCCGCACCAAAGACCGCTTCGGCAATCGAGCGATCTCCAAGTACAACGCACGTGGACCCGCCATCGACCGGACCACCTACAAGGCCACCATCAGCATGTTCACAACCGACCCTTGACTCACCCAGCCCCGCCCCGACTGAACGGCGTCGGTACTAGCAGCCTCTCCGCCGGCGCGGGCCAGGGCGTCGGTTCACTGCTGATGCGGACGGCCCGATCGCGTCGGCTGGAGCGCGTTGGCGAACACGTACTCGCCGACGTTGGTGCCGATCTCCCTCCCGTCCTCGGCGTCCCAGCGGAAGTGCATGCCCAGCCACAGTCGGCTGAACTCGCCCTCCTCGGCGACCTGGCTGAAGCTGTTCATCCGGCGGAACCGCTCGAGGGTGTGCGGGTCCTCGGACTGCGCGGTGAACGAGGCGTCGTCACGGCCGAAGAAGTTCTGCATCGCGGCTGCCCACGCACCGGTGAAGTTGGCGTGCCCGGAGGTCCAGGCGATGAAGCACGGGGTCCACGGCCTTCCCGCCCGGTCCGCGCTGAGGGGCTGCCAGTTCGCATTCTCTCCGCCCAGCGCCTGGATCGCGGACACCGGACGCCATTCGTTGATCGGGCCGTCGAACTTGCTGTCCCAGGCCGCGATCCCGGCATCCGCCAGGGTCAGCGCCGACAGTGCGAACAAGCGGGTTGTCTCGTACGTGTCGAGCTTGAACTTCTTGGCGACCGTCCCGGTCAGCTGGAGCAGCTGCCCCGGGGGGTGGTAGGTGCCGTTCAGGTCGTGGTCCCAGAACCAGCCGATGACGGTCTGTTCGCGGGTGCGCTCGGTGGAGTCGACGGCACCCACGCGTCGCACCTCGTCGACCTGGCGCGCGTACTCCGGGCTGTTCACCATCTCCTCGTAGGAAGTGAAGCCGCGCAGGCTGGGAGGCCGGAACTGCGAACCGGAGCGGAGCACGAACGGCTTCACCTTGCCCCAGTTCGGGGTCACCGCGTCGCCAGGCTCCTGGCAGGCCCCTTCGTCAGCCGTCGCCTCTTCGCCCGTCGGCCGCCAGGCGCCGGGTGTGGTGGTGTCGCCGTCGTAGAGGTCCGGATTGTCCGAACCGTCGTTCGCCCGGGCCTTGTTGATCTGCTTCATCACGCGGTCGACCACGAGGCGGTCGAGGGGGTCGGGGGCGTGGGGGGAGCGACCGGTCCGGGCCTCGTACCGGGCGTCGATGAAGGCCCGGTCGCCCGGGTACAGCTCGGAGAGCATCCGGTACGCCGTGCGGTCGATCAGCCGCTCCTCTTCGTCCGCGCGCGGCTTCGACCAGTCCGGGGCGTACTTGAGCGGCTGGTTGAGGTACGGCTCGTACTTCATGGTTCCGTACGTGTTCCGGTAGGCGCTCTCGGCGTTGTAGATCGCCGCGAAGACCATGGCCCCGGATCGGGAGAGTTTCCCGGGCGAGGCGTCCCAGTCCCGCGCATTGCGGAACGTCTGCAGCAGAACCTGGTTCCAGTACTGCGTCGGATCGCCCTTGCGCTCCGGCCCGGCGGCGGCCTGCGGCGCAGCGGCCGCCACCGGACCGAGCCCGGCGAGCAGGGCACCGGCCACGACGACGGCCCGGAGCCGTCCCCGGCGCCTGCCGGCGCGGGACTTCGAGCGCGGGAGCGCGGACTTCGCGGCCGACCGACGGCCATGGTTGGGCATGGGGGGCACAACATTCCTTTCGACGTCGCTGATCAACGGCGAAAGAGTAATGTCGAAAATGTCAAGATTTGAGTGAACCGCGCCGATATGGCGATGCTCTTGTGTTCATCGGTATGTGCATGGAAATGCTCATCCGATCGCGGTTGGCGGTCGGACGGCGGATGCGGTCGGGGGGCCGGCGCTCCGCCGCTCCCGTCCGGCGACCCGGCCTCCCGCCCGTCCCCGGGCGATGCCGTACGGCCCGCATCGCACACCGGGGACGGCCGACCACCCCCAGGGCTGCGGCGCCCCGGCGGGGCACGGACCGGATCCGCCCCGGTTCCTCAGTTTCGTTCGAAACGCCACCGGGTCTGGCTGTACTCGCCCTTGCGGAAGGCGAACACTGTCGCGGGCGCGACCTCGTAGACCAGGGCCCGGCCGCCCTGACCGACGAACGCCCCGTCCCGCACGACGAAGTGCCACTCGCTGCCGTACTTCGCCTCGTAGGCGTCGGCGACGCGCCGCAGCCGGGTGTCGTCGCCCAGCTGCACGGCCTCGCCCTCGACCACCAGGTCGACGCCTTCGTTCAGCGCGTTGCGCCCGGTGGTGAGCGCACAGCGGGTGTTCCGGGCGAGGTTCCGCGCCTTGCGCTCCTCGGTGCCGGTGCAGAAGTACAGCGCGTCGTCGAGCCAGACGGCCAGCAGCGGGGTGACGTGGGGGCGTCCGTCCGGGCGCACCGTCGACAGCCAGAACAGCTCCGCGCCCTCCAGGCCCTCCAGGGCCTCGGCCCAGGGGGTCGGGGCCGCGCCGGGGATGCTGTACCGGGCGTCCAGCTCGGCGACCGGTCGGTTGCCCGCCATGGTGCTCTCCTCTCGTGCGGCCGGTGGCCTCGCGCGGTGGGCGGACACCGGCCGTCCACCGGGCCCCGGCGGTCCGTGGGGTGTCCGGACCGGACCATGGTGGCAGCCGGGCCGTGGCCGGACGCGGATGCCGCGCGGGCCGGGCCCGGACGCCCGACCACCCGTCAGGCACCGGCCACCCGTCAGACGCCGGCCACCTGTCAGGCCTCGGCGAGCAGGCTGCGGTACCAGGTGAGGGTCGTGTCGAGGGCGTCCTCCAGCGGCACCGGGCGCGCGTCGAAGGCGGCCTCGAAGGCGGAGGAGTCCATGATCTGCGGCTCGGTGTGCTGGTAGAAGAGCTCGGCGTACTCGTTCATGAACACCTCGTCGAACGGCCCGAACGGCCGCGCCTCGGGCAGCACCACGGTCTGCAGCGGGCGGCCGGTCCACTGTTCGATGAGAGCGTGGATCTCCCGGGTCGTGCGGGCGGGGGCGGTGGGCAGGTGCCAGACCCGGCCGTCGGCGTCGTCGCGTTCGCCCAGGGTGGCCATGCCTCTCGCGACGTCACCGATGTAGGTGTGGCTGTGCGGCAGGTCGATGTCGCCGAGGGCGAGGACGTCCCCGCCGGAGAGCGCGCCGGGGAACACCGCGCCGCCGAGCGTGGAGTTGAGGACCCCGGGACCGACGAAGTCCGCCGCCCGGCCGAGCACGACGCGGGCCCGGCCCTCCCGGTGCGCGGCGAGGTAGTTCTCGTCCAGCCGGGCCCGCATCCGGCCCTTGCGGGTGGTGGCCCGCCACGGGGTGTCCTCGGTCATGACCGCTCCCCCGGTGTTGCCGTACGGGTAGAGGGTGTCGAGCACCACGAGCTTGGCGCCCTCGGCCTCGACCGCGGCCAGGATCGCCTGCTGGATGCCGGGCAGCAGTTCCGTCTGCAGGTGATAGGCGACATTGACGCAGTGGTGGACGACGGCGGCGCCCGCGACGGCGGCCCGGGCCTGCCCGGGATCCCGGACATCGGCGGCGTGCCGCTCGACACCCGGCAGGGCTGGGCCTTCGGCCCGGCGGTCGACCAGACGGACCGGACGGCCCCGGCGGACGAGTTCCCCGGCCAGGGCGGTTCCGGCCGGCCCCGAACCGAGGACGACGTGCAGTTCTTCACGGGCAGCGGACATGGGTCTCCTTCATCGGGGCGGGCGGGCACGTCCGGCGGACCGCGTGCGGGGCGGACATGACGGTCCGTCCCGTGATCGCCTGCGGTTCGCGGTGACCCCACCGCGAGTTACGCATCATTACTTGCGTTATAATCTCTAACACTTTTGGACTTTAACACCTTCGCACCCGGAGCGCACCCCCCTTCGGCGACGCAATCCCCGGCGAATCCCCGTGCACCTGGGCCCGACCGCCGGATGCCGCCGCATTCCCCGAGGGCGGGCGGTCCGTGATGGTGGGAGTTCGTGGGAGCGGGGCGGTCCGCGGTGGTGGGGCGCGCAGCCGGGGTGGCGCGCCGGGGCCGACCGCCCCGCCTCCGCCGCGCGCCGGGGCAATGGCTCTACGGTCGGCACATGGGAGTCGGAGTGGTGTTCGCGCTCTGCGCCTCCGTCTGCATGGGCACCGCGACGGTGATGCAGGCCATGGGCGCGCGCATGGCGGCCGACGAGTCCTCCGGCAGCGGCGTGAGCACGCTGCTGCTGGCCGTGCGGCGGCTGCCGTTCATCGCCGGCATCGGACTCGACATGCTGGGTTTCGCCGCGGAGCTGGTGTCCCTGCGCACGCTGCCGATCTTCGTGGTCGAAGCGGCGCTCGCCTCGTCCCTCGCGGTGACCGCCGTCGTGGCGTCGCGGGTCCTGCACATCAGGCTGCGCCCGACCGAGTGGACCGCGGTCGTCACCGTGTGCTGCGGTCTGGCGCTGCTGGCCGTCGCGGCGGGCCGGGAGGGCAAGGGCGACGGCGACGAGACGCTCCGGCTGGCCACCCTGTGCGCGTCGGTCGGATTCGCGGTGGTGGGCTGGGTGGTGTCGCGCCGCCTCCAGCACAACCGGGCCGCCGTCCTCGGGCTGATCGCGGGACTGAGCTTCGGGCTCGTCGCCCTGGGGGTGCGGATGCTGCCCGGGTTCGGCGTCGTCGAACTGCTCACCGAGCCCTCGACGTACACCGTGATCATCTCCGGGATCACCGGCTTCCTGTACCTCGTCGACGCGCTGCAGTCGGGGTCGGTGACCGCGGCCACGGCGGCCATGGTGATCGGGGAGAGCGTGGGTCCGGCGGTGTTCGGGGTCGCCTGGCTCGGGGACTCGACCCGGCACGGGTACGCACCGCTGGCCGCCCTCGGCTTCGTGCTCTCGATCGGCAGCGCGCTCGCCCTCGCCCGCTTCGGCGAGGCGGAGCAGCAGACGGCCACGCCCTGAACGCCGTGTGCCCGTACCGGTGCGACGCCCCCACGGCCCCTCCCCCGGCCGGCGTTCGGGGACTCCGGACGCCCCCCGGCTCCCCGAGAACCGTGAGGGGGTGAGCGGCACTCATGCCCGAGAGAACTCCCGGCGACGCGGGTCGCGGGTCGTTCACCGAACGCCTGTACCGCGCATTCCATCTCTCGCCCGCCGGGCGGGGCTGGCGGCACGCGGGTGAGCTGGAACTGATGCAGCGTTCGATGGGGTTCGCCGCTCTCGGCTTCCTCACCCTGGTGCCGCTGCTGATCGTGGTCGCCGCGGCGGACCCGGCGAACGGGCGGGGGTTCGCGGAGTGGCTGGGCGACGGTCTGGGGGTGTCGAAGGGGGCGCAGCAGGAGGTCGAGCAGCTGTTCACGAAGCCGCGTCAGGCCCTGGAGTCCACCACGGCGTTCGGCCTCGCGGCCCTCGCCGTGTTCGGTCTGACCTTCGGGTCGGCGGTGCAGACCGGGTACGAGCGGGTGTGGGAGCTGCCGCCGGCCCGCTGGCACACCATGTGGCGGCACCTGGTGTGGGTCGCCATGCTGATCGGCTATCTCTTCCTGTCCGCCCACTTCACGCTGGAGCCCCAGTCGTCCGGCCGGGTGGCGGAGACGTTCTGGCGGTTCCTCGTCGCCGTCACGAGCGCGGTGCTCTTCTTCTGGTGGTCCCAGCGGCTGCTGCTCGGCGGCCGGGTGGGCTGGGGCGCGCTGCTGCCGGGCGCGGTGGCGACCGTGATCGGCCTGCTCGGGCTGCGGGTGTTCTCCCGGCTGGTCTTCTCCCCGCTGATCGCGTCCAACGCGGTCAGCTACGGGCCGATCGGCACGGTGCTGGTGATCCAGTCCTGGCTGGTCGGGGTGGGGGTCGTCGTCTTCGGCGGGTCGCTCGTCGGCCGGCTGCTGTACGAGGAGGGACCGCGGCTGCTGGGCAGGCTGCGGCGCCGCGACCGCTGAGGGGCCCCTGCACGAAGAGCGTCCGATGAGGTCGCGTTGTGCATCGCAAGGCGCCGGAGAGATGTGCGGTGCCGGACCGCGCGCCCCCGGGCGGGCGCGGTGCGAGGCCCCTCGGACCGGGGCCCCGGGCCGCTGCCCGGCGCGACGGCTCCTCTAGGGTCGGCTTTTCGGACCGATCCAGGGTCGGCTCTTTCGGACCGATCCAAGGTCGGGCTTCCGGACCGGTCCAGGGGGTCGGGCTTGGGGACCGACCCGACGCGAGGGGGGGCTGGACGTGTGTCGTCCCGGAGAGTCAGCGCAGGAGTGCGGCAGCGGTCGCGCGGCGGCCCGTGACAGCCATCGGAGCGATGGCGTTCCCGGCCGCGGGGCGGCGGACGGCGGGGCTCCGGACCCGGAGGCCGAGCGGGTGACGGCGTTCCGCCACGCGCTGGGGCTCCCCGGCCTGATCGACGTCCATACGCACTTCATGCCGGAGCGCGTCCTGGCCAAGGTCTGGGCCTACTTCGACGCGGCCGGGCCGCTGACCGGCCGCCCCTGGCCGATCACCTACCGCGGCGACGAGGACGAACGCCTCGCCCGGCTGCGGTCGTTCGGCGTCCGTGCGTTCACGTCGATGGTCTACCCGCACAAACCGGGGATGGCGGAGTGGCTCAACGGCTGGGCCGCCGGCTTCGCCGCCCGCACCCCCGACTGCCTGCACACCGCCACCTTCTTCCCCGAGCCGGACGCCGCCCGCTACACCGCCGAGGCGGTCGAGGCGGGCGCCCGGGTGTTCAAGTCCCACCTCCAGGTCGGGGCGTACGACCCCAACGACCGGCTGCTGGACGGGGTCTGGGGGCTGCTCCAGGACGCGGGCGTCCCGGTGGTCACGCACTGCGGCTCGGGGCCCGTTCCCGGCCCGCACACCGGGCCGGGCCCGGTCGGCGCCCTGCTCGCCCGCTTCCCGCGGCTGCGGATCGTGGTGGCCCATATGGGCATGCCCGAGTACGGGGACTTCCTGGACCTGGCCGCCCGCCATCCGTCCGTGCGTCTGGACACCACGATGGCCTTCACGGACTTCAGCGAGGAGAGCGCACCGTTCCCGGCCGGGCTGCTGCCGCGGCTGCGGGAACTGCAGGACCGCATCCTGCTCGGCACCGACTTCCCGAACATCCCCTACCCGTACGGCCACGCCCTGGACGCCCTCGCCCGGCTGGACCTCGGCGACGACTGGCTGCGGGCGGTGTGTCACGACAACGCCGGCCGGCTGTTCGGCATCGGCTGAACCCCGTCTCCGACAGCCGGCAGCCGGCAACCGGTCCCCGTTCCCGGGTTTTCGGTGCCGGTCTCTGGCGCTCCGGCCCCCGATCGAGTGTCATGTTCCCGTCGAACTAGCCGAAGGAGTCGGTGTGCGCTTACTGCGAGCGGTGTGCGGGGCGGTGGCGGCCGTATCCGCCGCGTCGTTGATGACGGCGCCGGGGGCGGCAGCCCGGCCGGCGGGCCCGCCGGCCGGGACGGTGTACGTCCAGAGCGCGGTCAACGGCCTCAACGCCTCCGACAGCGGGGACACGATCGCCCTGCACCGGCCGCAGGGCAACGAGGACCGCCAGCAGTGGAACGCCGCCCCCGTGAGCGCCGGACGCCATGAGCTGCGCAGCGCGGACGACCCGGCCCGCTGCCTCGGGCGGAGCGGCGACCGGGCCGTGACCGTCGCCTGCGGTGGGGCGGACGCCGGCTGGGAGATCGCACCGGCCGGGAACGGCCGGTTCTCCCTCGCCGTGCCCGGCACCGGGAACCGGCTCGCGCTCGGCGAGCGGGCCGGCGGCGGCAGCTACCCGGACCAGCCGCGCATCGGCGGCGACGGGGAGCTCGCCCACTGGTTCCTCACCCCGGCGCCGCTCCCCACGGCCGCGATGCCGCCGGCCGACCGGCGCACCCTCGACCAGGTCACCTTCCTCACCGCGCACAACGCCTACGCGAACGGTGTGGACGGCGGGTTCGCGCCGCCCATCGTCAACGCCTTCCCCAACCAGAAGCGGGGCATCGAACAGCAACTCGCGGACGGGGTCCGGGGGTTCATGCTGGACATCCATCAGACGCCGGACGGCGCGATCCTGTGCCACAACAGCTGCACGCTGGTCTCCCGTCCGGTCGCCCTCTGGGTCGACCTGCAGCGCATCGTGAACTTCCTGCGCCGCAACCCGGGTCAGTTCGCCACGGTGTTCCTGGAGGACTACGTCTCCGCGGAGGTGCTGCGCGGCGAACTGGAGCGGGTCGACGGCCTGTCGGACGTGCTCTACCGGCCGGACCGGGAAGGCGTGCACCAGCAGGGCTGGCCGCGGATGGCTGATCTCGCCCGGCGCGGCAAGCAGTTGCTGATCTTCACCGACCGGACCCGCGCGCAGGACGCCGGAGGCCCGGCCCGCGGCGACTTCGGGGTGCTCTACCAGCAGGAGTGGACGGTCGAGAACCACTGGTCGATGGGGCCCGGGGTGGGCTCGTCCAACTGGGCCTGCTACAGCCGCTGGTACGGCGGTGACCTCAACGTTCCGCTCACCCGGGAGGACGGGGCGTTCCGGCCGCTCTTCGTGATGAACCACTTCCGGGACGTTCCCATCACCGCCACCGCGTCACTGGACAACAGCCGGCTGCTGAACCGGGCCGAGAACTTCTGCGCCCCGGCCGCCCGGAAGAAGCCGAACTTCCTGGCCGTGGACCACTACGACCGGGGTTCCGCCCAGTCGGCCGTGGACCGGCTGAACACCTACACGGTGACGCCCTGAGCTGCCGGCTCCGGCCGGACGCGGTGACGGACCCGGCCCGTCACCGCGCCCCGCCGGAGCCGGGGTCGGGGTCGGGGTCGGGGTCGGGGTCGCCCGCGGACTGTCCAGCCGATATCCCGGTGTCGGTCGGCCTCAGTCACCGAGCCGGGGCCGCGCTGCCCGACCGTGGGGCCCCGCGGTCCCGTGCCCCGTCGGCGCGGCAGCGGAACTCCCGCCTCCACCGGGGGTGGCCGGGCGCGGGGCGCCGGGAGCCGGGCGGGCCGGCTACGACGTGTGGGTCTGGGGGTGCTGCGGCTGCTCGGGTGTCCCGCCGGTGGGCTCCTCGGGTGTGCCCGGAGTCTGCGGCTGTCGGGTCCCGGTCTCCTCGGCCGTCGGCGGCTTCCCGGTCTCCTCCTGCGAACGCCCCGGGGTGCTCTCGGGCGTGTCGCCGGGAGCGGATGCGGAGGGCTTCCCCGACGGCCCGCCCGGGGTGCTCTCGGACGGCGCGCGCGACGCCGGGGAGGCCGGGCACTCGGCCCGGCGGGCCGGCCGGCTCTTCAGACCGGTCACGGCCGGCTGCTTGCAGACATGGGCCTTGAGCTCGTTGAAGGCCTTGATGATCTGCGCTCGTGACTCGGTGCCGTTCTGCAGGTAGGTGTTGAGCAGGTGGAGGGTGATGGCGTCCCGGGGGTCCAGTGAATCCGCCGAGGGCTGCGTCCCGGTGGAGTCCACGGTGGACCTGAGCAGCGGGCTGATGATGTTGATGGCGTCGCCGCGGAGCAGCACGTACTTGCTGTCGTCACCTTCCAGCGAGGATCGGGTCTCGTCCCCGAAAGGAGGTGCGATGTAGAGCACCCCGACCGGGGAGGGCCCGGGAGGCAGACCTTCCCGCTCACGCGCCGCCACGATTTCCTTGTCCAGATCCTGTTTGGCCTGGCGGACCGGGAAGCCGCCCTCGCTGTGGCTGACGAGGATGACCGGCTTCCCGGCCTGCAGTGCCTCCCGCCCTTGTTTCATGAGGGCGGGATAGGCCGTGTTCTCCTGGGCCTTCTCCTCGTTTCCGCCGTACTGGTACAGCAGTCCGGGCAGTTTCCTGAGGAAGACATCCGCACCCATCGCCTCGGCGGTCCCGCCCGCGGGGACGCCCTGTCTCCGGACCAGCATGTCGACGTAGCTCTTGACCTCCGGAATCGTCTGCTGATCCCTGACCACCCGGCCCATCGCCTGACCGTTGGCGAAGCGCAGTGCGGCGTCCATCGCGCTGACGTTGTACGCCTGGTCGACCTGCTGCCCGAAGGCACCACCGAGTGCGGTGGCGGCGTCCTGGGCCTCCTGCCCCGTGTTGAGAACCCCGTTGCCGAAGATCGCCGTGACCTCCCGCGAGGCGCCCGGACTCGGCTGGGCCACCCGCCCCGGGTGCCGCGCCCCGGCACCGTCGGCCCCACCGGGCGCCTTGTCGTTCTGCCCGGAGGGGGCGGGGACGGTCACCACCTGGCCGGCCCGCGCCCGCTCGCCCAGCGCCCGGTCGTTCGCCTGTGACTCCGCCATGCCGCCGGGCCGCTTCCACTGCCGGACGTGCGAAGCGAGCACCTCGCCGAGGATGGCGTCCTGGTCCACCCCGGTGTCCCGGGCGGTGGCCATGGCGTCGGCGAGCTTCTGGAAGGCGGGGAGCACCTCGTCGTCCGGGAGGCGCTGCTCGGTGGCGCGCAGACTGTCTTCGAGCGCCTCTCGGGCGGACTCCGGCGTCGGCGGCTTCTTCTCCCCCGACGTGCATGCCACGAGGAGAGCGCCGCAGAGGCAGACGGTCAGCGCACCCCTCGCCACTGCGGAGCTCCGGCCGCGTCTGCCGGGGGAACGACGGCATGGCTGCAGCACCTTCATGCCGTCAAACTGCCACGGCACCTGCGGCGGCGCCCGGTGGCAGCCGCCGAACGGCGGCGGGCACCTGTGGACACATCGCCGAGCAGCCGTGGACTCAGCGCTCACGACAGACGGTGGCCTCCCGGAAGGATGAGGTCCGTCCCCGCTCTCCCGGTCACCCGGGTGTGCGAAGCGTGCCGCCGTCCCGGTACCGGAGCCGCTGTCCGCTCAGCCGGCGACCGTGTGCGGTTCCGGCCGGGTGGTGCCGCGCAGTTCGAGCCGCAGCTGCACCTCCTGGTCGCCGGGGACGGTGTGGCCTTCCTCGGTCACTCCGAACGCCCTGCCCAGGGACTCCCGGATGTCGTGCATGGCCCGTTCGCTGCCGAAGAGGTCGGCGGTGACCGCGCCGTGCAGCGCCGGCGGGGGACCTGGCTCTCCGTGGCGGCGTACGTCGAAGGTGCCGATCCACACCATCGGGTTGGCCCGCGTGTGGCTCTTCACGCAGTGCTCCTCGGCCTTCCGGTCCATGGGCGCCGGGAAGGCCGCCCGCAGGGCGTCGAACACCAGGTCCGCGTCCTCGGGAGCGCAGTCGGTGAGGTGGACGCTGACGTGGGCGGAATGCTGCAGGGTGGTCATCGCCATCACTCCTCTGGAAGGCCCGCCCCGCCGTGGCGGAACGCCTCGGGCCCGGATCCGCGGACGCCCACTCCCCTGCTGCGGGCGAGGGGTTCTCGCACGGGCTTGCCGCGGCCCGGCGGCCCTGCTCCCGGGTCTCTCCCGATCGTGTGCTCACCCGCGGAACCGTGTCAACCGATGGCGCCGCCCGGGCCCCCTGCCCCGCGGCACGGGCCCTCGTCCGGCGTCCGTACGGGGCCTCGGCCCCTTCCTGTTCCCGCCGTCACCCGGCCCTGCGGCTCCCCGCCGTCACCCGGCCCTGCGGCGCGACCGCCGGGACGGGCGCCGGAGAGCCATCCGGCGGGGAACGTCCGGCCCCGCGCCGGGTGATCAGAAGTGGCACATGGCAGTACAGCAGGTCAGAGCATGCGGTACATGATGTGCAGGCCCACGTAGCCCTTCTCCGGGTGCCGGAAGGCCTCCGGCAGGGTGCCCACCACCTCGAAGCCGAGGGAGCGCCACAGCGCGACCGCCCGGGTGTTGGTCTCCACGACCGCGTTGAACTGCATCGAGCGGTAGCCCTCCGCCCGCGCCCAGTCCAGGACGTACTCCCCCAGCGCCCGCCCCACGCCCCGTCCGGCGTGCCCCGGGGCGACCATGAAACTCGCGCTCGCGACGTGCGAGGCGGGGCCCATGTGGTTGGGGTTCATCTTGGCCGAGCCGAGGACGGTGCCGTCGGGGTCGATGGCGACCACCGTGCGGCTCGGCGGGGCCAGGCACCACATCTCCCGGGCCCGCTCCTCGCTCACGTCCCGGGGCCAGGTGTAGGTGTCCCCGGCGGCGACGATGGGCCGGAGGAACGCCCAGATCGCGG
Source organism: Streptomyces sp. bgisy100 (assembly GCF_057709105.1). Taxonomy (NCBI): domain Bacteria; kingdom Bacillati; phylum Actinomycetota; class Actinomycetes; order Kitasatosporales; family Streptomycetaceae; genus Streptomyces; species Streptomyces sp. bgisy100. The sequence continues at coordinate 24,673 of NZ_JBYITE010000030.1, forward strand.
GCCAGTCCTCCGGTGTCGCTTCTCTGATCAGCATGGGGCCCAGCATGGTCGCTCACGTGCAGGAAAGCGACTGCTTTCCGGCACTCCCCGAGCGTGCGGGCGTTCCGGTACACCTTCCGCGATACGAGGCCGGTGCGCCTGCCGCGGCACGACGGCCCGTCCGCCCGGCCCGGGAGCCTCCGGCCCCGCGGGAGCGCTCGCCCCGAGCCCCGGAGGACTCGCCGGGAATCAACGACAGAGGATGTCCGGTATCCCGGCAATCCTGGAGCCATGGCAACCGATTGGACCGACTTCCAGGCGGCGGAGCCCGGCTTCGCCGAGACCGTCCGCACCCGCTTCCAGCAGCACAAGCACCATGTCCTGGCCACCGTGCGCCGGGACGGATCCCCCCGCACCTCCGGGAGCGAAGTGGAATTCCGCTTCGGCGGGATGTGGCTCGGCATGATGCCGGACTCGCGCAAGGCCCTCGACCTGCGGCGCGATCCACGGTTCGCCGTGATGGCGAACCCCGGGCCGGACACCTCGATGGGCGGCGGCGACGTACGGGTCGGGGGCCGCGCCGTCGAGGTGACGGACCCCGAGGTGAAGGTCCGCTTCACCGAGGAGGTGGAGGTGCCGCCCGGGCCGTTCCACCTCTTCCGGGCGGACCTCACCGAAGTGGTGCGGACCTTCGTCGACGGAGAGGAGCTGGTCGTACAGGTGTGGCGGCCCGGCGCTCCGCTGCGCACCCTCCGGCGGGCCAACGACGACAGCCCGCCGCGGGAGGACCCGCGGCCGTAACGGACGGGCGGGCCCGGCCCGGGCCACCGGGCGGCCAGGGCTTGTCCGGGCGATCATGTTCGGAGCCGGACCATCGGCTTCGTCTTCCGTACGCTGGTGCTCGCCGTCGTGGGTATGGTCCCCTGCATCGGATTCGTGGCCGTGATCGTGGCCAAGTAGTGCGCTGACCACCAAGACCGCCGATCGGGACGAGGGTGATGGAACGGTCCACCGACTTCACGTTCGGCATCCCGTGGATCATGAACTTCTTCCACCAGGACTGGAGACTGGACGCGGCTTCGGAACCAGAAGCCGTGAGCAGCCAGTTTGTGGAGGAGCTGCACCCGGCATCGGTGCTCCTGGTCCGCCGGGACGCTCGATCCCTGCTCAAGGGAGTTCCCGCCAAGCACATCACCGTGCTGTGGGAAGCATGCGCGCAGAACGGCGAGTATTTCTTCCGGCCCGACAGGGTCCCGGACGGCGCCGAGTGGATGCGACAGGTGATCCACGTATGCGAGGCCTGGCTCTCCCGCCGCCCGGACACACCGACACTCACCGGCCCTGACCTGGACGAGGGCCGTGCACTGGCCGATGAGGTCCTGTCCGCGGTGACGGAGTTCAACGGCATCCTCGACCAGAAGGTGACCGCCGCACTGACCGAGTGCGTCCGCGGCTGTACTCCCGACCTCGCCTTCCGCCTGCTGCTCCAAGCCCTGCCCATCAAGAGCGCAGCGATGTTCCCGGACGCCGTGAACGTGTCCGAGGCCCAGTACGCAAGGCTGGAAGCCCTGGGAAGAGCGTTCCACTACGGGGAGTTCGTGGTAAGCGACGTCAAGCACCTCACCGAATAGGCCGGCACCCGAGGAACTCGCCCTCACCCGTTCCGGGCCCGTCCTGGGACGGGACACCCATGGCGAGGGACCGCCCGACAGCCCGTCAGGATCCGGGGGGTGTGTAGTTGCACATGCCGTAGCGGCATGTGGTGTCGTCGGGGGCACCACAGCACGAAAGGCCCTGTCTGCGATGTACCCCTCCGTCACGCCTCCCCGCGAGGTCAAGATCGGCGATGCCGCCGCCTTCGCCGGAACCACCCCGCGCGCCATTCGCCACTACCACCAGATCGGTCTGCTGCCGGAGCCCGAGCGAGGCGGAGACGGACGCCGCCGCTACGGCTACGACGACATGATCCGCCTGCTGTGGATCCGCAAGATGTCCGAGGCCGGCATCAGCCTGGACGACATGCGGGCCGCCTTCGACGAAGCCCGGGACATTGAGGACGTCCTGGGCCGGCTGGAGGAGACCCTGGCCGCCCAGGAGGCCGCCATCAAGCGTCAGCGCGCGGCAGTCCAGCGCCTGCGGGTCGTGGGCAGCCCACTGGGCTTGCTCTCCCCCTTGGTCACGGACCGGCTCAGCCACCTGCCTTCCGGCGCACTGCGCTCCTCCGACCTGGAAGCCCTGCTGGTCACGGAACGGATCTTCGGGCCGCTGGGAGCCGCACTTCAGGCCGGCGTGTTCATCACCCTGGCCACCCACCCCCGCCTACGGGCCGAGGCAGACCGCCTCGACGCGGCCGACGCCGCCCTCGATGACACCGTCGACCCCCACGACCCGCAGGTCGAGGAACTCGCCGCGCAGCACTGCGCCCACCACAAGGCCCTGCTCCAGGCCATTGAAGCGGCCGGACTGGACGCGGCCGAGGAGAAGCTCTTCGAGATCTACGACGCCGGGGCGAGCGGCGAGGAGGACGCCCGGATGAGCGCCTTCGAAGCGGTCACCAAGATGCCCTACGGCTTCTCCGCGGCCCGGACGCGGTGCTTGGAACTCACGGCACAGCTCCTTGCCGGGGACCTCTCCGCAGGCAGCTGATCGCCGACCACAACCGGTGCCGTTCATAGACGGTCTTCCCAGACGGTCTTCCGAGGGCCGAACCGTTCGGGCAGGTCACGCCACTGCACACCGGTCCGCGCCCGATGCGGAATCCCGTCGATGACCTGCCGGTGACCCCGCCGCCGGCCACAACGCCTGTTGCTCACCGGCAGGAACGGCCGCAGCCGTTCCCACTCCGCATCACTCAGATCACCCCGCCCATGCCCACGACAACGACCCGGACACGGCACAGTCACATGATCGGCCGGGCAAGCCCCAGCCGCCAGAGCGACGTCACCTCCGCCGCGCGCGCCGCGTGCAGCGGGTCCGTGGGGTCGGTCGCCCGCCGGTGCACGGGGCGGGTGTCCAGGCGGCCCACCACCGCGAGGCCCGCGCCGCCGATCGCGTCGAGCAGTTCGGCGCGGCTCCGCAGCCCCAGGTGCTCGGCGAGGTCCGAGATGATCAGCCAGCCCTCGCCGCCCGGCTCCAGGTGCGCCGTCAGCCCGTTCAGAAAGCCGCGCAGCATCCGGCTTCCGGGGTCGTAGACGGCGTGTTCGAGCGGGGTGGCGGGCCGGGCGGGCAGCCACGGCGGGTTGCAGACGACGAGCGGGGCCCGGCCGGGCGGGAAGAGGTCCGCCTCCAGCACCTCGGTGCGGTCCGCGCAGCCCAGCCGGGCCAGGTTCTCGCGCGCGCAGTCCAGGGCGCGCGGGTCCCGGTCCGTCGCGACGACCCGCTCCACCCCGCGGCGGGCGAGCACCGCGGCCAGCACGCCCGTCCCGGTGCCGATGTCGAAGGCCCGGGTGCGCGCGGGTAACGGTGCTTCGGCCACCAGCCGCACGTATTCGCCGCGCACCGGCGAGAAGACCCCGTGGTGCGGGTGGATGCGGTCGCCCAGCGCCGGGACGTCGACGCCCCGGCGGCGCCACTCGTGGGCCCCGATCAGCCCGAGCAGCTCGCGCAGCGGCACCACCGACGGGCCGGTGCCCGGCTCCCCGTACGCCTCGGCACACGCCCGCCGCACATCGGGCGCCCGGCGCAGCGGGATGTCGTAGCCGGGGTCCAGCGGCACCAGGAGCATGCCGAGGACGCGCGCCCGCCGGGACTGCTCCTGCCGGTACCGGCGGAAGGCCTCGGCCGAGGGGAGGTCCGGCGGGAGAGCCGCGGCGCGGCGCCCCCGGGACTCCATGCGGCGCCCCATCGCCCGCAGCAGCTGCCGGGCGTTGTGGAAGTCCCCGCTCCACAGCAGGGCGGTGCCCTCGCAGGCCAGCCGGTGGGCGAGCGCGGCCCGCATCCGGTCGTCCGCGACGGTCACCCGCCGCGGCGGGGGTGCTCCGGCCGCCGACCGCCAGCAGGCGGACCGGGGCTCGGCTCCTTCGGTCCAGTGAACGGCTTGCACCGGCTCATGATCGTCACAACAGGTCCGGACAGCAAGGGATTTTTCGCACCATCACCGGCACCGCGCACTCCCGGCCGCACCGCGACGGTTCCTGACAGCCGCTCAACTCCTTTACGCTGCTGCCACTTTCACCACCCCCCTCACACCGAAGGTGGCATCGCATGCGCACACTTCGCACGGCCGGCACCACCGCGTCCCTGGTGGCCGCGGGTCTCCTCGCCTCGGCCGGTCCGGCCGCCGCCGGGCCGTCCGGCACCGGTGACCTGGCGTACTCCGCCGGCACCGCGGTGGGCGTGCACAACGCCTACGAGAAGGACAAGTACCCCTATCTCGCCGACGCGTTGGACTCCGGAGCCGGATTGCTGGAGTTCGACGTGTGGACGAACGGGCTGAGCAAGAAGTGGCGGGTCTCGCACCAGAACCCGGTGGCCAACAACAACAACTGCGAGAACGCCGGGTCCGCGGCCGAACTGCGTACCAAGGCACGCGACCAGAGCCTGGACGGCTGCCTGGCCGACATGAAGGCCTGGCACGACGCGCACCCCGGCCACCGGCCGGTCATGCTGAAGATCGAGATGAAGGACGGTTTCAACAGCAAACGCGGCAAGGGCCCCGCCGAGTTCGACGCGCTGGTCTCCGCGAAGCTCGGGGACGCGCTGTACCGGCCCGCCGGTCTGCTCGGCCGGCACGCCACCCTCGACGAGGCGGTGCGGGCCGAGGGCTGGCCGTCCCGGTCCCAGCTGGCGGGCAAGTTCCTCATCGAGCTGATCCCCGGCACCGTCGAGGAGAAGAATCCGTTCGACTCGCTGTGGACCGACCGCGAATACGGGGAGCACCTGCGGGACCTGGCCGCTGCCGGGACCTTCTCCCGCGCCACCGCGTTCCCGGCCGTCCACCACGCCGCCGCCGGTGACCCGCGGACCCGGTACAAGGACACGACGATCCGCCCGTGGTTCGTCACCTTCGACGGTGACGCCTCGTCGTACGTGACGGACTCCGGCATCGACACCGCCTGGTACGACCGGAACCACTACCTGGTGACCATGTCCGGGGCGCACGGTGTCGCGCCCGCGATCGACGCGGTGCGGCCCACGGAGGCCCAGGCGCGGGCCCGCGTCGCGGAGCTCGCCGCCGACCACGCCAGCTTCGCCACCAGCGACTGGTATCCGCTGCCCGGGGTCCTCTCCACCGTTCTCCCCCGCGGCCGGTAGGGACCTGGCGGGGCACGGCTGCGATCCGCGGGCCACGGGCCGTACGGGGGCGGGCACCCGACCGGGCCCCGGCCGCGGTCCGTACGGGCACGGAGCGCCCGGTACGGCCGCCGCACCGCGGGTGGTTCGGCGGCACGGCGCGCCCCGGCCGGCGAGCGGCACCGGCCGGGCAGCCGGGCCGCTGCTCGCGTCCGCTGCCCGGCTCCGGGGACCACGAGGATCACGGCCGGGATCCCGCGGAGCCCCGCCGCGACCCTGCCGTCTGTCGCTGATCGTCGTACTCGCGCACACTGGTCGAACACAGGGCCGCAGGACTGACGGCCAGCACGAGGGAGTCACGACATGCGCGTGTCGGTCGACCGGTGGCGGCGGGCTCCGGCCTCGCCGTGGCAGCGCGGCGCGGTCGCGGCCGTGACGGGCGCCCTGCCCGCGCTGGCCTTCCCCGAGCCGTCCCTGTGGTGGCTCGCCCCGGTCGCCCTGGTGCCGTGGCTGCTGCTGATCCGCTCCGCTCCGACCGGCCGCCGTGCGGCGTTCGACGGCTGGCTGGGCGGCGCCGGCTTCATGCTGGCGGTGCACCACTGGCTGCTCCCGAGCCTGCATGTCTTCACCCTGGTGGTGGCGCTGCTCCTCGGCGCGCTGTGGCTGCCCTGGGGGCTGCTCGTCCGGCGGCTGCTGGGCGGCGCGCCCGGGCGGTGGCGGGCGACCGCGGCGCTGGTACTGGTGCCGTCCGGCTGGCTGATGGTGGAGCTGGTCCGCTCCTGGGAGAACCTGGGCGGGCCGTGGGGTCTGCTCGGCGCCAGCCAGTGGCAGGTGCCCGTCGCGCTGCGGCTCGCCTCGCTGGGCGGGGTGTGGCTGGTGAGCTTCCTGATCGTGGCGGTGAACACGGCCCTCGCCCTGCTGATCGCGCTGCCCGCCGCCCGGCGGGCCGCGGTGGCCGGGGTGGCGGTCTGCGCGGCGGCCGCCGGTGCGGCGTGGGCCTGGGCACCGCTGCCGGACCGCACGGGCAGTGTGCGGATCGCGCTGGTGCAGCCCGGGGTGGTGGACGGGGTCGGCAGCCCGGACGCCCGCTTCGACCGGGAGGAGGCGCTGACCCGGAAACTGGCCGGCCGTGACGCGGATCTGATCGTGTGGGGCGAGAGCAGTGTCGGCACCGACCTGGCCGACCGCCCCGACCTGCAACGACGGCTCACGGCCCTCGCGCGCGAGACCGGGGCCGCGCTGCTGGTGAACGTGGACGCGCCCCGCTCGGACCGGCCGGGCATCTACAAGAGCTCGGTGCTGGTCGGTCCGGACGGTCCGGACGCCGGGCGGTACGACAAGATGCGCCTGGTGCCGTTCGGCGAGTACATACCCGCCCGGTCCCTGCTGGGCTGGGCCACCTCGGTCGGCAAGGCCGCGGACGAGGACCGCCGCCGGGGCACCGCTCCGGTGGTGATGACGGTGCCCGGTGCCCAGGGGCTGCGGATCGGGCCGCTGATCTGCTTCGAGACGGCGTTCCCCGACATGAGCCGGCACCTGGTGAAGGAGGGTGCGGCGGTGCTGACGGCCCAGTCCTCGACCTCCACCTTCCAGCACAGCTGGGCACCGGAACAGCACGCCTCCCTGGCCGCGCTGCGGGCGGCGGAGACCTGGCGCCCGATGATGCACGCGACGCTGACCGGGGTGAGCGCGGTGCACGGCCCGCGCGGTGAGCCGGTGGGCGGCCGGCTGGGCACGGACAGCAGCACCGCGGCGGTGTACGACGTGCCGCTGGCCACCGGCTGGAGTCCGTACGTCCGGTTCGGTGACTGGGTGGTCTACGGCTCGGTGGCGGCGCTCGTGCTGTACGGCGCCGCCGAGGTGGCACGCTCGGTCAGGAGGCCTGCTCCAGGGCCAGGGTCACCACCCGCTCGCACAGCTCATGGGTCCGCAGCGCGTCCTCGGCGGTGAGCGGCGCACCGGTGCGGACGGCGTCGAGGAAGGCCAGGACGGTCTGTTCGATGCCGCGCTGCCGGGCCACCGGCACCCAGTCGCCGCGGCGGCGGATGCTCGGCTGGCCCTTGTGGTCGATGACCTCGGCGAGGTTGCGCACCTCCCGCTTGGTGTCCTGCCCGGAGACCTCCAGGATCTCCTCGGCCGATCCGCTCATCCGGTTCATGGTGCCGATGGCGGTGCAGTCCGCGCCGGACATCTGGAGCACGACGTGGTGCAGCAGGCCGTCCCGCACCCGGGCGCGCACGTCGATGTGTTCCGCGGGGGCGGGCAGCAGGAAGCGCAGGGTGTCGACGACATGGATGAAGTCGTCGAGGACCGCGGTGCGCGGGTCCTCGGCGAGCCCCACCCGGTTCTTCTGCATGAGGATGAGATCCCGCGGGTGGTCCCGGCACTGGGCGTAGCCGGGGGCGTAGCGGCGGTTGAAGCCGACGGCCAGGCCGACGCCGCGCTCCTGGGCGAGCCGGACGATCCGCTCGGTGTCGGCGTAGTGGTAGGCGATGGGCTTGTCCACGTAGGTGGGCACCCCGGCCTCCAGCAGCCTGCCGACGATCTCCGCGTGGACGGCGGTCGGGGCGTGCACGAACGCGGCGTCGGGGCGGGCCGCGAGGAGCCCGTCGAGGTCGCGGTGGAGCCGGTCCCCGGGGATGCGGTGGGCGGCTCCGAGCCGCTCCAGCGTGGCCGGGGTGCGGCTCTGCAGATGGAGCTCCAGGCCCGGCTGGGCTCCGAGGACCGGCAGATACGCCTTCCGGGCGATGTCGCCGAGTCCGATGCAGCCGACCTTCACCGTGCTCACCTCGGTTCCGTACGGGGCCCCGCCGGCGGTGTCGTCCCGCCGACGGCAGCATACGTGGGCGCCGGGGGCCGCCAGTCGGCGATGCCGTCGAAGGCCCGCAGGGCCAACCGGGCGCCCAGGCGGTCGGCGGTGGCGACGAACGCGCTCCGCAGCGCCACGGCGGGCGGCGCGGAGAGGCTGACGGCGCGGCGCAGCCGTGCCGAGCGGCGCACCACCTCCAGGGTGCGGGGCCTGCGCCGGGCGGTGTAGTCGGCGAGGGCCCGTACGGTGTCGGCGCCCGGCGGGGCGAGACCGGCGAGCACCACCGCGTCCTCCAGGGCCTGGCAGCCACCCTGGCCGAGGGTCGGGGCCATGGGATGCGCCGCATCGCCGAGCAGGGCGGTCCGGCCGCGGTGGTGTGCGGGGAGCGGACGGGCACTCTCGTACAGGTCGTGGCGGAGGACGGCGTCTTCCTCGGCGGCGGCGAGGACATCGGGCACCGGGTGGTGCCAGTCCCCGAAGCGGCGGAACAGTTCGGCGCGTTCGGCTCCGGGCGCCCGCCCGCCGGGCGGGGCGGTGGCCGCGGCGTAGGCGTAGACCCGGCCGTCGTGCAGCGGCTGGGTGCCCCAGAGCCGGCCGCGGCCCCAGGTCTCGTGCGGCTCGAAGGGCTCGTCGAGCGCGGGGACGACGAGGCGCCAGGCGGTCAGTCCGCTGTAGCGGGGGGCGGGGTGGCCGGGGAAGAGGGTCCGCCGCACCGCGGAGTGGATGCCGTCGGCGCCCACGACGAGGCCGGCCTCGATCGACTCGCCGCGGGCGGTGGTGACCCGGGCGGCGGTGCCGGGGCCGCCGGGGTCGGCGAGGCGCGCCGCGGTCCCGGTCCGGAGGGCACCGGCCGGCAGCAGGGAGGCGAGCAGGTCGATCAGGACGGCGCGGTGGACGAGCACCGTCGGGCCGCCGAAGCGCTCGGCCGCGGCGTCGGCACCGGCCCGGGAGAGCCAACGACCGCTGGGGTGCCGGATGCCTCCCACCGCGCCGTGGGCCGACAGGGAACGGACCGCCTCGCCCGCCCCGAGGGCGTCGAGCGCCCGCAGGGCGTTGGGGGCGAGGCCGATCCCGGCGCCGACGTCGCCGAGTTGCGCCGCCCGTTCCAGCACGGTGACCGACCATCCCCGCTGGTGGAGGCCGGCCGCGGCGGCCAGGCCCCCGACGCCGGCGCCGATGACGACGGCATGTGCCGTGTCCCTGTGCGGTGCTGCTGCGTCCATGTCTCCCCCTCGACTTACTACACCTGTAGTTCCGTTTCGCTTCACGCTACTACAGACGTAGTGAGCCCGGTAGGTTGAGGTCATGACGTCACGTACCGTCCGCGCCTCCGCCGGGCCGTCCGGCCCGGCTCGTACCGGCTCGCGCCCCGCGCTCATCGCGGACACTGCGATCCGCCTGCTCGCCGAGCGCGGCCTGCGCGGGCTCACGCACCGGGCGGTCGACGAGGCCGCCGGGCTTCCCGCGGGCTCCACGTCCAACCACGCCCGGACCCGGGCCGCCCTGCTGGAGGCGGCCGTACGGCAGCTGGCACTCCGCGACACCCGGGTGTTCGGGGCGGAGATCGTGACACCCGACGGTCCGGAGGACCTGGCCCGGGCCGTGGCGCGCACCGTCCACCGCTACCTGACCGAGCACCCGGATCTCCTGCTGGCCCGGTACGAACTGGCCCTGGAGGCCACCCGGCGGCCGGAGCTGCGCCCCATCTACGACGCGGCGGGAAAGCCGTTCCGGGACGTGCTGACGGCGCTCCTGGCACGCTGGGGGTCCGCCGAACCGGAGCGGCACGCCCTGTCGTTGGTCGCCTGGGCGGACGGCGTCATGTTCGCCTGCGCGGCGGGGCCGTACCACGCGGCGGGCGTCACCCCGGAGCAACTCCGGGCCGGCTGCGGGGAACTGCTGCGCGGCATGCTCGGCGACGCCGGGCACACCGGCGGGAAACTCCCTGGCACGCTCCCCGGCGCCCGGACATGATGACCCGCATGACGACTGCTGAACGCACCGTGCCCCCCACCGTTGCCGACGAACGCACCATGCTGGAGAGCTGGTTGGAGTTCCACCGCGAGACACTCGCCGCCAAGTGTGCGGGCCTGGACGAGAAGCAGCTGCGCGAGGCCTCCGCACCGCCGTCGATCCTCTCCCTGATGGGCCTGGTCCGGCACATGGCGGACGTCGAACGGCACTGGTTCCGCAACATCCTGGCCGGCGAGGCCGGCGCGGCGCAGCCGCTGTTCTGGACCGACGAGGAGCAGGACCGCGACCTCCGGCTCACCCCGGACGACAGCTGGGAGGAGGCCCAGGAGATCTGGCAGCGGGAGACGGGGCGCGCCCGCGAGGCCGCCGCAGGGCGCGGGCTGGACGACATCGGGGCCGGGGAGCACCACAGCGGGAAGCGCTTCTCCCTGCGCTGGATCTACGTCCACATGATCGAGGAGTACGCCCGCCACAACGGCCACGCCGACCTCATCCGCGAGCGGATCGACGGTTCCACCGGAGCGTGATCCCGTCCGGCGGTTCCACCGGAACGTGATCCCGTCACCCCAACGGACCAGCCGGAGGGCGAATCGCTGTCCAACGGCACCCGGGAGCAGCAAAATGCCCCGGGTGCACCGATTCACCGCAGCAGTGGTCCTGCTCGCCTCCCCGGCCCTCGCGGGCTGCGTCACCGTCCCCCGCCAGCATCCGGTGAAGGAACCGCCCGTTCCGTCGCCCGCCTCGCAGTCCGCCGCGCCACAGATCGCCGAGGACCGCTCGGTCGACCGCATCGAGCGCATCCGGCCCGAGGCCACCCGGCACACCACCGGCAAGCTCCGCACTCCCCCGCCGCGCACGCAGCCGCCCGCCCCGGTGCCGCGTGCCGAGCGGCCGGGTCCCGGCGTCCGGCCGCGGCCCGCGGTTCCCCGGCAGCGGGACGCCGGTCCCGTGGCACCCGCCAGGCCGCCCCGGTACACCCGCATCCCCGCTCCGGCGCGCACCGCCAATGTGTGCGACCTCGGCGAGACGTACGGCAAGTGGCGGCCGGGCAGCCCGGAGGCCCGGATCTGCCGCAGGGTCTACGGCAAATGACCGCCGGGCGGCTCCGGGTCGCCGGTGGAGCCGCCGAGCCGTAGCTCCAGCCGTGCGATGGCCGCCCGGACGCCGTCGCCGTACTCGTCGTCGCCGAGCACCCGGGCGCTCTCCCGGGCCCGGCGCAGCGCCCGGCGGGCGGCCTCGGGCCGGCGCAGCTTCACATAGTCCGCGGCCAGGTTCAGGTGGATGGACGGGTAGAAGGCACGGACGGCGACGGCGGTGCGGGAGGCGGACGGGGACCGGGAGCCGGCGTGGCTGTCGGCCGCGCGCAGCGCCCGGACATCCCAGACCAGCTCGTCCGCGGGATCGTCCTGGGTGTCGGCCATGTAGTGGGCCAGCGTGCAGCGGTGCAGCGGATCGCCGGCTTCACCGATCTCCGCCCACAGCTGGGCGAAGCGGTTTCTCGCCTCCTCGCGGTCGCCCGCGCGGTGGAGCATGACCGTCTGTCCGATCCTCGTCATGACGGCGTCCTCGGACGCCTCCCCCTGCTGCTCACGGACCATCTGACCTCCCGCGCTCCGGCGGCAGCCGCGGCGGGACGGCGCCGGCCGCCGCACCCGGCAGCCGCCCCCAGACTCTCAGGGCCGGGCCCCGCACGCCCGTGGAGCGCTGCCAGGCCGGTGACCGGCCGCCCGGGGCGGGGGCGGGCAGGCCCGTTCGGACGGGCCCGCCCGGTCAGGCGCCGACGCCCGCTCCGGCGAGGCGAGGCGTCAGCCGAGGTCCGGGATCCGCCAGTCCACCGGCGCGTGGCCCTGCGCGGCGATCGCCGCGTCGATCTGCGAGAACGGGCGGCTGCCGAAGAACTTCTTCGCCGAGAGCGGGGAGGGGTGGGCCCCTTCCACGACGGTGTGCCGGTCGGTGTCGATCAGCGGGAGCTTCTTCTTGGCGTAGTTCCCCCAGAGGACGAAGACCGCCGGGTCCGGCCGGGACGAGACGGCGCGGATCACCGCGTCCGTGAACTTCTCCCAGCCCTTGCCCTTGTGCGAGTTCGCCTCTCCGGCGCGGACCGTCAGCACGGCGTTGAGCAGCAGGACGCCCTGCTCGGCCCAGGGCATCAGACAGCCGTTGTCGGGGACCGGGTGGCCGAGGTCCTGCTGCATCTCCTTGTAGATGTTCCGCAGGGAGGGCGGGGTCTTCACCCCGGGCCGGACCGAGAAGCACAGACCGTGCCCCTGGCCCTCGCCGTGGTACGGGTCCTGCCCGAGGACGAGGACCTTCACCCGGTCGAACGGGGTGGCCTCCAGCGCCGCGAAGACCTCGGCGCGCGGCGGGTAGACCGGACCGTTCGCCCGCTCCTTCTCGACGAAGTCGAGGAGCTCGGTGAAGTAGGGCCGGTCCAGCTCCTCGCCGAGGACGCCGCGCCAGGACTCGGGCAGCATGTCGGTCACGTCAACAACCTCCGGGGTGTGATCCGTTCTTCTCCGGAGAACCTACCGGCGACCACTGACGGCGCCCCTCCCGGGGAGGCGACGCCCCTCCCGGGGAGGAAGGGGCGTCGTCGGGGAACCTCGGCGGACGGCTCCGGCTCAGCCGACCCCGGCGTTGAGGAAGATTCCGCCGTCGACGACGAGCGTCTGGCCGGTGACCCAGCCGGAGCGCTCGGAGAGCAGGAACTCCGCGGCGCCCCCGACGTCCTCGGGCTGCCCGAGCCGGCCCAGCGGATAGGCCCCGGTGACCTCCTCCTCACGGCCCTCGTAGAGCGCCTGGGCGAACTTCGTCTTCACCACGGCCGGGGCGATGGCGTTGACCCGGACGCCCGGCGACAGCTCGTGCGCCAGCTGCAGGGTGAGGTTGATCATCGCGGCCTTGCTGATGCCGTAGGCGCCGACGAACGGGGAGGCCGAGAGGCCGGCCACCGACGCGATGTTGACGATCGCGCCGCCGTTCTCCTTCTGCCAGGCCTTCCAGGCCTGCTGGGCGAAGCCGAGCGCCGAGATCACATTGGTCTCGAAGACCTTGCGGGCCACCCCGAGGTCGAGATCCGCGATCGGCCCGAAGACCGGGTTGGTCCCGGCGTTGTTGGCGAGGTAGTCGAGCCGGCCGAACGCCTCGACGGTGCGCTCCACGGCAGCCGCCTGGTGCGCCTCGTCGTGGGCTTTTCCGGCGATGCCGATCACCCGGTCCGCGCCGAGCCGTTCGACGGCCTCCTTGAGGCTCTCCTCGTTGCGGCCGGTGATCGCGACCCGGTCGCCGCGGGCGACCAGCGCCTCGGCGATGCCGTAGCCGATGCCCCGGCTCGCTCCGGTGACGAGCGCGACGCGCCCGCTGTCCTGCGGTGCAGTCATGATGTCTCCTGTGTCTCCGCGCGTCCGGGCGTCAGTCGAGCGGGCCGCCGGCCACGTACAGGACCTGGCCGGAGACGAAGCCGGCCTGCTCGCCGGTGAAGAAGGCGATGGCGTTCGCGATGTCGTCGGGGGTGCCGACGCGCTGGACCGGGATCTGGCTCGCGGCGGCGGCCTGGAAGTCCTCGAAGCCCATGCCGACACGGGCGGCGGTGGCGGCGGTCATGTCGGTGGCGATGAAGCCGGGGGCGACGGCGTTGGCGGTGATCCCGAACTTGCCCAGCTCGATCGCGAGGGTCTTGGTGAAGCCCTGCAGACCGGCCTTGGCCGCCGAGTAGTTGACCTGGCCGCGGTTGCCGAGGGCCGAGCTGCTGGACAGGTTGACGACCCGGCCGAACCCCGCGTCCACCATGTGCTTCTGGCAGGCGCGGGTGACCAGGAAGGCGCCGCGCAGATGCACGCTGATGACCGTGTCCCAGTCGGCGTCGCTCATCTTGAACAGCAGGTTGTCCCGGAGGACCCCCGCGTTGTTGACGACGATGGTGGGCGCGCCGAGCTCCTCCGCGACCCGCGCGACCGCGGCCTCGACCTGGGCGGAGTCGGAGACGTCGCAGCCGACGGCGAGGGCCTTGCCGCCCGCCGCGGTGATCTTCTCCACGGTGTCCTTGCAGGCGGCCTCGTCCAGGTCCAGTACGGCGACGGCGCGGCCTTCCTCGGCCAGGCGCACGGCGGTGGCCTGGCCGATGCCCCGGGCGCCGCCCGTCACGACGGCGACACGCTGCTCGGTGGTGGACATGCGGATTCTCCTCGCGTTCGGGCCGCTTGGGATGCGGATCCGTCCGGGAGCGGCTGCCGAATGAGCAACCGCTTAGTAGGTAGGTCGGCCAAAACGCTAGAAGCCGCGGCACCCGGTGTCAACGGGCCATGACCGGTCGCGCCCCATGTCACAGGCCCGGACCACCGGTCGGGCGGACCGAAGGATCCGCCCGACCGAGGCTTCAGCGGACCAGGACGTCCAGGAGCCGTTCGGCCTCCGCCTCCGGATCGGTGGTCAGACCGGTGTGCACCGGGCCCGGCTGGACGACCGTACTGCGCGGCGCCACGAGCCAGCGGAACCTCCGCCCCGCGTCGTCCCCGCCCGCCTGGCCCGCGTGTTCACCGCCCCGGCACAGACCCTCGACGGCGTGCAGCGCGGCGCGGACGGCGGACACGTCGGCCGTGGGGTCCAGCGCCCGCAGCCGGTCCTCGTCCAGATGCGTGCGGGCGATGACACAGGACCGGGCGCGGCAGTACACCACCACACCGGCGTTGATCAGCTCACCGCGCTCCACCCGGGGGACGACCCGGAGCAGGGCGTACTCGAAGACATCGCGTCCGTTGTGGAGCCCGTTCACCGTGCGGCCTTTCCATCGATCCGGACCCGCAGCCACTCCGGAGCCCGCGAGGGCTGCTCGCCCGTCCGGGGGCCGAGGGTGATCCGGTCGCGCAGGCCCGCGGCCCGTTCCGCCAGCGCCTCGACGTAGGCCCGGCGCACCGCGTCCGGGGAGTCGAAGCCGGGCTCGTCGGCCAGCCAGACGTCGGGGACTTCGGCCGCGGCACCGGTGAGCAGCTCCTCCGTCACCAGCGGAGCCAGCTCGGCAGCGGCGGCGTCCAGGTCCGGACCGAAGGAGGCCAGGACGTGGTCGGAGGCGTCGTACGGCTTGGCGGCCGCGGTCCGGGCGGACGGCCAGTTGTGGTGCCAGATCATCGTGGCGCCGTGGTCGATGAGCCACATCCCACCGTGCCACACCAGCAGATTGGGGTTGCGCCACGAGCGGTCGACATTGTTGATCAGCGCGTCGAACCAGACCACCCGCCCGGCCTCCACCGGGTCCACCGCGAAGGCGAGCGGATCGAAACCGAGCGAGCCGGGCAGATAGTCCATCCCGAGGTTGAGGCCGCCGCTGGCCTTCAGCAGCTCCTGCACCTCCTGGTCCGGCTCGCCCAGCCCGATGACCGGGTCGAGCCGGATCTGCACGAGCTCGGGGACCCGCAGCCCGAGCCGCTGCCCGATCAGGCCGCAGATCACCTCGGCGACCAGGGTCTTGCGGCCCTGACCGGCACCGGTGAACTTCATGACGTAGGTGCCGAGGTCGTCGGCCTCGACGATCCCCGGGAGCGAACCGCCCTCACGCAAGGGCGTGACATAGCGGGTCGCCACGACTTCATTCAGCATTATCCAAGGCTCCACAACTCTTTTGCCTTATAGTTCACGGTCAACATCATTGAGGTGCACCCCAGGGACCGCGTCGATCAGTCCCGGGGAGAATCCGGGGAGTTTCGACTGACACGCCGCTCCCCCTTCGAGCAGCCCGTCGACGGCCGACAGGCCGACGCGCATACAGAATCTCCCGCCGCGTTCACCGCCGTCCCCCGGCCCGATCGGACCGATGAGGGCCGGTGCGTACGTGCGCACGCACCCCTTGCAGGCCGAACAGGATGAGAAGTTCCACCGCGCCGCCGTCGGCGCTGCCCAGCCAGTGGGGCAAGGACGTGTCGAACTCGGCTGCCTCACCGGGCGGCAGTGTCAGGTCGCGCTCGCCGATCACGAGCCGCAGGCGTCCGCCCAGCACGTAGAGCCATTCGAAGCCTTCATGGGTCTGCGGGGTCGGTTCGAGTGGTTCCGGCCGTTCGGGGATGATCATCTTGAACGCGTGCACCCCGCCCGGCCGCCGGGACAGGGGCACGAAGGTCATCCCGAACCGCCTGACCGGCTTGAGGTGGATGCGGGGGTCGCCCGTGCGCGGGGCACCGACGAGGTCGTCCAACGGAACGTCATAGGTACGGGCCAGCGGCAGCAGCAGTTCCAGGCTCGGCCGGCGCAGCCCGCTCTCCAGCCGGGACAGCGTGCTCTCCGACACGCCGGTCGTCGCCGCGAGGCCGGCGAGGGTGATGCCGCGGTCACGACGCAGCGCACGAAGGCGCGGCCCCACGGCGTCCAGCACGTCGTCGTCCGTTGTGCGGTCCATCGGGCCATCTTGCCGTAACCGCAAGATTCCGTGCCAGGTCGTGAGGTGGCTGGCAAGACTGCCCACATCCCGACACAAGGAGCCTTCATGAGCACCACCGATGCGGTCGCGTTCTGGGACAGCGTCTACGCGGCCCGGCCGGCAGCCGACGGCCCGCAGCCGAATGTCCGCCTCACCGAGACGGGGACGGGCCTGCCGCCCGGTGACGCGCTGGACCTCGGATGCGGCAACGGCGGCGACGCACTGTGGCTCGCCCGCCTGGGATGGCAGGTCACCGCGGTCGACATCTCGGCCGTGGCGGTGGAGCGGCTCGCCGCCCTCGTCCGCTCACACGGCCTGGGCGAGCGCGTCACCACCGTGCGGGCCGACTTGCACACGTCGTTCCCGCCCGGCGGATTCGACCTGGTCTGCGCCCACTACCTCCACACCCCCTTCGGCCTGGACCGGGCAACCGTGCTGCGCTCGGCCGCGCACGCACTGCGCCCGGACGGGCGGCTGCTGGTCGTCGACCACGGCTCGGCCGCGCCGTGGTCGTGGAACCAGGATCCCGGCATCCGCTACCCGAGCCCGCTGGAAGTCGCCGCGGAGATCGGCCTGGCGCCGCGGACATGGACGGTCGAGCGGGCCTACGCACCCCGCCGGATCGCGACCGGACCGGACGGGCGCACCGCCGAGGTCACCGACCACGTCCTCCTCATCCGCCGCACCGCCTGACACGGCGGCCGACGCCCGCCCCCGGCGAAGGACCTGCCCCGACGGATCTGCCCCCGACAAAGGAAGGGAGACCACGGTGCCCAGCACCACGCGCCACAACGGCCGCCGCCGCGACACCCCGCCGCCCCGGACCGGAAACGACGAGACCGAAGTCCTGCGCGGATTCCTCGACTACCTCCGGACGTCGATCGCCGAGAAGGTCGACGGCGCCCCCGAACCGCAGGTGCGGACAGCCGCAGTGCCGTCGGGCACGAACCTGCTCGGCCTGCTCAACCACCTGACGTCCGTCGAGCGCTCGATGTTCCTCGGGGACGACGTCACCGACTGGCAGGCGACGTTCCGGGCCGCACCGGCGGACAGCGTGGCCGATGTCGTCGCCCGCTACCGAGAGGCGGTCGAGCGCGCGAACGACGTTCTCGACGGGTGCACCGATCTCGGCGCACCGGTCCCCCGACCGGACCCGGACCGCCCCGCTCCCAGCATCCGCTGGGCACTCACCCACATGATCGAGGAGACCGGCCGGCACGCGGGCCACGCGGACGTCCTCCGCGAACTCATCGACGGCACGACCGGCCGCTGATCCGCCCAGGACGATCCCCGGTTCGAGAACGCCGTCCGAAACACGAGTTCGCCGATATCCGGGACCCCGCCCCAGCATCCACTCACAGGAGCCCTCCACCATGCACCGATACGACGTCACCGTGACCACCGGCGCCTCGCCGGACATCGTCTGGAAGTTGCTGGTCGACGCCGCAAGCTGGCCGCTGTGGTCCAAGGTGGACAGTCTGGACACGACCCGGTCGGTCGGCCTCGACCCCGGCGGCGACGACGGCGTCGGCGCCGTCCGGGCGTTCCGAACGGGACGTACCGTGACCGGGGAGCGGCTGACCGAGAAGGTCGAGCAACGCCTCCTGGCCTACGAGGACGCGTTCATCGCGTCGATGCACAACTATCGCGCGCGCATCGAACTGAAGCCCACAGCGAGCTCAGGCACGGTCATCCACTGGTACGGCGAGTACGAGACGAGCCGACTGTTGGGCTGGATCATGCCGCGCTACCTCCAGAAGTTCATGCAGGGCATGGCGGATGGACTCGCCCGCTACGCCGAGGAGTGCCATCCGGCTCGGTGATGTCCACGCCGATGTCCACGCCGCGGCGCGTTCGGCCAGGGCTTGCCCGAGCATGGCGGCGGATCGCCCAGCCGGGACCGGCTGGACACCGACACCTCCACACCGATGCAGTCGCCGGTCAGATGGTCGATTGCGGACAGCGGATGGTCGCCGCCTGATTCGGATAAGGCGCAGCGCCGACGGAGCCTACGGTCGAGAAGAAATCAGGTGCTTCGGAGGCGTACATGAACAGCTGTCGCGGTGCACGTACGGCCATGATCGTGGGTGCGGGCGTCGCCGGTCTGTCAGCGGCCACTGCCCTGGCAGGCGCGGGATGGCAAGTGGAGATCGCCGAGGTCAACCCGTCAGGAGCGACTTCCGGCTGGGGGTTGTGCCTGGCCGGTCCCGCGCTACGCGCACTGGCCGGGCTGGGTCTCGCGGAGGACTGTCTGGCCGAGGGCTACGGCATGAACGTGATCACGCACGTGGACGTGGACGGCACACCCGCGCGCCGGATCCGGCTGCCGCGCCTGATCGGTGCGCGGCGACCGGCGATGGCCGGCATGGCGCGCCCCGTGCTGCACCGCATCCTGCATGCGGAAGCCGAACAGCGCGGCGCAGTCGTACATCAGGGACTGACCGTCACGGCGGTGCACCAGGAGGGGGATCTGGTCCGCGTGCAGTTGTCGGACGGGACGGTCCGGCAGGTCGCGCTGTTGGTGGGCGCGGACGGGATCCGCTCATCGGCGCGGAGTCTGCTGGGCCTTGAGACCTCGCTCGACTACCACGGGCAGATGGTCTGGCGGGCCCTGGTGCCCCGCCCGCAGTGGGCCACCGGGATCCACCGGTTCGCCGGGAAGACCGACACGGCGGGCCTCGTGCCCATCTCGGTCAGCCAGGCGTACGTGTTCCTGACGGAGAACGGAGTGGAGCGGAGCGTCCTGCCCGAGGCCGAACTCGCCCCGCGCCTGCGGCAGATACTGGAGGCCTTCCCGGGCCGGGTGGCGGAGATCCGCCCTCTGGTGTCCGTGTCGGAGTCGGTGGTGCGCCGCCCGGTGCTGACCGCGTTCCTGGAGGGCGCCTGGAACCGGGGCAGCTGCGTCGTCATCGGTGACGCCGCGCACGCGCCCGCACCGCAGATGGCCGGCGGCGCGGCTCTGGCCATCGAGGACGGGGTCGTGCTGGCCGAAGAGCTCGGGCGGCACGGATCGGTCGGGGCGGGGCTCGAGGCGTTCGTGCGGAGGCGCAGGCAGCGGTGCCGAACGCTCGTGGCGACCTCGGTGGCGATCGCCCGCCTGGAACATGCGCAGCGCCATCGCGAAACGGACCCGCTGACGGATGCCGGTCACCGGCTCATGGCCGAGCCCGCGTGACCGCCGGGCGCGAAATGACCGACGGGACAAGGGAGTTCCGGAGGTCCGCCTTCGCGCGTCGGACATGGACAGACCCGCGATGGACCAGGAGAGAGACCACATGCCCGCCGCCGCTTCCCGGGCCCTCCTGTGGCACAACGCTGGCCGCGCGAGCCACCTCGAGCAGAAGAACCGGAGTTCACCGTGGGCAACAGCAGCAGTCCGATCACCCATCTGCGGCACATCGATGTCGCCATGCCGAACTTCGCCGAGCAGCGTCAGTTCTACACCGAGCTGTGGGGGCTGACGGAGACCGCCGGTGACACCGGTGTCTCGTTCCTGGCCGCCGAAGGCTCCCCGGAGCAGTACGTGGTGCGGCTGCGCGAGGGCGCCCACAAGCGCACCGACCTGATCGCCTTCGGCGCCGCGGGCGCCGGCGATGTCGACACCCTGGCCGCACAGCTGATCGCGCAGGGCGTGCGGCTGGTCCACGAACCGAAGCCGTTGGACACACCCGGGGGCGGCTACGCGGTGCGCTTCTTCGACAACGAGGGCCGCGTGGTGGAGGTCTCCGCCGACGTCGGCGCGCGCCGGCACCGCAGAATCGAGGCCCGCGAGCCGATCCCCGTGCGCCTCTCCCACGTCCTGATGAACTCTCCCACCCCCGAGGCGACGGTTGCCTGGTACATCAGGCACCTGGGGTTCCGTCTCTCGGACACCATGTGCCTGGGCGGCCACGGCGAGATCATGTGGTTTCTGCGGTGCAACACCTTCCACCACAGCTTCGGTATCGTGCGCGGGCCGCACGCGGCCTTCCACCACGCCTCCTTCGAGATGCGCGGGGTCGACGCGTTCATGCGCGGCACCGGCCGGATGCGGCGCCTGGGCATCGAGCGGCTGTGGGGGCCGGGACGGCACCGTGCCGGTGACAACACCTTCAGCTACTTCCTCGACCGGGCCGGCAACACCGTCGAGTACACCACCGAGCTGGAGATCCTGGACGAGGACACCTGGCACCCCCACCTCTACGACCTGCGTGATCCCGCCACCGCGGATCAGTGGGGCACGGCGGACGAGATGGACGAGTTCATCGCCGCCAAGTCCCACAACGACGTGGATCCGGGGCTGTTCGTCGCCCCGCCGATGTGAGCACGCCCGCAGAACACCTCACAGAGGAATCCGCTGCAGAAGATCCACCCCTCGGTCCGATGCGCCCCGCACGTCGCGTTCGTCCTGCTGGACGCCGGACCGCCGGCCGGGCACGGGTCACGAGCACGGACACAGGCAGGCACAGACACAGGTCACGGGGCACGGGGCACGGGGCACGGGGCACGGGGCACGGGGCATGGGGCATGGGGCATGGGCACAGGCACAGGCAGGCCACCACGGCTGAGACACTGACGCCGGACTCGGGCCGCCCGCCCCCATACGCTCCCCAAGACCGCGGCGGGCGCACCAAAGGAGGGAACGCCGTGCCGGAGCCGCTGCGCACCTACCTCATCAGCAAATCCCGGAACCCCGTCGACCTGCTGAACGCCGCCACCCTGCTCTTCGGCGGCTCCATCGCCACATCGCCGCTGGACGGCCTGTGCGGCGGCGATCACGAACTGCGCGGCGTGGCCGCCCACGACTTCGCCGTGGGCTACTTCGCCTCGCCGCTCGATGTGCGCGTCGCCTCGGCCGAGGGCCGCAGGTCCTACTTCGTCAACATCGGTGTCTCCGGCGCGATCTCGGCAGCGCGAGGCGGCCTGCGGGCGACCTTGGACACGTCGACCGCGGGAGTCGTCAACCCTGGAGACTCCCAGGAGTTGCGGCCCCTGCACGCCCGGGGGACGCGGTTCCTGGGACTGCGCATCGACGCCGCCCTGGTCGACCAGGAGTTCGGTGCGTTGACCGGGCAGCCGCCGCTGTCCCCCATACGCTTCGACTTCGCCCTGGACCTGGCCACTTCCAAGGGCCGGGCGGTGCGGCTACTGGTCCGTTCCCTCCTCGAACAGCTGGACTCGGGAGACCCCCTCTTCCGGCGCTCGGACGTACAGCGCGGCCAGCTGCGGTCCATCGTCACCGCTTTGCTCCTGGCCCAGCCGCACTCGCACACGGCCGAGCTGCGCGAGGGGCCTCCACCCGGCCACCCGCGTGCTGTGCGCGCAGCCCTCGCGTTCATCGAGGCGAACCTCACCGAACGCATCAGCCTCAGTGACATCGCTCAGGCCGCCCACTGCAGCCCTCGCACCATCGGCTCGGTGTTCCGCGACCGGCTGGGCCTCTCGCCCCTGTCCTACGTCCGCAACCTGCGGCTCGACCGGATCCGTGCGGACATCCTCGCCTCCACCGACCCCGTCGGCACGATCGCCTACCGGTGGGGCGTCTCCCACCTCGGCCGCTTCGCGAGCGCGTATCGCGACCGCTTCGCCGAACTCCCCTCCGACACCGCAGCCCGCAGGTGACCTCAGCCTCCTGCGGAACGCGGGAAACCCTGTGGGCGCGGCTCAGGCGGTCCATGACCCGCCGGAGCCACGCCCGTCGGGCGCCCTGGGACGCCGCTTCAACCGGCCCGCAGACGGAACGACGCATTCAGACAGGAGATTTCCCGCCTGGACGGTGCGCTGAGGACCACAACGCCCTCCGCCGCCTGCGCATTCCGCTTGATATGTCATCACTAACCGGCCAACTTCATTTCGGTACATTGCTGATTTCCGCCATTAGTGATGACATTCACCCAGTCAGCGGCAGCCAGTCGCACGAACAGGGGAGACACACTATGCAGCGCATCGTTCGAATGGTGATCGGCGCGTTCTCGGGAACGGCGAAGGTCGACCCGCAGAAGCTCGCGTCGCACGCGTTCCAGTACAAGTCCTGATTCTGCGCCGGGTCGGGGCCTTGATCCCCGGCCCGGCAGCGGTCGTCTCAGCAGCCTCACTGAGAACTCACACAAGGAAACATCTCTCGTGCCTTCGGGGAAATCCGCGTCGATCTTTCGCGACAGGAACTTCAGCCGGCTGATCGCCGCCCAGTTCATCAGTGACACCGGAACTGCGGTCACTGCGCTGGCCCTCCCCCTGATAGCACTCGACACTCTGCACGCCTCACCTTTCACACTTGGCTTATTGGGTGCCGCCTCGACCCTTCCTCAACTGCTGATGAGTCTCTGGGCCGGCGCCGTGGCCGACCGCGGGGACAAGCGCAGGATGATGGTGTGCGCCGACGCCGTACGCTGCCTGCTGGTCGTCTCGATCCCGCTGGCCTCGGCGGCGCACGTCCTCACCCTGGCGCACCTTTTCCTGGTGGCCCTGCTGGAGGCGTCGATCACCCTGTTCTTCGACGCCGCCTACTCCAGCTTCCCGCCCCAGCTCTTCGGCAAGGGGCCGCGGCTCGAAGAGGCCCTCGGAAAGCTGAACGCCTCATACAGCACAGCCCTGCTCGTGGGACCGTCACTGGCAGGTCTTTTCATCGCGGTCTCCGACGCCTCCACGGCCATGGTGGGCGACGCCGTCTCGTACGCCTTCAGCTTCCTCCTGCTGCTGCGCATCACGGTCAAGCGGCCGGAGACGCAGGTGCGGCAGAAGACCCGGCAGGGAAGCAGCAAGGCAGGCTTCCTCACCACTCAGAAGGAAGGGCTGAAGTACGTCTTCACACATGCGGAGTTCCGCTCCATCGCCTTGGCCAACGGAGTCGACTCGTTCTTCCTTGCCGCATGGAACACCCTTTGGCTCCTGTACGTGGTCCGGCACCTGCACTGGACACCCCAAGCCGCCGGACTCGTCCTCGGAATCAGCGCGGCGGGCGGCATCCTCGGTTCCCTGGTGGCGCAGCGTGCCACGCGCCGCTTCGGCATGAGCCGCGTACTCCTGGTCAGCGCGTTCGCCACAGCCCCCTGCGAAGCCGTCACACTGCTCGTGAACCCGGGACCGGCGGGTCAGATCGCGGTACTGGCCTCCTTCATGGTGGTCATGTTCTTCGTCTTCCTCTACACGACGGCCGCACGCTCCTACCGTCAGCTGTCGTGCCCTTCGGGCATGCTCGGCCGCGTCATGATGACCAGCCGGTGGCTGTCCTGGGGCGGGCGGCCGGTCGGGGCCTTCGCAGGCGGGCTCGTCGGCTCCGCGATCGGCGTGTACCAGACCATGCTGCTGGCCGTCGCAGGTCTGCTCCTGCCCCCGCTGATCCTCATGTTCGGCCTGCCCTGGAAGACGCCTGTTCAGCCCACCGACAGCTGGGAAGGGGTCTCGGCTTGAAGGCCTGTCCACCCCCGAACGGAAAGGCCGGTATGCCCATCGACGACGCCCCGCGCGAGGCCAACAGGATCCTGCACTCGCAGCAGTTCATCGACGACCCGGAGTCGCTCTTCGCCCCGCTGCGGACCCACCACCCCGTGTGCCCCGTGCGCACGAGCAGCGGCAGGCAGGTCTGGCTCATCAGCCGCGATGAGGATGTCCGCGCGCTTCTGGGCGATGAGCGTCTGATCATGACCGGGGCCTACGGGGCCGGGGCGTCGGGCACGCGCAACGCGCTGGACCGCAATCTCCTCGATCTGGACGGAGCCGAGCACACGGCGGTCCGCAGACTGGCGGCGGGGGCGCTGTCGGCACGCGCCGTCAGCCGGCATCGCGACCTCATCACCCGCATCATCGCAACGCACGCCGAACGCCTGCCCGTAGCCGAGCCCATTGAGCTCATCACCGCGTTCATCCGTCCGGCCACGCTCGCTTCGACCTGCACCGTCCTGGGCTTGCCGGAAGCCGACTGGCCCGCGGTCGAAGGATGGGTCCGCGCCCTGCTGTCCCCGCGGCAGGGGACCATGCACGTCGAGACAGCACTCGAAGCCCTCGAGCCCTACCTGCGCGATCTCGTCCGGAAGCGTCGCGAGCTTCCCCAGGACGATGTGCTGTCCGCCATCAGTTCGGCTGAATGCCCGGACGACGTCACCGAGAACGACATCGTCTCCTTGTGCGGCATGCTCGTGATCGCGAGCTTCGAGAACACCGGCCGGACGATCGCCAACGCGGTGCACCGGTTCGTGCGGCATCCCGGCGAGTTCTCCCGCTACGCCACGACGGACCCTGCCGAACGTCACGTTCTGCTGGAAGACCTGATCCGCGTGAGCCTTCCCGAACCGCTCTCCTCCGTCCGCGTCGCCGCACGGCCCGTGCAGGTCGGCGACCATGTCATCCGGACCGGGGAAAGGGTGATGTTCGCCTTCGGCGCCGCCAACCACGACGAACGGCGCTACCCGGACCCCGCGTGGGTGGCGCCGCGTCGGAATGCCCCCGATCACCTGTCTTTCGGCAAGGGCGCGCACTTCTGCCTCGGTGCCGCTCTGGCTCGCACGCAGATCGCTGTCACGCTCGATGAACTCGTCCGCCGGTTCGCCGACATCCACCTCGTGAACGACAGGGGGCCCGTCTGGCAGGGCACGTACCGACACCGCGAACTGGTCCGCCTCGACGTCCGACTCCTCCCTCTCAGCCAAGGCAGGGCCCGCCATGACCGATGAGAGATTCGAAGTTTCCGCACCCACGAGTGACGACGCCTTCGGGGCCATCCTGTTGCGCTGCTGGCGTGCACACGGCGCCCGCGGCACCGCCGCGGAGATCGTCGAACGCGAGGACGGCTTCATCGGCTGGTCCGACCCCAGCCGCTACTTCGCCTCGTACGATGACTGGGAGCTGCCCGAGCGTCTCCTCGCCGACTGGGCGAAGGGCCGTGTCCTGGACATCGGCTGCGGAGCGGGGCGTCACGTCCTGGAACTGGCACGACGGGGTTCGGACGTCACCGGCATCGACGTCTCCCCGACCGTCGCGGACATCGCGCGACGGCGCGGCGCCCGTGCGCGGTGTGCGGACGTCTTCGACTACATCGACGACTGCCCGGACCAGCCGTTCGACACCTTCCTCATGGGCGGTGCCAACCTGGGCATCCTCGGGTCACGCGAGCGCGGGCGGGAACTGCTGAGGCGTCTGCGGCGAGTCGCCAATCCCGGCGCCCGGCTGCTCGGCGTCAGCAGCGACCCGCTCGACACGGCCAATCCCGTGCACCACGAGTACGCGCGTCTGAACGTCGCCTCAGGCCGCATGCCCGGACAGGATCGCATCCGGCTGCGCTACCAGAGGACGGCCTCCCCCTGGTTCGACTACCTGTCGCTCGCCCCCGACGAGATCGAAGGCCTGATCGCCGGCACGGGCTGGCAGCTGACCCGTGTCCAAGAGGGCGACGGCGGCTACTCCGCGGAGCTCACTCTCCTCTAGCCGCGCCCCGTGCGCCCGCCCCTCCGGGCCGGCCTGCCTGCTGTCCCGATCCGCTGCTCGTACCAAGGAGGACCATGACCCAGCAGGACCCTCGGTCCGTTCTCTCCGTCCCCTTCATGACGGCGTGGGACGGCGAAGCAGCACCGCGCCTGGAGATGCGGTGGAGCCGGGGCGTCCTGCGCCTCAGCGACGAAGAGCCCGGCGACCGTGATGAGTACGGCGTCCTCTGGGCCCGGCACACCGACGCCCCGGGTGCAGGGCGCCCCGCCTTCGGCCGCGTCCACTCGGGCCGCCAGCGCACGGCCATGGCGGCTCTCGAATGCCAGGTCTGCGGAAACACCGCACAACGCACACCGTCCGGCCGGTGGACGTGGCTGGTGGAACTGGCCGAATCCGCGGACGTCGTCCGCTACAGCCGGTCCTGGACCACCACCAGCTATCCGCCCGTCTGCACACCGTGCCTTGAACTGGCGGTGGAACGATGCCCCGTCCTGCGCAAGGGCTTCGCGGTCCTCTCCGTCGGCAAGGTCACCCCGTACGGCGTCCGTGGCATCCGGTTCACCCGCACCTGGCGAGGTGTCCGTCCACGCGGCGGTGCGGCCCGCCACATCCCTTACGACGACCCCCGCATCGGCTCCGTCCTCGCCACACAGGCCGTCGTCCGGCTCGATGAGGTCACCCTGACCGACTGGGCCCACTCCGCCCACGGCGCCGCCGAACATCCCCACGTGCCCCACGAGCGGACGGTCCGCTGATGGACTGGAGGGGGTGGTCCGAACTCCTCGTCGTGGTGGCCCTCGTCGCACGCATGATCACGGCCGGATACTTCCGACACCCCGGGAAGATCTTCAGCTGGCCCATGTTCAGCAATGGATGCTCCATCGTCATCGAATTGCACGGCACGCGGGACGGAGAGAGGGAACCCATCAACATCTTCGACCTCTTTCCGACGGGAGACACCCTCGGCCTGACCACCACCGACCTCCAGTCCGTCTGCGACTACCTCATGACCACGTACGACAGCGTGGACGGAGAGGGACGCATGATGTTCGCGGAGGGAAATGTGCCGCTGAAGGTGGTGAACGGTCATGTGGTTGTATGAGTCGCTCACTTCCCTCTTTCAAAAGACCACCGACGAATCCCATCTCCAACTCTTTCGCATACTCCTCGGCATCGCCTGCATCGCGAAATTCGCCGGCGCCCTGTTGCAGGGCATGTGGAGCTTCCTCGCGTCCGGCACCTACTCCCGCTTCGAACTGCGTCAGCACCGGGGTGCCGATGCCGAGAATCTCATCTCTGCTCTGCACCGCCCCGTGACCGTGGCGCGTCTCGCGGGGGCGCTCGCCCTGACGGCCGGCTTCCTTCCGCATACGGCCGCCGCAGTGGTATCGCTCGGGCTCGCCTTCGAGCTGTCCTACCTGTTCCGGTTCAACACCGTCTACCTGATGCTGTGCACTGCCTGTCTGGTGTTCGCCGGCGCACCGGGCACCGGTGTGGCGCTCTCGCATGCCCACACGGCCTCGAACACCTTCGCGCAGGTTCTGATCGTTCTCATCACCTCGCACATGTACCTCAACAGCGCCTGGCTCAAGGCCCGTTCGCCGCACTTTCGTTCCGGACTGCGCGTTGCGCAGTGGCTCGAGGCAGGCGCCGTGATCCGTCCCTTGCTGCCACGCCGGGAGTATTTCTACCCTGCCCCGATCGTGCGAACGCTGGGAAGTTCCTCACCGTGCGCCCTCCGCATCGGCCGTCCGATGGCCGGCCTCGTCATTGCCACAGAGGCGCTTCTGCCGGCCGGACTCCTCATCCCGGCAACGCGT
This sequence comes from Streptomyces sp. bgisy100, assembly GCF_057709105.1. NCBI lineage: Bacteria > Bacillati > Actinomycetota > Actinomycetes > Kitasatosporales > Streptomycetaceae > Streptomyces > Streptomyces sp. bgisy100. Next base: position 52,292 of record NZ_JBYITE010000030.1, read on the forward strand.
CCCTACGCCCTTGCCCTCGGCATGACCATGCATCTGTGCTTCTGGGCCCTGCTTCCCGTTCAACTCGCCGGTTTCTCCGTGGCGACAGTGGCGACCTATATCCTCTTCACCGGTTGACGCGGCGGCTTCTTCACGACGGGTACAGCGGACGTGCTGAGCGCACCGGTACGCCCCGGCAGCACCCCGCCGCTCGGTGCGTCGGGGCCGGTCTCGTGTACGGCAGCACGCGGCAGGAGCCGTCGGCACCCACAGGAAGGCTGTCCTGTCAGGCGGGGCCCATGTGCCGGGCCCCGGCGCCCGCTTCGTAGAGTGGGCGCCATGTCGGCCGATTCCCCCTTGATCCAGAGTCTGAGGACCGCCGTCGCCGCCGCGCCCCAGGACGTGCCGCTGCGACTGCACCTCGCCGAACTGCTCCTGGACGCGGGGGCCGCTGACACCGCCGTCGCCGAGGTCGCCGTCGCGCTCCAGCACGCGCCGGGCGACGCGCAGGCGCGCCGGTTGATGTCACGGGCGATGGGAGTTCCGGCAGCTCCGTCGCCACGACAGGGTTTCGACTGGAAGGCCGCCGAGGACGAGATCGGTGACGCCGTGCCGCCGCGCTTCGTGGAGACAGCACGTGTGGAGACAGCACGTGTGGAGACACCACACGTGGAGACACCACACGTGGAGGCACCGCTGGCGGAGGACGGCAGGGGCGACCCCGGTGACGCCGCTGCCTGGGACGTGGAGGTGCCCGGCGCCGTACGCCTCGCGGACGTCGGTGGGATGCGGGAGGTCAAGGACCGTCTCGAAGCCGCGTTCCTCGCCCCACTGCGCAACCCGGAACTGCGCAGGCTCTACGGAAAGAGTCTGCGCGGCGGACTCCTCCTCTACGGTCCCCCGGGCTGCGGCAAGACGTTCGTGGCGCGGGCGGTCGCCGGTGAACTCGGGGCGGGATTCCTCTCCGTGTCCGTCAACGACGTGCTCGACATGTGGATCGGCAACTCCGAGCGCAACATGCACGAGGTCTTCGAGGAGGCCCGGCGGCAGGCCCCGTGCGTCGTGTTCCTCGACGAGCTGGACGCGCTCGGCGGCAAGCGCTCCCGCACACAGTCCAGCGGTATGCGCAACACCGTGAACCAGCTCCTCACCGAGCTGGACGGCGTCGACGCCGCCGCCAACGAGGGTGTGTTCGTGCTCGCCGCCACCAATGTGCCCTGGGACGTCGACCTCGCCCTGCGCCGCCCGGGCCGCTTCGACCGCACCCTGCTCGTGCTGCCGCCCGACGCCGCGGCCCGGGAGGCCATCCTCCGCTATCACCTGCGTGACCGCCCGATCGAGAAGGTCGAGTTGGGCAAGCTGGTGAAGCTGACCGACGGCTTCTCCGGCGCCGACCTCGCCCATGTCTGCGAGAGCGCCGCCGAGACGGCGCTCCTCGACTCGGCTCGTACCGGAACCGTGCGCATGATCGGGATGCCCGACCTGCTCGGTGCGGCCCGGCAGATCGTGCCGTCCACCGAGCCGTGGTTCGCCTCCGCCCGCAACGTGGCGATGTACGCGAACGACGGCGGCCAGTACGACGACCTCGTCGCCCATCTGAAGAGGAAACGCAAGCTGTGAGTACGGACCAGGCGGTCGAGCGCGCCGAAGCGCTCGCGTCGTTCCAGCGGTACGAGGAGGCACGCGAACTCCTCGCACGCCGCGTCGCCGAGGCACCCGACGACGTGACGGCATGGACCGAACTCGCCCGCTGCTGCCATAGGTCGGACCGTCCCCAGGAAGGCCTCGCGGCGACCGGGGAGGCCCTGCGCCGGGACCCCGAGAACGTCAACGCGCTGCTGCTGCACGCGCAGTTGCTGATCGCCGGCGGCGAGGGCATCGACAAGGCGGTGGAGACGCTGCGCGAGGCGGTGCGGGTGCGACCGCAGTTCTGGGGCTGCTGGTCGATGCTCGCCGACTTCGTTCTGCGGCAGGCCATCATCCGCCGGGTGCGGACCAACGGGCAGAGCGACCTCACCCATGAGGACGTCGCCGCCGTGGCCGACGAGGCCGTCGAACTGGTGGAGGAGGCGATACGGCTCGCGCCCGAAGAGGTGCGTCCGTACGAGGTCCGCCGGTTCATCGCCGAGCTGTCCGGGGACGACGCGGCGCTCCAGGAGATGAACCGCGCCATCCTGCGCATCGACCCCACGCACAGCGAGGCGCTGAGCAGCCACACCCGGGAAGCCGCGAAGGCCCCTGGGGTACGGGCGTCCGAGGCCGCGGACGCGCTCGCCGACGCCCTCGGTGTCACCCCGGACTCGGCGGCGATGGCGGCGGACCTGGATGCCGCCACCTACCGGCTGCTCCGCGGCACCCGCTGGCTCGCCCTGCTGTGCCTGCTCGTCACCGCGGTCGGCCTCGACCTGTGGCCGGACGAGGCCCCGCGACCGCTGCCACTGCCCCTCGGACAGCGGCTGTGGGACGTGCTGTTGCTCGCCGCGGTATGGGCCTTGGGGGCACTGCTGCGATACCGCAAGCGGCGCAAGGGGGTCCGGCTGAATGTGCGGTCGCTCCTGCGCCGCGACGGCTGGGCGCGGCTGGCCTTCGGCCAGGCCGTGACGGTGACGGCGTGCGCGCTGGTCACGGTGATGGTTCCGTGGACCGGCCGGGAGATCCCGCGGACGGTCTTCTGGATCGCCCTGGTGACCACGCTGCTGACGATGTGGGTCGACCGCCCCCGGGTACGGCAGGCGTTCCGGGCGGGCCGCGGACGCTGAGCGGCAGCGGGGCACTTCGGTCTTCGGTGCGCTGAGCGCGGGCGTCTCACGGTGCGGGGTCCGATGAGGGAACCGTCGTGAGACGCCCGGCTCCTTCAGCGGAAAGGACCGCCGTCCGCGAAGGCGTGGTCCGCGAAGCGCCGGCCCATCCGGCGGTATGCGGCGGCGGTGGGGTGGAGGCCGTCGGGCAGGTCGTCGACCTCGTCCGGACCGAGCAGGTCGCGCCCGTCGAGGTAGTGGAGGTGCGGATCGTGGGTCTGCCGGTCCGCGACGATGCGGGCCAGCTCGGCGCGGATCACCGTCAGCGACAGGGCGCCATCGGCCACATCGGCCGGTGTGCCCAGAGCTCTGACCTTGCCGTCCGTGCCCATCGTGGTCGGGCCGGGAGTCTCTTCGAGTGCCGGGCAGCTCACCGGGGACACCATCAGCAGCGGGGTGTCGGGGTGTCCGTCCCGGATCGTGTCGAGGAAGCCGTGGACCGCCGGGCCGAAGGTCCGCCGCCGGAAGGCAGCCAGGCTCACGATGTTGATGCCGGTCTTGAGGCTGATCAGATCGGCGGGCAGGTCGCGGATCGTCCGGGCGACATAGGGGTCCAGGACCGCGTTGCCCGCCTGGCTGAGGTTGATGACCTCCACTCCCCCGAGCGCGGCGGCCACCACCGGCCACGTACCGGTCGGCCCGTCGGCCTCGATGCAGTGGCTGAGGGAGCTGCCGTGGTGCACCCAGCGCCGCCGTCCGTCCGGCAGCGGCGCCAGTACGTCACCGTCGGCGCGCAGTGCCACCAGTTCCGTGGGGGTCTGCTGGGGCAGCCACAGCTCCACGGTCTTCATGCCGCCGGGGAGCCCGGTGAACCGGACGGTGCCCGGCTTGCCGGGGATCAGTCGCTGTTCGGCGCCGGGGCGTGCCATCCGCAGCACGTTCCCGACGGGGGCTTGTTGCCGTCCCACGGGGACACCGTCCACCAGCAGTTCCAGCATCCCGGTCGGGCGCGGTTCGGGGTCGGTGTCGAGATGCCCGGTGGAGGTGAGCACCTCGCATTCCAGCTCTCGCGCGTCGGTGCGGAACACCAGCCGTACGCCGGACGGCATCAGCGTCACCCCGTAGACCGACGGGTTCTGGTACTGCTGCCTGGTCCACGCCGGAAGCCGGCGCGGCATCACCCCGGCCGGCGTGACCTCCAGATCCAGCGCACCTCGTAACTCCACCGGACCGCCCACCAGCGGAACCGCCCGCATCGCCATCGTCATCACTCCTGTCCCGAGTCGTACGCTCCGAGGAACGGATGTGGGGGCAACCGCAGGCATCCGCTCCCCTGCCGCCCCCGCACTCCCCACCACTCGGACTTCACTGGCACGAACCTAATGATCGCCAACCTGCGATGACAATGGTTCGGCTTCGGGGATACCGGATCTGCCCGCGGCACCGGGCGATCGCTGTTCATCGAAGATCGTCTGACAGCATGGCGCCATGGATCGCAATCGACAGCTCGTCAGTTCGGGCTCACCTCTGGAACCGCAGATCGGCTTTTCGCGAGCAGTGCGCCAGGGCAACCATGTGGCCGTCGCCGGCACAGCCCCGATCGCGGACGACGGCTCCACGGCCGGGCCCGACGACGTCTACGCCCAGACAGTGCGGTGTCTGGACATCGCCGAGCAGGCGCTCAACGCGGCGGGGGCGTCGTTGGACGACGTCATACGAACGCGCATGATGCTCACCGACGTGACGCGCTGGAAGCAGGCCGCGCGAGCGCACGGTGAGCGATTCGCGTCCGTCCAGCCGGCCTGCACGTTCGTTGAGGTGTCCCGCTTCATCGACCCCGCCTGGCTGGTCGAGGTGGAGTGCGACGCGATTCTCCCTGAGAGCCCCTCGTCCTGAAAGCCCCTCGTCCGGATCGGGCAGGGGTCGGCCCGGTCCGCCGACCGCGGGAAGGACAGGGCGCGCGACGGAGCTCCCCGCGGTCAGGCCGGGCGGTGAAAGCGGCGGTGCAGGTCGCGCACCTGATCCGCGAGGCCCGGTACCGGGCCCTCCACCACGGCGCCGGGAACGACCTCCCGGATCGGGAGGGTCCGTACGGGAGGTGCGGGAACCCTCAACTCGGCAAGCCAGGACGCCAGTTGTTCGGAGGAGCTCACATACACGATGCGCCCCAGCCCGACCCAGCCGTGCGCGGCGGCACACATCGGGCAGTGCTCGCCGGAGGTGAAGACGGTCGCCGCCGCCCGCTCCTCGGGAGAAAGGTGCGCGGCCGCCCAGCGGGCCAGCTCGAACTCGGGGTGACGCGTACGGTCACCCGAGGCCACCTGGTTGTGTCCCTCCGCGAGGGCGGTGCCGTCCGCGGCGACGAGCACGGAGCCGAACGGTTCGTCCCCCGCCTCCAGCGCCTCGGTCGCGAGTTCCACGCACCGGCGCAGGTGCACCCGTTCGGAGTCTTTCACCATGATCCCCCAGCTCCTGACGTGTGGTGATTGCCGGACGTCCGATCCGTTCGGCTCCCCTCGGGCCGGTGCGGCCGCATATGGGCCGGTCCGTGCCCCGCTCCGCCACCCTGTCACAGTGTCGAAATGGATCTCGACGACTTTCCCGGCCAGTTGGCCCGCACCCGCCGCTTCTCCCTCGGTGTGCCGCGGGAGTTCACCGTCTCCCCGGACGGGCGACGGGTGCTGTTCCTCCGGACGTCGGGCGGTCGCGACCCGGTCGGCCGGCTCCGGGTGCAGGAGGAGGACGGGAGCGAAGGGCTGCTCGCCGATCCGCTCGCGCTGGACGGCGGCACGGAAACCCCGGAGGAGGAGCTCGTCCGGCGGGAGCGGGCCGGGGAGGCCTCGGACGGGGTGACGGCGTACGCCACCGACCGGCGGGCCGAGTTGGCGGTCTTCGCGCTGGACGGATCCCTGTGGGCGGTACGCACCGCGGACGGACAGCCCTTCCGGGTCCCGGCGGCCGGGCCGGTGGTCGACCCGCGCCCCTCCCCCGACGGACGGCACATCGCGTATGTCACCGGCCGCGCCCTGCACGTGGTGGACCTGGCGTCCGGAGAGGACCGGTCACTGGCGGAGCCGGAGGGGCCGGAGGCCGGCTACGGGCTCTCGGACCATGTGTCGGCCGAGTCGATGGGCCGGCTGCGCGGCCACTGGTGGGCGCCGGACGGCAGCGCGCTGCTCGTCGCCCGGGTCGACACCGCACCGGTGCAGCGGTGGTACATCGCCGACCCGGCCCACCCGGAGCGCCCGCCGCGGTCGGTTCCCTACCCGGCGGCGGGAACCGCCAACGCGGATGTCTCGCTGCACATCCTCCGGCTGGACGGCAGCCGCACCGCCGTGGACACGGACCGGGAGCGGTTCGAGTACGTCGCGGACGCCCGGTGGGACCACCATGGCCCGCTGATCACCGTGCAGAGCCGGGACCAGCGGACGGTGCGGGTGCTGGCCGCCGACCCCGGCTCCGGTGACACGGAGGTCCTGCACGAGCGGCGCGATCCGGCGTGGGTCCAGCTGGTGCCGGGCACCCCGGCCCGGACGGACGCGGGGGCTCTGGTGCGCCCGTACGAAGCGGACGGCACGCGGGGGCTGCGGATCGGCGCGGAGGGCCGCACGCCGCCCGGGCTCCAGGTGCGCGCGGTGCTCGCGGTGACCGGCGAACGGGTGCTCTTCCTGGCGAACGAGGACCCGTCCGAGGAGCACGTCTGGGCGTACGAACCGGACGGCGGCTGCGTCCGGCTGAGTACGGGGCCGGGGCTGCACTCGGCCGCGGCCGGCGGGGGCACGGTGCTCCTCACCGGCACCACCCCCGAGGGCCCGTACGCCACCGTGCTGCGCGAGGGCCGTCCACCGGCCCCCATCGCCTGTCTCGCCGAGGAACCGGCGGTGGCCGTCCGGCCGCGGCTGCTGAGCCTGGGCCGACGCCGGCTGCGCACCGCGCTGTACCTGCCGTCCTGGTACGAGCCGGGCAGCGGGAAGCTGCCGGTGCTGCTGGACCCGTACGGCGGCCCGGCCCTGCGGGTCGCGGTGCGGGCCCGCACCTGGTTCGCGTCCGTGTCGCAGTGGTTCGCGGAACAGGGCTTCGCGGTGCTGGTGGCCGACGGCCGCGGCACCCCCGGCCGCGGCCCCGCCTGGGAGAAGGAGGTGCGGGGCGACGCGCTCGGGCCCGCGCTGGAGGACCAGGTCGACGCCCTGCGGGCGGCCGGGGAGCAGTTCCCCGATCTGGACACCGGCCGGGTGGCGATCCGCGGCTGGTCCTTCGGCGGGTATCTGGCGGCCGGGGCGGTGCTGCGGCGCCCGGACGTCTTCCACGCGGCCGCCGCGGGCGCCGCCCCCGCCGACCAGCGGCTCTACGACACGCACTGGAAGGAGCGCTTCCTCGGGCATCCGGACCGGGAGCCGGAGAACTACGACCGGTCCTCGCTGCTGGCCGACGCGCCCGGGCTGCGGCGTCCGCTGCTGCTGATGCACGGCCTGGCCGACGACAATGTCGCGGTGGCGCATACTCTTCGGTTGTCGGCGGCACTGCTCGCCGCCGGCCGCCCGCACAGTGTGCTGCCGCTGTCCGGGGTGGCGCACCGAGCGGTGCGGCAGGACGTCGCCGGGGATCTGCTCCGGTTCCAGCTCGGCTTTCTCCGTCGGGCGCTGGGGATCTGAACGTCCGCGCCGGGCGCTCCGTACAGATCACCACCGGTCGCCGGGAGGACCGGGGCACCGAGAAGGCCACAGCGAAGGGGACCACCATGACCGGAACCGAGGGGACGGGCCGTACCGCGAGCCGCCGCCATGTCGTCGCCGCGGCCGGCGCCGTCTGTTTCGCCGCCGCGCTCACCGCGTGCGGCGCGGAGGACGACACCGGGGGGCAGGGCGCGGCCACCGAGTCCGGGGGCGGGGGCGGGGGTGCCACGCTGGGCTCGACCGCCGACGTCCCGGTGGGCGGTGGCAAGGTCTTCGCGGCCCAGAAGGTCGTGGTGACCCAGCCCGCCAAGGGCGACTTCAGGGCGTTCTCGGCGGTCTGCACCCACCAGGGCAGTCTGCTGAACGAGGTCTCCGGCGGCACGGTCGGCTGCCCGCTGCACCACAGCCGGTTCGACGTCGAGGACGGCAGTGTGAAGGAGGGCCCGGCCACGAAGCCGCTGCCGAAGAAGGAGATCAAGGTCGAGGGCGACTCGATCAAGCTGGCCTGACCGCGGCCGGACCGCACTCGCCGTCCCCCGTCAGCGCGACCGCCTCCAGCAGGCGGCGATCTCGTCGGCGGTGGTGACGGTGGCCACGAGGGCCAGGGTGTTGCGGACCAGGGCGGGCGTGTACTCGGCGGGCACGCCCGCGATGGCGTCCGCGGGCACGACCGCGGTGTAGCCGAGGTTGACCGCGTCGAACACGGTGTTGGGGACGGCGACGTTCGCCGACACCCCGGTGACCACCAGGGTGCGGCTGCCGAGGTTGCGCAGCAGGGCGTCCACCTCGGTACCGGCGAGCGGTGAGAGGCCGTGCAGCCGGCGGACGACGAGGTCCTCCTCGTGGACCGGGATCGGGGCGGCGATCCGCACGGCCGCCGAACCGGCGAGCTGCTGGACGGGCAGCCGCCCGGCGGCCCGGAAGAGGCGTGCGTTGCGGTTGGCGCCGCGCCCGTCCGGGCGCCGCTCGGCGACGGCGTGCAGCACCTGCACCCCCGCGTCATGGGCCGCGGCGACCAGTGCGGCGGCCCGGTCGAGGGCGCCCGACGCGCGGGCCTCCCGGGCCAGTTCGGGCAGCGCGCTGCCCTCGCCGACGACTCCTTCCTGGCACTCCACCGTGAGCAGCGCGGTGGTCGCCGGGTCGAGCTGTTCGGTGAGCTGTTCCCGCGTCACCATGACGCCTCCTTCGCCGGCCCCGGCCTCCGGACCGCGGCCGCCCGCAGGGCGCGGCCCGGCCGAGCGGAGGTGCCGGGGCGGCTTCCGGTCCACCGGGGAAGTCCGTGGCCGGACCCTAGCCACCCTTGCGCCCCCGGGGAAGAGCGACCCATGCTCTTTCTGACACATCGTCAGCCATGGGAGGTGGAGGATTGTCCGCCACACAGCGCCGGGGCCGCCGGATCATGATGGAGCCGCAGGAGCTCGACGCGTATCTCACCGGCCGGCGCACCTGCCGGGTGGCGACGGTCGGCCGGGACGGAAACCCCCATGCCGGCGCCCTCTGGTTCGGCTGGGACGGGACCGCGCTCTGGCTCTACTCCCTCACCCGCAGCCGCCGCTGGGCACAGCTGTGCCACGATCCGCGGCTGGCGGTGGTGGTCGACGACGGCGACGCGTACGGCGAGCTGCGGGGCGTGGAGCTGTCCGGCACGGGGATGTTCGTCGGCGAGGCGCCGCGCACCGGGGAGCCGTGCCCCGAACTCGACGCTCCCGAGCGGCTGTTCGCCGCCAAGTACTTCGGCCTGGACCGGATGCCGCACGACGGGCGCCACGCCTGGCTGCGGCTCGTCCCGGACACCGTCGTGTCCTGGGACTTCCGCAAGATGGCCTGACGGGCAGCGCGGCGGACGCCCCGGAGGACCGCCCGCCGCGGGAAACGGTCCGCAGGAGCGCCTCCGGGAGGAACGGGAGGCCTCCGGGAGGAACCGGGGATGTCTCCGGGAGGAACCGCCGGGCGGTCAGCTCTCGACGTTCCGGGCGGCCCTGCGGAGGGCGTCCACCGCGGCCCGGATGGACGGCCGGCGGTCGGCGTCGTCCCGCCACACCGCGTAGATGTGGCGCCGCATGGTGTGCCGGACGGGCACCACGCGGACCCCGGCCGGTACCGGGCCGCGGCCCAGGCGCGGCGCGATGGCGACCCCGAGCCCGGCGGCGACCAGGGCGAGCTGGGTGTGGTGCTCCTCGGCCAGATGGGAGATGCGGGGTTCGACGCCCTTGCCGCGGAGGGTGAACATCAGCCAGTCGTGGCAGAATTCGCCCTCGGGCCAGGAGATCCACTCGTCGTCGGCGAACTCCTCGAGGTCGACCGCCGTGCGGTCGGCGAGAGGGTGAAAGGCGGGCATCGCCACATCGGCGGGGTCGTCCAGCAGCGGGGCCTTGGCGAGCCCCTCGGGCAGCGAGATGGGCTTGTTGTGCCAGTCGAGGACGACGGCGAGGTCGATCTCGCCCCGCGCCAGCCGGGTCACCGACACATCGGGCTCCATCTCCTGGAGCCGGACGCGCAGTTGCGGGTGTTCGGCGCGCAGCGCCGCCAGCGCCTGCGGGAAGAGGCCGCGGGCGGACGTCGGGAAGGCGCCCAGGAACAGCTCGCCCACCGCCTGGCCCCGGTGCGCCTCCAGGTCGGACTGGGCCAGCTCGACCTGGGAGAGGATCCGCGCCGCGTGCTCGGCGAGCAGCCGGCCGGCGTCGGTGAGGCGGATGCCGCGCCCGTTCTTCGCGAGCAGCTGCTGCCCGGCCTCCCGCTCGAGCTTCGCGAGCTGCTGGGAGACGGCCGAGGTGGTGACGTGGAGCCCGTCGGCGGCCGCGCTCACCGAGCCATGGCGGGCGACGGCGTCGAGGGTCCGGAGGCGGTCGAGATTCATGTAAGCGATACTAATCTATGGCGCTACGAATTCTCGCTTGTCCTACGAAGTTCAACGCAGCATCGTGGAGGCCATGAGCGCAGTCGCCGCCTCCCGGCCCTCGTCCCGTTCGACCACGACCCCGCCCCCTGCCGCCCCCTCCGCCCCGACGGAGCCCGGACCCCGCCGCTCCGCCGTGGACTGGCGGATCCGGTTCACCCTGCTGTCCCTGATCTGGGGCTTCAGCTTCCTGCTGATCAAGGTCGGCACCGAGGCCTACGCGCCGCTCCAGGTCACCCTCGGGAGGATGGTGTTCGGCACGGCGGTGCTGCTGACCGTGCTCGCCGTGAAGCGGCAGCGGCTGCCGCGCGGCAGCCGCACCTGGGGCCATCTGGCCGTCTCCGCGTTCTTTCTCAACGCGCTCCCGTTCACGCTGTTCGCCTACGCCGAGCTGACCATCCCCTCCACACTCGCGGGCATCTGCAACGCCACCACCCCTCTGTGGGGCATGGCGCTCTCGGTGGTCGCCCTGTCCGAGGACCGGCCGACGCGGCGCCGGGTCGCCGGGCTGGGGCTGGGGTTCGCCGGCGTGCTGACCGTGCTCGGCGCCTGGCAGGGCTTCTCCGGCCAGGACCCCGCGGGGACCGCGATGGCCCTGACCGCCTCGCTCAGCTACGCGGTCGGCTGGGTGTACGTCCGCCGCACGCTCGCCGCCTCCGGGGGCTCGCACCTGTCGATGTCGGGCGCCCAGCTGCTGCTCGGCACCGCGCAACTGGCCGTGGTGACCCCGCTGTTCACCACCCTGCCCACCGTCTTCCCGGTGGTGCCGCTGCTGGCGGTGGTGGCGCTGGGCGCCCTGGGCACGGGGCTGGCGTTCCTGCTCCAGTACGGGCTGGTCGCCGAGGTGGGCCCGACGACGGCCACCACGGTCACCTATTTCATCCCGGTCATCGCCACCGCGGCGGGCGTCCTGGTCCTCGGTGAGCACCTGAGCTGGAACACCCCGGTGGGCGCCCTGATCGTGCTGGCCGGAGCCGCGCTGACGCAGCACCGCCCGCGGGCGGCGCGTCAGTCGTAGCGCCCCACGGAGGCCGTGCCGGTGGCGGACAGCAGTGCGTCCGCCACCGGCTCGATGTCGTCGGCGGACAGCGGCGAGACGGTGACGCGCACCGCGGGCGGCGAGGCCACCCGGAAGCGGGCCCCCGGGGCCACCGCCCAGCCGGCCTGCAACAGCCGTGCCACCGCGCCCGTTTCGTCCGGCACCGGCACCCACACGTTCATACCGCTGCGGCCGTGCGCCGCGAGGCCGCGCCGCCGCAGCGCGGCCACCAGGGCATCCCGCCGCGTGCCGTAGGCCGCGGCCACGGCCCGGTGGTCCACCGCGGCCGTCCGCCACAGATGCGCCACGGCCTCCTGGAGCAGATGACTGACCCAGCCCGGCCCGAGAAGCTGACGGCCGAGCACCCGGTCGATCGTCACGGCGTCACCGGTCAGCACCGCCAGCCGCAGATCGGGCCCGTACGCCTTGGCGGTGGAACGGACCAGCACCCAGTGAGCCGACGTCCCCGCCAGGGGGTGCAGCGGCAGGTCGACGATGCCGTGGCCGTGGTCGTCCTCGATGAGCAGGACGTCCGGCCGGTCCGCCAGCACGCCCCGCAGCTCCGCGGCGCGCCGCGCGCCGACCGCCGCGCCGGTGGGGTTCTGCGCCCGGTCGGTGACGACGAGCGCACGCGCCCCGGCCGTCAGGGCGCGGGCGACGTCTCCGGGCAGCGGGCCCTCGTCGTCCACGGCGACCGGGACGGCGCGCAGCCCGAGCGCGGGAATCAGGTCCAGCAGACTCCCCCATCCGGGGTCCTCGACGGCGACCGCGTCCCCCGGCCGGAGGTGGACCGCGAGCACCCGCTCGATGGCGTCCAGCGAGCCGGAGGTCACGGCGACCGGACCGTCGGGCACCCCGTCCGCGGCGAACGAGGCCCGCGCCAGCCGCTCCAGCTCCGGGCCGACCGAGGCGTCACCGTAGAGCGCCGGCTGCCGGGCGCTGCGGGCCGCGGCGGCGGCCAGCGCGTCGGCGAGCGGCGGCAGCAGCCGCGGGTCGGGGTTGCCGGACCCCGCGTCGCGGACGCCCGGGGGCGCCTCCACCCGCACCGACTCCCGCGGCGTGGTGGCGGGCCGGGCCCGGACCCGGCTGCCCCGGCGGCCCGCGGTCTCGATGACCCCCCGGTCCCGCAGGGTCCGGTAGGCGGCGGCCACGGTGTTGGGGTTGACGCCCAGCTCCCCGGCCAGCTCCCGCAGCGGCGGCAGCGACTGGCCCGGACTCAGGTGCCCGGCGCCGACGGCCCGTTCCACACTCGCCGCGATGTCGACTGCGCGCCGACCCTCGATCCGATACTCTCCTAGCACAAAGCACATTATGCACTAGTGCAATGGAGATGTCATGCCGGACGCCGCCGCGTACATACCGACCGACCGCACCGTCCCGACCCGGGCCCGCGAGCGGGCGGCGTACGACCACGACCTGGTGCACGCCATCCTCGACGAGGGCTACGTATGCCACCTCGGCTTCGTCCGGGACGGCGCACCGGTGGTGCTCCCCACGCTCTACGGGCGGGTCGGCCGCCGGCTGTACGTCCACGGGTCCACCGGGTCCCGGCCGCTGCGCATGGCGGGCGCGGCCGACGCGGGGCTGCCGGTGTGCCTGACCGTCACCCATGTCGACGGTCTGGTCCTCGCGCGCTCCGCGTTCCACCACTCCCTCAACTACCGCTCCGTCGTGGTGCACGGCACCGCGTACCCGGTGACCGGGGCCGCGGAGCGCGCGGAGGCCCTGGACGCGCTGGTCGAGCAAGTGCTCCCGGGCCGGGCCGAGGACTCCCGCCGGGCGAACGAGAAGGAGCTGGCCGCCACCGCGGTGCTCCGCCTCGACCTGGACGAGGTCTCGGCAAAGGTGCGCACCGGCGGCCCCAACGACGATCCGGCGGACGCCGACCTGCCGCACTGGAGCGGCGTGCTGCCGGTCTCGGTGCGGTACGGCACGCCGGTCCCGGCCGACGACCAGGACCCCGCCGCACCGCTCCCCGGATACCTCAGCCGCTGAGCGCCGGGCGAGGAACGGCGGCCCGGCGGGCGACCGCACCCGGCCCGCCGCATCAGGCCCGCGCGCTCCGGCGGGCCGCCGCGAGCCGGGCCTCCGCCACGGCGAGTCCGGCGACCGCCGCCAGCAGCAGCGCCGTGCCGTACACGGTCGCGGCCGTCAGCCGCTCCCCCAGCACGACGACCGCGATGACCGCTGCGGCCACCGGCTCGATCAGCATGATCACGGACGCGGTGGCGGCCCGGACGACGGCCGCACCGGCGAAGTACAGGGCATAGGCGAGGGCTGTCGGTACCGCGGCGAGGTAGAGCAGGAGCCCGGCCACCGCCGGCAGGTCGGCGCTGTGCGGCACCAGCCCCTCGGCCGCACCGAACGGCAGCAGCGCGGCCATGCCCACGGCGCAGGACCAGGCCGTGATGGCCAGCGGGTCCGCCCCCGTACCGGCCCGGCCGCGCCACCGGGTGAACAGGGCGAGCCCGGCGTACGCGGCGGCGGAGAGCAGCGCCAGGGCGACTCCGGCGGGCCGTACGGTCCCGCCGGAGTCGAGGCAGAGCACGGCGAGCCCGCCGAGCGCGCCGGCGACGGCCACCGTGCCGCCGCCGCCCAGCCGCTCCCCCAGAAGCAGCCGCGCTCCGAGCGCGATGAGCACGGGGCCGGCCCCCATGGTGACGACCGTGCCCACGGCGAGGCCGGTCTCCTGCACGGCGGCGAAGTAGGACGTCTGGTAGACCGTCATGCCAAGACCGGTGCCGAGGACCGTCAGGACCCGGCGGCGGGACGGACCGGAAGTGGCGTCGGCCGTCCGCCGCGGGCCGGATCCGCGCAGCAGGCCGACACCGAGCAGGAGGGCGAGGCCGCCGGCGTAGCGCCAGAACGAGACGGTGACCGGACCGAAGCCACCGGTCCGGTGGAGCAGGGCGGCCGTCGCACCCGCGGTGCCCCAGGCGGCACCGGCGACCAACAGACAGAACAGGCCCCGCCCGACGGGCAGGCCGACAGCAGAATGCGACGCGTGCATCGTTCTCCGCGGAAGGAGGGTCGTGGGCTGCTTCTGCGGGCAGCGGCGACCGGCCCGGGAACGCCCCGGGTTCGTCTTCGGTGGTGTCGGGCGCCCGCGCTACGGGGCGGGCGGCCGGAGAGTGCGAGCGGTCGGATGCATGATCGGGACCCTATGCCGCCGGCGAAGAGACGGGCAATTCCGTATTCCCCGGCACGCTTCCCGCCACCGGGCCCGCGGAGGGCGCCTTCGGCGTCGAGGTCTGCGCGATGAAGGCCCCGGCCAGCACCAGCGCTCCGCCGACGATCTGGGGCGCGGACAGGTGCTCACCGAGCAGCACCCAGGCGAGCACGGTGGCCACCACCGCCTCCAGACATGCCACCACCCCCGCGACCTGGGGCGACAGCCGGCGCACCGCCAGTACACCGGTGAGGTACGCCGCCACGGTGGCGATCAGCACCACCCAGGCGAGCAGCAGCATGGCGGAGACCGGGACGCCGTCCATCCGCGCCTCGCCGGCGAGGACCGTCCAGTCCAGCTGCCACGGGCGGGCCACCGGTGTGAGGAGGGCGGCACCGATCAGCAGCCCGTAGGCGATCACGCCCAGGGGATCCGCGGCGTCCTCGCCCTTGCTCCCGTGGTCGGAGAGCACGAAGTAGGCGACCTGGCAGCAGGCCGCGCCCAGGGCGAGGAGCAGCCCCAGGGCGTCGAAGCCCAGCCCCGCCCAGACCTCGACTACACAGGCGAGACCCGTGACCGCGAGGACGACGCCGACGGCCGCGGCGCGGGTCACCGGCCGTCGCTGAACGAACCGCACCCACCCCAGCAGCAGCGCCGGGCCGAGGTATTCGACGAGCAGCGCCACGCCGACCGGGATGCGGGAGATCGCGGCGAAGTAGCAGGCCTGCACTCCGGCCACTGCGAACAGGCCGAAGCCGAGGAGCAGCGCGGGCCGGCTGCGCAGCAGCCCCCGGTGCCGCCAGGCCACGGGGAGCAGCACGAGGGCGGCTCCGGCGGCCCGCAGCCAGACCACGTGCAGCGGGTCGAGCCCCGCTTCGATCAGCGGCTTGGCCGCGACACCGGATCCACCGAACGACAGCGCCGACGCCAGGGCGAGTCCCAGGCCGACGCTCCTCCCCTGAGACGCGTGCATCGGGCCATGATGTCAGGTGACGACAGGAGCGTCATCCCGGGTGACCCCTGACGTGAGAGTCCTTGCGCTGTGCCCGCCCGGGCCGCGTGGTCCGGCACCGCACCTCGCCGGACGTGCCGCCGAACAGCCCTGGCTGATCCGCTGGAAAATCCTTCCGGCGCCTTGCGCTGCATGGCACCGGACCACGCCACCTCATCGCGCGCTCATCGCGCTCATCCCGCAAGGTCCCCACCGGGGCAGCCGCCGAGGCGGGCCGAGAGACGTTCCGGATCTACGCCCGCCCAGCGCAGCACCTCGACGGCCCGGGACTCCCGGTCGGCGGCCAGCGCGGCGAGCAGATCGGCCCCCTCGGCGCAGTCGCCGCCCCGGGCGCGGGCACAGCCGCGGGCCGCGTCCATCGCCCGGGCCGCGGCCGGGGACCAGCCGAGGGTGAAGGCGTCCCGCACGGCGGGGACGGCGCCGGAGTCCTCCACGGAGCCGTGCCACCGGAGGCCGTAGCCGATGCTGCGCTGCACGAGGTAGCCGAGCAGCCGGGCCACCTGGGACGGGCCGCCGTCGAACGCGGCCAGGACATCGGGATCCGACTCCAGGAGCGTGTGCAGCAGATGGGCGGTGTCGACCTGGCTGTCGCCGTCCCGCACGGCGCGCCGCCGGGCACCGCCGGCCACCGATTCCAGCACCACACTGAGCCGGACGTCGGAGTCCGGCCCGAGGCGGCCGAGGGAACCGGAGTGAGGTCTACCGTTTTGCACATCTCCCATCCCATCAGTGCACCGTTGACCAGGCATCCCCGGCAGGCACCATTTGCCGCTCCCACCATGGTTGCGCACGGTTGAGCGCCTTCTCATCCTTGCGGAGGAGAGCGCACGGCC
Source organism: Streptomyces sp. bgisy100 (assembly GCF_057709105.1). Lineage (NCBI taxonomy): Bacteria > Bacillati > Actinomycetota > Actinomycetes > Kitasatosporales > Streptomycetaceae > Streptomyces > Streptomyces sp. bgisy100. The sequence goes on from NZ_JBYITE010000030.1 coordinate 68,631, forward strand.
GGCGCGCACGCCCCCACCAGCCGCCGCCCATACATGACGGGTCGTCAGTCTTGCTTGTTCCAGGGCGGGGAGCTACCGTCCGCGAGCGCCCGGCACGGCGCCGACGACGGAGGGTGGACCGATGGCCGAGGTCAGTGCGGAATCACATGTCGAGGCAACGGCGGAAGAGGTCTGGGCCCGGCTGACGGACTTCGCCGCGTACGGCCGCTGGAACGCGACGCACACCGCGTTCCCGGCAGGTCCCCCGACGACGCTGGAACCGGGCACCGGCTACGCGGAACAGATGAAGCTCATGGGGTTCCCCGCCGATGTGACCTGGACCGTGGCGGCCTGCGAGGCCCCCCGGCTGCTGCACACCACGGGCAAGGGGCCGATGGGCGTCGACCTCGCCATGCGCTACCTGCTCACCCCGGACGGGACCGGGACCCGTATGCGCATCGAAGGGACGTTCACCGGGGCGGCGGTGTCCCTGATGGCGGGCCGGCTCCGGGAGTCGGCGACCGCGGCCCTCACCGAGTCGCTGCGCAGGCTCGGCGGACTGGCCACCTCCCCCTGAGACCCCCTTCCCGGCCGTCCGGGCTCACCGACGGCCTCCGGCCGCTGCCCAACGGGGGCAGGCAACCGGAGGCCGCCCACGTCGCGTGCGACCCGACTGCCCGGCGCCGCTCCGGTCATGCAGAACGCCTGAGTCCGCACGCGTCCGCGCGACCCGATTCGGACTGCGACCCGAGCCGGGCGATCCGGACCGGCGGCCACGGCCGCCCGCGCCGGCGTTCCCGAGCGACGCCGGCTCTCCGGCCGCCGTCCCGGGAACGCCGACCACCAACGGCACGGATGCCGGTCAGTCCTCTTCGGCGAGGATCAGATACAGCTCCTTGCGTGCCTTGTTGACCACGGCGATGGCCTTCTCCCGCTGTTCGGGCGTACCGGTGGCCCAGACCTGCCGGAAGGCCTCGACGAGCCCGCCCCCCGCCTTCCGGATCTCGTTCATCGACTCCCGGTCGACGCCGCGCCCGGCCTCCTCCCAGGGGGCCTCCGGCGCGGAGTCGGCCTCGGCGCGGCCGGTCTCCGTGAGCTCGAACAGCTTCTTGCCGCCGTCGGTGGCGCTGCTGATCAGGCCCTCGTCCTCGAGGAGCTGCAGCGTGGGGTAGACCGAGCCGGGGCTCGGCTTCCACGCGCCGCCGCTCCGCTCGGCGATCTCCTGGATCATCTCGTAGCCGTGCATCGGCCGGTCCTTGAGCAGCGTCAGGATCGACGCGCGCACATCGCCGCGCCGGGCCCTGCCGCGCGGTCCGCCGCGCCCGCGCCCGCCGAAGGGCGGCCCCCCGAAGGGCGGGCCGAACGGCCCGAAGGCCTCGCGCCGCGCCTCGTAGTCCCCCTGACCCCGACGGCCTCGATGGCCGGGTCCGCAGTGTCCGTGTCCATGGGAACGCATGATGTCACTCCTTCCATCGTTGATCTGTCGCGATGCTTCAACGATATATCGGGACTGTTCTTTCGACAAGCCCCCCGACTGATGCACCCGCCCTGTCGCACGCGAATCGGCCCCCGCCTCGGGTGATCCGGTCCGATTCGCTCGCCGCCTCGGACGATCCGGCCCGCTGATGCCGCTCATGCCGGCGTGAGACCTCGGCCCGCACGCCGCGGAACCCCGGGATTTCGGTGAACGGCACGCGCCAACACGGTGGACCGATGTCAGCGATCAAGAAGTTCCAAGTCACCTTCGACTGCGCGGAACCCGAGCGCCTCGCCCGCTTCTGGTGCGAGGTGTTGGGGTACGTCGTACCGCCGCCGGAGGGGTTCGCCACGTGGGACGACTTCAAGGACTCGCAGCCACCTGAGCAGCGGGACTCCTGGTTCGCCTGCATTGATCCCTCAGGTGTGGGCCCGCGGCTGTACTTCCAGCGCGCCCCCGAGGGGAAGGCCGCCAAGAACCGGGTGCATCTTGATGTGCGGGTCGGCACCGGACTCGTGGGTGAAGAGCGCCTCGCCGCAGTCAGTCACCGCATCGCCCGCAAGCCAGACCCTGTGCGACGGGGCAGGACAGCACTCCGCCCCGCGCCGCTGGACCTCGGCGACGCCGGCGAACCCGGACGAGCACCGGCCCCCGCCGGAGGCGTCGAGTGGCACAGATGAGACGCGATGGCACCGGGTGGCACCGGGTAGCACCACCTGACACCACACGGCGCCACCCGACACCATCCCGCACCCCAACGTGCGCCTGAGCGCGCACGACATCACCACGACTTGGAGCGCCCTTTCCGCGTTTCCGCAGCTCAGGGCGCCCACCCTGAACCCGCCCCCACGTGGCCGCCACCCGGGCTTGCACATGGCGCCACAGTGATGCCATAGTGGCGTCATGGACCTCACCCCGTATGTCGACACCCTCCGCCGTGAACTCGCGGTGGCCGCCGAGGCCGGCGGCGAGGAAGCCCGCGAGCTGGCCGAGCGGCTCACCGCTCCCCTGGAGTCGGCGACCCGGCTGACCATGCTCAACGTGCTTTCCGCGGCGATGGACGAGATCACCCGCGAACTCGCCCCCGGCTCGGTCGACGTACGACTGCGCGGCCTCGACCCCGACTTCGTGGTGACACCGCCGCCCGCCGACGGCGGCGCCCCCGCGGAGCCCGCCGCGCCCGTCGAAGCACTCAGGACGCCGGCCCCGGCCGACGGCGACGAGGGCGGCACCGCCCGCGTCAATCTGCGCCTGCCGGCCCACCTCAAGGCGCGCGCCGAGGAGGCCGCGAACCGCGAGGGCCTGTCGGTCAACGCGTGGCTGGTGCGCGCCGTGTCGGCCGCGGTCGACGGCGGCACCCGGGCGCGTACGACGGAGAAGAGCCGGACCCTCGGACAGAGCTTCACGGGCTGGGTGCGCTAGCCGCACCCCCGCCCGCACCGCGTCACCGACACCACTTCACCCACACCATGTCCCACCAGCAGGGACACCCCACAGACTCACGAGGACGGGACAGCCATGCCTTCTTTCGACACTCCCGCAGCCATCTCGGTAACTGCCCACGTGGACGCCGGTTCCATTCAGTTCACCGCGGGCGACCGCCCCGACACCGTCGTCGAGGTGCGGCCCCGCGAGCCGAAGAAGGACCTGGACGTGCGGACGGCCGGCCAGACCGAGGTGACGTACGCGAACGGCGTACTGACCGTCAGGACGCCCAAGCCCCATCCGTTCGGCCTCGGCCGCACCGGCACCGTCGACGTGACGGTCGAACTGCCCACCGGCTCGCGCATCGACACGACCGGCGCCTGGACCCAGGTGCTCGGCGAGGGCCGGCTCGGAGAGGTCCGCGTGAAGACCTCGTCCGGCGACGTCCGCCTCGACACGACCGGTCCGCTGCGGCTGACCGCCTCCCACGGCTCGATCACCGTGGACCGGGTCGAGGGCGCGGCCGAGATCACCACCAGCTCCGGCAGCCTGCGCGTCGGCCTCGTCGACGGCCCCGCCGTCCTGAAGAACTCGCACGGCACCACGACCGTCGGCGCCGCCACGGGCGAGCTGCGGGTGAGCGGCGCCAACGGCGACATCGACATCCGGCGCGCCGAGGACTCGGTCACCGCCACCACCGCCCACGGCGCCCTGCGCGTCGGCGAAGTGGCCCGCGGCACCGTCCAGCTGGAGACCTCCTACGGCGCCATCGAGGTCGGCGTCCGCGAGGGCACGGCCGCCTGGCTCGACGTCACCTCGGGCTCCGGCCAGGTGCGCAACACGCTCACCACGTCCGAGGCCCCGGAGCAGGCCGAGGACACCGTCAAGGTCCGCGCCCGCACCCGGTACGGCAACATCGACATCCTCCGCGCCAAGGCCTGAGCGCACAGCTCCTCGACCGGCTCCGCCCCACCCACTTCAGCCTTCGAAACGGAGGACTCCATGGCTTCACCTGTCATGCCCACGTCCGGAATACCCACGTCCGGAATGCCCACGTCCGGAATGCCCACAGCCGGTCCGCCCACGTCCGGCCGGTCCGACGGTCACGCGTCGCAGGCCGCCGTCTCCACCGTCGGCCTGCGCAAGTCCTACGGCGACAAGACCGTCCTCGACGCCATCGATCTGACCATCCCGGCCGGCTCGGTCTTCGCGCTGCTCGGGCCGAACGGTGCCGGCAAGACCACCACCGTGCAGATCCTGTCCACGCTGATCGCCGCCGACGGCGGGCAGGCCCGGGTCGCGGGCCACGATGTCGCCACGTCGCCGGACGGGGTACGCGCCGCGATCGGTGTGACCGGCCAGTTCTCCGCTGTCGACGGGCTGATCACCGGGGAGGAGAACATGCTCCTCATGGCGGATCTGCACCACCTGTCCAAGCGTGAGGGCCGGCGTATGGCCGCGGAGTTACTGGAGCGCTTCGATCTGACGGAGGCCGCGAAGAAGCCCGCCTCCACCTACTCCGGCGGAATGAAGCGGCGTCTGGACATCGCCATGACCCTGGTCGGTGACCCGCGCATCATCTTCCTGGACGAGCCGACCACCGGTCTCGATCCGCGCTCCCGCCACAACATGTGGCAGATCATCCGCGAGCTGGTCTCCGGTGGCGTCACCGTCTTCCTCACCACCCAGTACCTGGAGGAGGCCGACGAACTCGCCGACCGCATCGCGGTCCTGAACGACGGAAGGATCGCCGCCCAGGGCACCGCGGACGAGCTCAAGCGGCTCGTCCCCGGCGGCCACATCCGGCTCCGCTTCACCGACCCGGCCGACTACCGGTCCGCCGCCTCCGCGCTGCGCGAGGCCTCCGGGGAGGACGAGGCACTGTCGCTGCGGATCCCCAGCGACGGCAGTCAGCGGGAGCTGCGTTCGATCCTGGACCGGCTGGACTCGGCCGGTATCGAGGCGGACGAGCTGACCGTGCACACCCCCGACCTCGACGACGTGTTCTTCGCCCTGACCGGCGACACCACCGTGTCCCACCAGCCCGAGGAGGCTGTCCGATGAGCGCCCTCTCCCTCGCCGTGCGGGATTCGTCCACGATGCTGCGCCGCAACCTGCTGCACGCGCGCCGCTACCCGTCCCTGACCCTGAACCTGCTGCTCACCCCGATCATCCTGCTGCTGCTCTTCGTCTACATCTTCGGCGACGCGATGAGCGCAGGCATCGGCGGCGGGGGCGCCGACCGCTCCGACTACATCGCCTATCTCGTGCCGGGCATCCTGCTGATGACCATCGGCGGCACCGTGGTCGGCGCCGCGGTGTCGGTCTCCACCGACATGTCCGAGGGCATCATCGCCCGCTTCCGCACCATGGCGATCCACCGCGGCTCGGTGCTCGTCGGACACGTCGTGGGCAGCGTGCTGCAGTCGGTGGCCAGCGTGGCCCTCGTCGGCGCCGTCGCCGTGGCCATCGGCTTCCGCTCCCACGACGCCACAGCCCTGGAGTGGCTGGCCGCCTTCGGACTGCTCGTCCTGGTCGCCCTGGCGCTCACCTGGATCGCGGTCGGGATGGGCATGGCCAGCCCGAACGCCGAAGCCGCGAGCAACAACGCCATGCCGCTGATCGTCCTCCCCTTCGTCTCCAGCGCCTTCGTCCCCGTCGACGCGATGCCCGGCTGGTTCCGGCCGATCGCCGAGTACCAGCCGTTCACCCCCGCCATCGAAACCCTGCGCGGCCTGCTGCTCGGCACCGAGATCGGCGCCAACGGATGGCTCGCCGTCGCCTGGTGCCTCGGCCTGACCGCACTCGGATACCTCTGGTCGACCACGGCCTTCAACCGCGACCCGAAGTAGCAGGCACGAGGGCCGGGGGCCGTCTCCCGCAACTCCTCCCGCCGCAGGGCGGCGTACTCCGGCACCGCGTCGGAGTACGCCGCCCCGTCGGCGTCCACGGCCGCCCGCCGCGCCGGACCGCCGACTTGGCCGGCCGGAACTCCCGCAGCCCTCACCGGCGATTCCGGGGCCGGAGCGGAGCTTCCGCCCCGGATGCCGGTCAGGGCAGTGCGGCGCGGGACACCGGCAGGGAACAGGGAAACGGGTTCAGGGCCGGCGGGGTCCGCGCGGCGGGCGAGGATTTCCCGCCGGCCCGGGAGTCAATACGGGGACAGGCAGAATCCGCACCCGAAAGGCAGCACCATGAGCAGACTGATCGTCACCGCGTTCCTCACCCTGGACGGCGTCATGCAGGCCCCCGGCGGCCCGGAGGAGGACGTCGACGGCGGGTTCGAGCACGGCGGCTGGCAGGTCCCCTATGTCGACGATGACTTCATGGACCTCATGACGGGGGTTTTCGAGGACACTGCCGACCATCTCCTGCTCGGCCGGAAGACCTACGACATCTTCGCCGCCTACTGGCCCCGCGTCACCGACGAGGACAACTCGATCGGCGTGAAGCTCAACAGCATGCCCAAGTACGTGGCCTCACGGACCCGGACCAGCCTGGAGTGGCACAACTCCCACCTGCTGCAAGGCGATGCCGCGGAGTCCGTCGCACAGCTCAAGCAGCGGCTGGACGGCGTGATCATGACGCAGGGCAGCAGCGACCTCATCCGCACCCTGCAGCAGCACGACCTCGTCGACGAGTACCGGCTGCTCGTCAACCCCGTGATCCTCGGCACCGGCAAACGGCTCTTCGCCGAGGGCGCCGCCCCGTCCGCCTGGACGCTCAGGGAGTCCCGCACCAGCAGCGTGGGCGTGCAGTACTGCGCCTACGAGCGAGCGGGAAAGCCCGAGTACGGGACCTTCGCGCTGGACGAGCAGGGCTGAGATCCGGGGCAGCAGGGCCGTCGAACGGGACCGGGCACCGACCGGACCGAAGCCCCCGGCGTACTCGCCCGGCCCGGAGCCGTCCCCACCGAGGCCCCCGCCCCCACCCCGTGCGGGCGTCCGGGACACGACCGCTTCCGTGACGCCGACCTCGGCCTTCCAGGCGCTCCGCCGGTGGCGCGCCCGGGAGGGGAAGCGAGCGCCCGGACTACGGCCTCTCCCCTGAAGCCCCTGAAGCCTGTGAAGCCTGTGAACCCTGTCGTCCGCGCCGGTGCGCAGCCACCCGCTCGCGGGTGGCACACCGCCGCGAACAGTAGCGGCGCGCCGGGCCGCTCCCCTCCGTGACGAAGACGCGGTGACAGCCGGCCGAGGCACAGACACCACCGGGCGCACGCTGCCGGTCCCAGACGAGCACCGTCAGAGCCAGGCAGGACGAGGCGAGGAACCACTCGCCCCAGGGCGCGTCGTCATCGCTGTCCAGGTGCGGGTGCCAGGGGCCCGCACCGCCGTGCGCGGTGAGGCGCAACGGGCCTCGACTGTGCGCCAGCAGCCGGTTCAGCACAGCGGCGGCGCCATCGATCCCGTCCGCCACGAAGACGTCCCGCAGCATGACGGCCGCGGTGCGCAGCTCCGCGACATCGCCCGCCGACAGTTCCAGGGATCCGGTCTCCCCGTACTCCCGGAGCACCCCGGCCACCTCGGCGGCCACGTCCTCTGCCGTCCCACCGGCCGTCGGCTCCTCGGTGGTCAGGGCATTGACCAGCGCCGCGGTGCGCCGGGCGTTCATCCGTACCGAATGCCGGGCGGACCAGTCGTCGTTGCGGGAGAGCATCGAGCGATTGTAACGCATATGGTCATGTTCTGCGTTACCTCCGTACGGTGCCCGCCATGAAGACGCGTCACCCGTTCCGCTCCTTCCTCGTCGGCGCCACCCTGGCCCGCCTCGGCGACGACATGTCCGGACCGGCCCTGTTGCTCGCCGGGCTCGCGGCAACCGGGTCGGCCTCCTCGGCGGCAGGCCTGCTCGCCGGGCTGACCGCCTCGGCGGCGGTCGGCGGCCCCGTCCTCGGCGCCCTGCTCGACCGGGCCGGGAGACCGGGGCACCTGCTGGCCTGGGCACTCGTCCTCCATGCAGGCGCCCTGGCCGCGATCCTGACGGGCCTCGGCCGCCTCCCCCTCTTCGCACTGGCGCTGATGGCGGTGCTCGCCGGGCTGCTGGGGCCGGCCCTCTCGGGCGGCTGGACCGCCCAGCTGCCCCGCGTCCTCCCGGCGGCCCGACTGCCGCGCGGGACCGCGCTCGACGCGATGACCTACGACGCCGCGAGCCTGATCGGCCCGGCCGGCGCCGGAGCGCTGGCCGGCGTGGCCGGTGCCTCGTCCGGTGTCCTGGTGGCCGCGGTACTGATCTGTGCTGCGTTCCCCTGTGCCTGGATGCTGCCGACGGGAGGCGAGCCCACGGCGCCCCGGAATCCGTACCGCCCGGCGCCGCGGCAGCTCCTGGGCGACGTGGGCGCCGGCTTCCGGGCCCTGGTCCGGACCCGGTCCCTGGCCCGCGCCACGGTGACCTCGGTGATCTGCTGCGCCGGCAGCGGCATGCTGATCACCTGCGCGCCGCTGCTGGGCACCCGGTCGCTGGGCAGCGCCGGCCTCGGTACGGCCCTGCTCTCCGTCGTCGCCGCGGCGGCGCTCACGGCCAACGCGCTGTTGGCCCGCAGCCCCTCGATGCTGTCGCCGGACGCCGTTCTCTGCTGGAGCGCGCTCCCCCTCGCCGTCGGCTGTCTCCTCGCGGCAACCGGTGTGCCCGCTCTCCTCATCACGGCGATGGCAGTCGCGGGCCTCGCCGAAGGTCCGCAGCTGACCGCCCTCTTCGCCATCCGCCACCGGGAAGCCCCGGAACCGCTGCGCGGCCGGATCTTCACCACGGGGGCCAGCCTCAAGATCACCGGATTCGCCCTCGGCGCGGGTGTCGCCGGGCCGCTCGCCGAGCGGTCGCTCCCCGGCACCCTGGTCGCCGCCGCCGGCTGCCACCTGGCAGCGGCCCTGGCCTTCGCCTGGATCACCACCGCCCGGCGGCGACACTCGGCGGGATCGCACCGGTCCAGGGACACGGGATTGGCCGTGTCGCCCGGTGACCGCCCCGCCCTACGCTCACGATCATGAGAATTCGGATCGTCGACGCCTTCACCGACCGCCCCTTCACCGGCAACCCGGCCGCCGTCCTCCTCCTGGACGGCGACGCGTTCCCCGACGACGCCTGGCTGATGCGCGTCGCGGCCGAGGTCAACCTTTCGGAAACGGCCTTCGCTCATCCGCTGCCGGAGGGCGGCGACGCCGACTGGGCACTGCGCTGGTGCACCCCCACCACCGAGGTCGACCTGTGCGGTCACGCCACCCTGGCCACCGCGCACGTCCTGCGGACCACCGGGGCCGCGACGGGCACCATCCGGTTCACCACCCGGGGCGGTCTCCTCACCGCGACCGCCGACGACGACGGCTCGATCACCCTGGACTTCCCCACCGCACCACTGACCGCGGTCGAGGTGCCGGACACCGTCACCGCGGCGCTCGGCGCGGACGTCGTGTCCGCCCACGACACCGGGCCGGTGGTCGGCGATCTCCTGGTCGAACTGGCCGACGAGGGGGCCGTCCGCTCCCTCGCCCCGGACCTCGCGGCCGTCGCCCGGCTGAACCACCGCGGGATCATCGTCACGGCCCGCGCGGACGACCCGTCCCGCGGCCACGACGTGGTCTCCCGCTTCTTCGCCCCCGGCTCGGGGATCGACGAGGACCCGGTGACCGGCAGCGCCCACACCGCCCTCGCACCGTTCTGGGCGCCCCGGATCGGCCGTACCGACATCACCGGCCTGCAGGCCTCGGCCCGCACCGGCATCGTCCGCACCGAACTCCGCGCCGACCGTACGCTGCTGACCGGCAACGCCGTCACGGTGATCGACGGCGAACTCCTCGCCACCGGCTGACCGCGCCACGGCGGCTCTTCCGTCGCCGGTCCGGCCGGGCATCCGGCCGGGGCGGCGGCAGGGCACCGACCGGGGTCATCCGGTGGGCAACCAGCTCACCTCGCCCGCCAGCAGCGCGTATCCGACGAACGCCACGATGTCGATGAGCGCATGGGCGGCCACCAGCGGCCCCACCCGTCCCCACCGGCGGTACAGCAGCACGAAGACCGCGCCCATCACCATGTTGCCGACCAGTCCGCCGATGCCCTGGTACAGGTGATAGCTGCCGCGCAGCGCGGAGCTCGCCACCAGGGCGGCCATCGGGGTCCATCCCAGCTGCCCCAGCCTGCGCAGCAGATAGCCGACCACGACCACCTCTTCCAGCAGCGCGTTCTGCACCGCGGAGGCGATCAGGACCGGCAGCTTCCACCAGACGTCGGGCAGCGATTCCGGTACGACGGTGAGGTTGAAACCGGCGGCGCGCACCCCGAGGTAGAACAGCAGCCCGGTGCCGCCGATCGCCGCCGCGACCCCGGCGCCCGCCCCGAGGTCGAAGCCGGGCCGGCGCCGGTCGAGTCCGATGGCCCGCAGCCCTCCGGCGCCCTCCCGCAGCAGCAGATGGGCCACCAGGGCGACGGGCACCAGCGCGGTCGCGATGTCGAACAGCTGCCAGGCGAGGTCGAGCCAGGGACGTCCCGGGGCGGCGGAGGCATTGAGGTTGGCGGCCTGGTCCTTCAGCCCGCCCTCCTTGGTGACCGAGCCGAGGAAGCTGATGAGCGACGACAGGGCGCTGGCGCCCACCGACAGCGCGAGCACCAGCAGCGTCTCGCTGCGCAGCATCCGCGGCGACAGGCGCTCCCCGGACGGCGATTCGGCCACCCGGCCCGGCTCCGACTGCACACATGCCTCCCGTTCGACGTCCCGTCCCAGGCCCGTCCCCGGACCGTTCCCGCGGCGCGGGCGGTCCGCCCGGCAACGGGCCACGGACCCGCCTCCACCACCCTGGGACGTCTTAGCTTGCCCGACGGCTCCCCCGCGCCGGGCACGGGGGCGGTTCCGGGCACGCCGCCGCGCCCGCACCGCCACCACGAGGGCACCGCCGAACGCCGCGACCCGCCTCTCCGGGGAGAGACGGGTCGCGACGGTGGGGGCGGTGCGGCGGTACGAATGGGGTTCCGGGCACGGCCGGCGGACCGTGGCGGAACGATTCAGCCCGGGAAGCCCAGGGGCCAGGTGTGGACCGGGTCGCCGCCGCGCATCAACGCGCCGTACCGGCGCGTGGTCGCGGCCAGCGCCGCCTCCCGGTCGAGGCCACCCTCCAGAGCACGGTGGAAGGTCTCCGCCTGCCACGAGGCGCCGTTCACCCCCCGTCGGCAGCGCTCCTCGATGACGCCCAGGTAGAAGTCCCGGTCCGCCGGTTCGACGCCCCAGGAGTCCAGCCCGGCCGCGGCCATCGGCAGCAGTTCCTCCCGGACGAGCCGTACGGCCGGCTGCTCGGCGACCGTGCCCGACCGGCCGGGCCGGGGCCAGCGCAGCCGGGCCTCGATGCCGTGGCGGCAAGCCGCGTCGAAGTTGGCCGAGGCCTCCTCGAACGACAGCCGGGACCAGACGGGGCGCGGCTCCTCGGCGAGGGCGCGGACGAGGCCGTAGTAGAAGGCGGTGTTGGCGATGACATCGGTGACGGTCGGGCCGGCCGGCAGCACCCGGTTCTCCACCCGGAGGTGCGGGGCCCCGTCGGCGACCTCGTAGACGGGCCGGTTCCAGCGGTAGACGGTCCCGTTGTGCAGCACGAGCTCCTGCAGCTTGGGAATGCCGCCCTCGTCGAGCACCCGCAGCGGGTCGTCCTCGCCGCAGATCGGCAGGAGCGAGGGGAAGTAGCGCACGTTCTCCTCGAAGAGATCCTGCACGGAGTCGATCCAGCGCTCGCCGAACCAGGTGCGGGGGCGGACCCCCTGCGCCCGGAGCTCCGGCGGGCGGGTGTCCGTGGCCTGCTGGAAGAGCGGCGGCCGGGACTCCCGCCAGAGCTCATGGCCGAAGAGGAACGGGGAGTTGGCGCCCATGGCGATCTGCACCGCGGCCACCGCCTGCGCGGCGTTCCAGACGGCGGCGAACCGGTTGGGGGTCACCTGGAGATGAAGCTGCACCGAGGTGCAGGCCGCCTCGGGGGCGATGGACCGGCTGCTGTACCGCAGCCGCTCCACCCCTTCGATGTCGAGGTCGATCTCCTCGCCGCGGGCGGCGAGAATCTGATCGTTGAGCAACATGTAACGGTCGACCTCGGAGAGGTTCCCGGACACCAGATCGTCCGGCCCCAGGGTGGGCAGGATGCCGATCATCACGATCTCCGCGGAGACTTCCCGGGCCTTGCGGTCGGCATACCCGAGCCCGGTCCGCAGCTCTTCCGCGAGCTGGTCCAGAACCCGCCCGGACAGCCGGTGCGGCACGATGTTCACTTCCAGGTTGAACTGACCCAGCTCGGTCTGGAAATCCCCGCTGGAGATCCGTTCCAGGACTTCCGCATTCATCATGCGCGGCATCCCGTCGGCCCCGGCGAGATTCAGCTCGATCTCCAGGCCCATCAAATTCTTCGGGCGGTCGAACCGCCTCTCCTCCAGCAGCCTGTCCAGCGCTTGGAGGCACCGCTGCAGCTTGCGGCGGTAGTGCTGCCGATCGGACAGGTCGAACCCGCCTGCCTCGACCTTCTCCCCCATCGAAGGGTCCCTCCTCGAGTGGGTCGCCGACGGCGCCGGCCGCCGGTGTCACGGTCGATGATGCCCAGGCAATGTGATCGATAACGCCCGGCGGACACCGCATGCCCAGTAAGCTCCTCCGTACACACCATGCGGCACATTCCATGGGCATAACGTGGTGTCCCGGTCCGGATGCATTGCGCACGTGGGAAACGCCGACGGAAATCGGCCTACCGTTCCCGGGACATAACGCAAGGCCGCGGGCCGGGCCATGCGGACAGAATGGGAACAACCCACTCGCAGTAAAGACCGAATACGGACTTGCCCGCAATGCCCGGGTCGGCTAGGCGAAACACTGCGTGAACACCTGTCGTATAAACTTCGCGAACGAGGCAGAGAGTGTGCGCCGCCGGACAAACGGATTCCCGGCCCCCTCTGACCCCGCTGCTGACACCGCCGTCCGCACAGCCCCGCTCCACGTGTCTCCGAAGTGAGAGGCGACCCACCATGCCGCTGCATGTCCCCCCGGCACCCCAGCCCGCCCTGCGCAGCGCGCTCACGGCCCTCGGTTCCCCCACCGCGGTCCGCGACCCGCGCACCCCGGCCCTGCGGACCGTCACCGGCCCGCTGACCCCCGATCTTCCGCTGCCCGTCCACGTCCTGGACCGCGTCACCTCACGGGGCGGCACTCCGCGCACCCGGCTCGCCGGGTGGCGCTTCCTGATCCGCAGCGGCGACCGCGCCGTGGCGGCGGCCGAGACCATGCTCACCCCGGACGGCTGGGCGTTCTCCCACTTCTTCGAGGGCCCGTACGTGGCCTCCACGGAACTGGCACTGCGGCAGGCGGAGGCGCTGACCGCGCCGTACCAGCCGCGCCTGCTCTCCGTGCCGGAGCTCTACATGCTCACGCTGTGGCTGCACGGGGACGCCGGCGCGGACGCCGCCAAGGGCCGTCCCGCGCCGAGTGATCTTCTGGTGCCGCTCGCGCCGGCCCCTCCGGGCATCGCGGCACATCGCGCACACCGGGTCGCCGATCTGCTGCCGGTGCTCACCCTCCGGGTCGCTCCGACCCCGTTGATGGGCATGGGTACGCCGGCCTGACCTCTCCGGGACGCACGGCATGTGTGCGCCCCGCGGCCCGGGGGCCGCGGGGCGCTCCCCTGCCCGGGGCCGGGCCATGGCCCACTCCGGCCATTCCTCAACCACCCGAAGTGACGGTCCCGTTGCGGTGAACCGTCCGCACGAGTGACGCGTCATCAAGCAGTGACGACAGCTCCCGGGAAATCCCTGCGGAATTCCACGCGTGGGGCAACACTGGGACCGACCGATCCGATACGGGGGACGGCACCATGAACTCTGCTCCGAGCCGCAGGACACCCGCCCCATCTCAGCGAAAGATCCCGACCATGTGCCAGCACCAGCCTCCCTGCCCGACCGCCGACTCCGCCGACCGGGAGGCCGCCCATCCCGTGGCGTACCACCCGGAGCAGGGCTGGAGCCTGCTGTGCAATGGCGTCCTGCTCTTCGAGGACACGGGCGAGCTGCTGCCGGACGGCCGGATCATCGGCCCCCGCCGGCCTCTCGGCACGGGGCGAGTCGCGACGGCCGCCTGACCCCCACCGGTCCCGGCACACCACCGGCACCGCTCCACCCGCACCACTCCGGCGGCACCGCTCCGGCGGCACCGCTCCAGCGACACCAAGGGGCCGGCCCGGCGCTCACCGCCGAACCGGCCCCGAAGCACAGTCCCGTCGAGGCACGGCCCCTGCTCAGGGCCGCCGTCCCCGGGGGGGGTCAGCGCCTCACTGGTCGTACTCGTCCAGCGGCGGGCACGAGCAGACCAGGTTCCGGTCGCCGAAGGCGCCGTCGATCCGCCGCACCGGCGGCCAGTACTTGTCCGCCGCGGAGACACCCTCCGGGAAGACCGCCGTCTCCCGGCTGTACGGGCGCTCCCACTCGCCGCCCAGCGTGGACGCCGGGTGCGGCGCGTTGCGCAGCGGGTTGTCGTCCGCCGGCCACTCGCCGGAGCCCACCCGCTCGATCTCCGCTCGAATCGCGATCATCGCCTCGCAGAAGCGGTCCAGCTCGACGAGGTCCTCGCTCTCCGTGGGCTCGATCATCAGCGTGCCGGCCACCGGGAACGACATGGTCGGGGCGTGGAAGCCGTAGTCGATGAGCCGCTTGGCGACATCGTCGACGGTGACCCCGGTCGCCTTGGTCAGCGGGCGCAGGTCCACGATGCACTCGTGGGCGACCAGGCCGTGCGGACCGGTGTAGAGCACCGGGTAGTGCGGCTCCAGCCGCTTGGCGATGTAGTTGGCACCGAGTACGGCCACCTGGGTGGCCCGCCGCAGCCCCTCGGCGCCCATCAGCCGGACGTACGCCCAGGAGATCGGCAGGATTCCGGCGGAGCCCCACGGCGCGGCGGAGATCGGGCCGACCCCGGTCTCCGGCCCGGCGGCCGGCTGGAGCGGGTGGTTCGGCAGGTACGGCGCCAGATGCGCGCGCACGCCGACCGGGCCGACGCCCGGACCGCCGCCGCCGTGCGGGATGCAGAACGTCTTGTGCAGGTTCAGGTGCGAGACGTCAGAGCCGAACCGGCCCGGCTTGGCGAGGCCCACCAGCGCGTTGAGGTTGGCGCCGTCCACGTAGACCTGGCCGCCCGCGTCGTGCACGGCCGCGCAGATGTCGGTGATGTGCTCCTCGAACACGCCGTGCGTCGACGGGTAGGTCACCATCAGCACCGCGAGCTCGTCGCCGTGCTTCTCGATCTTGGCGTGCAGGTCCTCGACGTCGACGTCGCCGTCCTCGCGGGTCTTGACGACCACGACCTTCATCCCGGCCATCACGGCGCTGGCGGCATTGGTGCCGTGCGCCGAGGAGGGGATCAGGCAGACGGTGCGCTGATCGTCGCCGTTGGCCCGGTGGTACGCCCGGACGGCCAGCAGACCGGCCAGCTCGCCCTGGGAGCCCGCGTTGGGCTGAAGGGAGACCTTGTCGTAGCCGGTGACCTCGGCGAGCCGCTCCTCGAGCTCACGGATGAGGGTCAGATAGCCCCCGGCCTGCTCGAGGGGCGCGAACGGGTGCAGCGCCCCGAACTGCGGCCAGGTGACCGGCTCCATCTCCGTGGTCGCGTTGAGCTTCATGGTGCAGGAGCCGAGCGGGATCATCCCGCGGTCCAGCGCGTAGTCCCGGTCGGAGAGGCGGCGCAGGTAGCGCAGCATCGCGGTCTCGGAGCGGTGCTGGTGGAACACCGGGTGGGTGAGGTACTCGCCCCGGCGGAGCAGGGCCTCGGGGAGCGTGTCCTCCGCCGTGGCGTCCAGGGCCTCGACGTCCGCCTCGACGCCGAAGGCGCCCCAGACGGCCGCCACCTGGTCACGGAGGGTGGTCTCGTCGCAGGCGATGCCGACGAGGTCGGCGTCGACCTGCCGCAGGTTGACCCCGGCCTTGCGGGCGGCGGCCACGACCTCGGCGGCGCGGCCCGGCACCCGGGCGGTCACGGTGTCGAAGTACGCGCCGTGCACGATCTCCACGCCCCCGGCCCGCAGGCCCGCCGCGAGCAGCGTGGCGTAGCGGTGGGTGCGGCGGGCGATGCCCGCGAGCCCGTCCGGACCGTGATAGACGGCGTACAGCCCCGCCATGACGGCGAGCAGGACCTGCGCGGTGCAGATGTTGCTCGTCGCCTTCTCCCGGCGGATGTGCTGCTCACGGGTCTGCAGCGCCAGCCGGTACGCCTTGGTGCCGTCGGCGTCCACGGAGACACCGACCAGTCGGCCGGGGAGGCTGCGGGCGAACGTGTCGCGCACCGCCATGAAGCCGGCGTGCGGGCCGCCGAAGCCCATGGGGACGCCGAACCGCTGGCTGTTGCCCACCGCGATGTCCGCGCCCAGCTCGCCGGGCGAGGTGAGCAGGGTGAGGGCGAGGAGGTCGGCGGCGACCGTGACGATCGCGCCCAGCTCATGGGCCCGCTCGATGACCGGGCGCAGGTCGCGCACCTGCCCGGAGGCACCCGGGTACTGCAGCAGCACACCGAAGACACCGCGCTCGGCGACGTCCGCCGGGATGCCCTCGGAGAGGTCGGCGACGACGACCTCGACACCGGTCGGCTCGGCGCGGGTCTCGATGACGGCGATGGTCTGCGGCAGACAGTCGGCGTCGATCAGGAAGACGCCGTTCTTCACCTTGCCGACCCGGCGGGACAGCGCCATGGCCTCGGCGGCGGCCGTGCCCTCGTCGAGCAGCGAGGCGCCCGAGGTGGGGAGCCCGGTCAGGTCCGCGACGACGGTCTGGAAGTTCAGCAGCGCCTCGAGGCGGCCCTGCGAGATCTCCGGCTGGTAGGGCG
The DNA here is from genome assembly GCF_057709105.1 of Streptomyces sp. bgisy100. Classification (NCBI taxonomy): domain Bacteria; kingdom Bacillati; phylum Actinomycetota; class Actinomycetes; order Kitasatosporales; family Streptomycetaceae; genus Streptomyces; species Streptomyces sp. bgisy100. Next base: position 85,325 of record NZ_JBYITE010000030.1, read on the forward strand.
TGTACGCCGTGTACCAGGCGGGGTTCTCCATCACGTTGCGGAGGATCACCGGCGGGGTGAAGGTGCCGTGGTAGCCGAGACCGATCATCGGCGCCAGCACCTCGTTGCGCTCGGCGAGGCCGCGCAGCTCGGCGAGGACCTCCGCCTCGGTGCGGGCGTCCGGCAGGGCCAGCTCCCCGGCGTTCTTGATCACGTCGGGGACGGCGGCGGCGGTGAGCTCGTCCAGGGAGCCGTAGCCCACCTGGGCGAGCATCTTCGCCTGCGCCCCGCTGTCGGGTCCGATGTGGCGCTGCTCGAAGGGAGTGCCACGTTCCAGCTGGGAGAGTGGGATGCGATCGGCGGTCATCTGCGGAGGCCTCCTGGTCGACGCGACCTGCGAGGGGCACCACGGCACGGGTGCCCGGACGGCCTCCCCCTCTGTCATCTCGACCTGAGAGCTTCACCGGTCCGCCGGGGCGGTCCGGTTTTCACCGTCGGTGAGGAGGGGTTCCGGCGCAATACACGGCCGATGCCCGCCCTGCTTTCCAGAGTGACCTCGTCCGTGCGGTACGTGTGCCTGAGAGATTCCGGGGAGGATTTGCTCCTTCGGCGCCTCCTATTGCTGCTGGAGGACTCTCCCGCACGGGGTCTGCAGCCATTTGCCAGCGTACCAGTGGCTCTCCGGGCCGGTCGCTCGAGTGGCCGAGGGGCGGAATGTGCCCTTTCGTAGTTCTCGTAGAGGATCTGCGAACAGCGGGAGGGACCGTGCAGACCGATATCGATCCGCGGAGCCTGATCGGCCGCAAGGCATTCGACCTCGACGGAGCGAAAATCGGCACCGTGGACGAGGTGTATCTGGACGACGCGACCGGCCTCCCGGAATGGGCCGCGGTGCGCACCGGCCTGTTCGGGCGCGACGCCTTCGTCCCGCTGGAGCCCAGCGAGATCGTCGACGACACCCTGCGCGTCCCCTACCACCGCGCGCTGATCAAGCGCGCACCCGACTTCGGCGTGGGCCGCCATCTCTCGCCGGAGCAGGAGCTGCAGCTCTACCACCACTACGGGCTCGACGCCACGTCCCCGGAGGACGGGCCTGACCCCGACGACCAGGACTTCGGGCGGCTGGCGGGCAACGACGACTGACCGCCCGCACCGGTCGCCTCCGGCCGGCCCTCCGGGGCAGCGGCCTCCCCCGGGCCGCCGGGTGTCAGCGGCAGGGGCTCGGACGGCTCCAGGTCCGGGTCGTCGACGGGGAAGGTCCGCACCCGGCCCGGCGCCGACCAGGGCTGCTCGAACCGCACGGTGACCCGGCCCACTCCGCTGCCCTGCACCCAGCCTGGCCCCAGCTCCGCATGGCGCACATCGTGCCCCGGCACCCAGCGGCGCGCCGGCTCCACCGCGATCTCCCCCGCTTCGGGCGCCACCGGAGCGGGCCCCGTCGGCGGCTCCTCGGCCCGCTCCCCGTCCGCGGCGGCCGCGGCCGCCTCCAGCGCCGCGGCGGCCTCTGCCGTGGCGGCCTGGGCGAACAGGTCCTCCTGCGTGAAGTCGGCCAGCCCCGTGACCCCGACGCCCAGCAGCCGCACGCCCCCGGTGGTGTCCACGAGCTCCAGGAGCCGCGCGGCGGCCTCCCGGATGACCGTGGGGTCGTCGGTGGGGCCGCGCTGGGTCTCGGACCGGGTCAGCGTGGAGAAGTCGTACCGCCGCACCTTGAGCACGACCGTGCGGCCGGACCGCCCGGCCGCGCGCAGGCGCTGCACACAGCGCTCCGCCAGGCGCACCACCTCGGCCCTGACCTGCGCCCGGTCGTGGAGATCGACGTCGAAGGTGTCCTCGACGGACACCGACTTGGCGTCCCGCTCCGCGATCACGGGGCGGTCGTCCCGCCCGCTCGCCATCGTGTGGAGCGAGCTGCCGTGCGCCCGCCCCAGCAGCCGCACCATCTCCTCCTCACCGGCTTCCACGATCTCCCCGACCGTGTGGATGCCGGCCCGGCGCAGGTGCTCGGCGGTGGCCGGGCCGACGCCGGGCAGGGTGCGCACCGTCAGCGGTGCCAGCAGCTCGCGTTCGGTGCCGGGGGGTATCAGCGTCAGCCCGTCCGGCTTGGCCTGCTCGGAGGCGATCTTGGCCAGCATCTTGGATCCCGCCAGACCCACCGAGCCACTGAGCCCGGTGGCGGCCCTGATGTCGGCCCGCAGCCGCTCGCCCACGGCCCGCGCCGAGGCCTCGGAGTCCGCCGCCCCCTCCGCCTCCAGGTCCACGAAGGCCTCGTCCAGGCTCAAGGGCTCCACCAGGGGCGAGAGGCCGTGCAGCAGCTCCATGACGGCATCGCTGACCTGGCGGTACAGCGAGAAGCGCGGTGTCAGATAGGCCGCGTTCGGGCAGAGCCGCCGGGCCTGGGCCGTCGCCATGGCCGAGTGCACCCCGAAGACCCGCGCCTCGTACGACGCGGTGGCGACCACACCCCGCGGCCCGAGCCCGCCGACGACCACCGGCTTCCCGCGCAGGCTCGGCTTCGCCGCCTGTTCCACCGCGGCGTAGAAGGCATCCATGTCGAGATGGAGGATGGTCGGTGCGCCTCTCACACCCCTGATGCTGCCGTACGGCACTGACAACGGCCCACGGGCGGGCGGCGCGGCGCGTCCGCGGGATCAGCCGGCGCGGTTCCGGCGGCGGGCCAGCTCGTCTGCGGGGTTGTGCCCGATCAGGGTCTCGCCGGTGTCGATCCGCTCTCCGTGGAGCTGGGACAGGGCGCTCTCCACGTCCCGCCACACCACCCCCACGGCGATGCCGAAGATGCCCTGGCCGCCCTGGAGCAGGTCCACGACCTCGTCCGGGGACGAGCATTCGTAGACCGTCGCGCCATCGCTCATCAGCGTCATCTGCGCGAGATCGGACCGCTCGCGGGCCCGCAGGTGCTGGACGGCGGCGCGGATGTTCTGCAGCGAGACGCCGGTGTCCAGGAAGCGCTTCACAATCTTCAGGACGACGACGTCCCGGAAGCTGTACAGCCGCTGGGTGCCGGAGCCGTACGCGGGCCGCACGCTCGGCTCGACCAGCCCGGTGCGCGCCCAGTAGTCCAGCTGGCGGTAGGTGATACCGGCCGCCGCGCAGGCGGTCGGGCCGCGATAACCGACCTCGTCGGACGGCTCACTCGACACGGCGGCTGCCGCGGCGGTGTGCCCGGTGGCGGGGTCGACCGCACTTCCGTGGAGCGGAAAAGGGCCGCCCGCCGCTGTACCGTCGCCGGTGCTTCTCACGCCGACCTCCGTCCTTGACCTGCCTTCTCGACGGTAGGCAGTGACCCCGGGTGCGTCAACGATCGCCACACTCGGCACGCCGAGTGATAATCACCCTGAGAGTGGTTTTCCGTGCCCTCTTCGGGGAAAGGCTGACCGGATGGCCCGGAAGCGCCGGCGTGCGGCTGCTACTGGCTGCTGGATCCGAAGTCCTCGGGCGAGATCTGATCGAGGAATTCGCGGAACTTCTCCACCTCGTCCTCCTGCTCGTCCGGGATCGCGATCCCCGCGTCGTCCAGCACACCGTCGCTGCCGTAGATCGGCGTTCCGGTGCGCAGCGCCAGCGCTATGGCGTCGGAGGGCCTGGCACTCACCTCGACACCGCTGGCGAAGACCAGTTCGGCGTAGAAGACACCTTCCCGCAGGTCCGTGATCCGGACCTCGGTCAGCTGCTGGCCGACCGCCTCGAGCACGTCCTTGAACAGGTCGTGCGTCAGCGGCCTGGCCGGGGCCATGCCCTGCTGGGCAAAGGCAATGGCGGTGGCCTCCCCGGGGCCGATCCAGATGGGGAGGTACCGATCGCCTCCCACTTCACGCAGGAGCACGATCGGTTGGTTGGAGGGCATTTCCACCCGGACACCCACGACGTCGAGCTCGTTCACACAGTAACCCTAGGACCTGCCCGGCCGGTTTGGGTAGTCGGGCAGGGCTTCATCAGTGCAGACGGGTCCGCAGCGCGGCCTGGACGAGCGCCGCGTGGAGCCGCACCGACAGGGTCGCCAGCTCCCGCGCGGTCTGCTCGGCGTGGTTCCTCGTCTGCGGATTGCGGTGCCGCCGCAGCGGTGCCACCACCTGTTCGACCAGGTCCGCCTCCCGGTCGGCGGCGGCCTTCATGACCCGCAGATGCCGCGGTTCCAGCCCGAAGCGGCCCAGGTCGGCGACGAGCTTGGCGACCTGGACCGCCTCGATGTCGTACGCGCCGTCCTCGGCGGGCCCGATCAGGCCGTAGGACTCCCACTCGGCGAGCCGCCCCTCGTCCACCTCGGCGGCCGCCAGGAGCTCCGCACGGCCGATCCGGGCCGCGGTGGCGACCGTCTCCGCCTCGGAGTCCTCCAGCGCCCCGTCGAGCAGCTCACGGGGCCGGGAGGGGGCCGGGAGCTCGACGCGCTCGCCCCTGGCCAGCGCGTCGAGCTGCTCCCGGATGACCTTCAGCGGCAGGTAGAGATCCCGCTGCATGCGCAGGACGTACCCGAGCCGCTCCACGTCCTCCGGGGTGAATTTGCGGTACCCGGAGGGCGTGCGGCGCGGCTCGACGAGCCCCTCCGACTCCAAGAAACGGATCTTGGAGATGGTGATCTCGGGGAACTCCTCGCGCAGCCGGTTCAGCACCGCGCCGATGCTCATGAGCCTGCCTGCCGCGGTGGGGGGGGGGGGGGGGGGGGGGGGATGGAGAGGGAGGGGAGGGGGGGGGAGCGTA
>NZ_JBYITE010000031.1:0-89040 GCF_057709105.1 Streptomyces sp. bgisy100
TGCTCCAGGGCTCCCTGGCCTACTCCGACAGCCGTCTCAAGGGGTACGACGCTGCCGTGCTCAGCGAGGTCATCGAGCATGTGGACCTGCCGCGGCTGCCGGCGCTGGAGTACGCCGTGTTCGGGTCCGCCCGGCCCACGACGGTCGTGGTGACCACGCCGAACGTCGAGTACAACGTCCGCTGGGACACCCTTCCCGCCGGGCGGGTGCGCCACCCCGACCACCGCTTCGAGTGGACCCGGGCGCAGTTCCGGTCCTGGGCCGGGGACGTGGCCGGACGGCACGGCTACGGCGTCGAGTTCCGGCCGGTGGGACCGGAGGACCCGGAGGTCGGCCCGCCGACCCAGATGGCGGTCTTCCACGCGGGTGGGACAGGGGAGCAGAGCGTGAGCGGGACGTCCGGGAAAGGGGCGGCAGCATGACGAACGAGTACGGTGCCCCGGCTCCCGGCCAGGACAGCCCCCTGACGGAGGCGTCCCGCCGGCCCCCCACGGACGGCCGGCCCGTCGCGGAGAGCCGGCCCCCCACGGAGGGCCGGTCCCTCACGGTCCCCGACCTGTCGCTCGTGGTCCTGGTGGGAACCACCGGATCGGGCAAGTCCACCTTCGCCCGCCGCCACTTCCTGCCCACCCAGGTCGTCTCCTCCGACGTCTGCCGCGGGCTGGTCTCCGACGACGAGCACGACCAGAGTGCGACCCCGGACGCTTTCGACGTCCTCGGCTACATCGCCGGCAAGCGGCTGGCCGCCGGCCGGCTGACGGTGGTGGATGCCACCAACGTCCAGGCCGAGTCCCGGCGCCACCTGGTGAAACTCGCCCGCGAGCACGACGTTCTGCCGGTGGCGATCGTCCTCGACGTACCGGAGCGGGTCTGCGCCGAGCGGAACGCCGCCCGTCCCGACCGTGCGGACGTCCCCGCCCATGTCATCCCGCGGCAGCGCCGCGAGCTGCGCCGTTCACTGAAGTCCCTGGCGCGCGAGGGATTCCGCACGGTGCATGTGCTGCGCGGCACGGACGAGGTGGACGCCGCCTCGGTCCGGCTGGAGCGCCGCTACAACGATCTGCGGCACCTCACCGGCCCGTTCGACATCATCGGCGACATCCACGGCTGCCGGTCCGAGCTGGAGACCCTGCTCGGCTCGCTGGGCTACGTCCTCGAACGCGACGCCGACGGGCGCCCGGTCGGCGCCGCCCACCCGGCGGGCCGTACCGCGGTCTTCGTGGGTGACCTCGTCGACCGCGGGCCGGACAGTCCGGGCGTGCTGCGCCTGGTCATGGGCATGGTCGCCGCCGGCACCGCGCTCTGCGTCCCCGGCAATCACGAGAACAAGCTCGGCCGCCACCTCAAGGGCCGCACGGTGCAGCACACCCACGGTCTGGCCGAGACCGTCGAGCAGCTGGCGAAGGAGGAGGCCGCCGATCCCGCCTTCCGCACCCGGGTGGCGGAGTTCATCGAGTCGCTGGTCAGCCACTACGTCCTGGACGGGGGCAGGCTCGTCGTCTGCCACGCCGGGCTGCCCGAGAAGTACCACGGCCGCACCTCCGGCCGGGTCCGCTCGCACGCGCTCTACGGGGACACCACCGGCGAGACGGACGAGTTCGGCCTGCCCGTCCGCTACCCGTGGGCCGAGGACTACCGGGGCCGGGCCGCCGTCGTGTACGGCCACACCCCCACCCCGCGTGCCTCCTGGCTCAACAACACCATCTGCCTCGACACCGGTTGTGTCTTCGGCGGCCGGATGACCGCCCTGCGCTGGCCCGAGCGGGAGCTGGTGGACGTCCCGGCCGAGCGGGTCTGGTACGCGCCGGCCAAGCCCCTCGCCACGCGGGCCCCGGGCGGCGCCGACGGGCGTCCGCTGGACCTCGCGGACGTCTCCGGGCGCCGCGTCGTGGAGACCCGGCACGCGGGCCGGGTGTCGGTCAAGGAGGAGAACGCCGCGGCGGCGCTGGAGGTCATGAGCCGGTTCGCCACCGACCCCCGGCTCCTGATGTACCTCCCGCCGACCATGGCGCCCTGTGCCACCTCGCAGGAGGAGGGGTATCTGGAGCACCCGGCGGAGGCGTTCGCCGCCTACCGCGCCGACGGCGTGCGGGAGGTGGTGTGCGAGGAGAAGCACATGGGCTCCCGGGCGATGGTCCTGGTGTGCCGGGACGAGAAGGTCGCGCGGGAGCGGTTCGAGGCCCCGGACGGGGCGTCGGGCGCGCTGTACACCCGCACCGGAAGGCCGTTCTTCGAGGACGCCGCGACGACCGAGCGGATCCTGGCCCGGCTGCGGACCTGCGTCGACAGGGCGGGCATCTGGGCGGAACTGGACACCGACTGGATGCTGTTCGACGCCGAGCTGATGCCCTGGTCGCTGAAGGCCGTCGGGCTGCTGCGCAACCAGTACGCGGCGGTCGGCGCGGCCTCCCGCGCGGTCTTCCCCGGAGCCCTCGCGGCCCTGGAGTCGGCCGCCGCACGCGGCCTGGACGTCTCCGGGCTGCTGGACCACCAGCGGGAACGGGCCGCGGACGCCGCCGCGTTCACCGACGCCTACCGCCGCTACTGCTGGCCGGTCGGGGCCGCGGCGCGCGGCCGGAAGGACGGGGCGGAGCGGGCGCCGGACGGCACCACCACGGTCCCGCGGAGGGCGGACGGCCTCGACGGCATCCGGCTGGCGCCCTTCCAGATCCTGGCGGTCCGGGGCCGCAGCCTCGCCGCGCTCCCGCACCTCGACCAGCTCGCGCTGATCGACCGTCTCATCGAGGCGGAGGGCGGCACGGACGGCAGCGCTCCCGGCGTCCCCGACGGCAGCGGCACCATGGACCGCGGCCACTCCCACCCGGAACCGGCAGCCGGCCTGTTGGCGCCCACCCGCCGGCTCGTCGTCGACACCGGGGACGCGGCCTCGGTGGCCGCCGGTGTCCAGTGGTGGCTGGACCTGACGGCCGCGGGCGGGGAAGGGATGGTCGTGAAGCCGGCCCGGGCCCTGGTCCGCGGGGAGAACGGGCGGCTCGTCCAGCCCGGCGTCAAGTGCCGGGGCCGGGAGTACCTGCGGATCATCTACGGCCCCGAGTACACCCGGCCGGAGAACCTGGAGCGGCTGCGGGTCCGGCACCTCGGCCACAAGCGGTCGCTGGCCCTGCGCGAGTACGCCCTCGGGCTGGAGGCCCTGGACCGGCTGGCGGCCGACGAGCCGCTGTGGCGGGTCCACGAGGCGGTGTTCGCGGTGCTGGCCCTGGAGTCGGAACCGGTCGATCCGCGCCTCTGAGCCGTCAAGACGTGTCCTCCGGGGCGCGGTGGCGGCGCTGAGCAGGCTCCGTTCCGTCCGTGCCCGACGGCGGCCCGGAGCGCCGCGGCCCGGAAGCGGCCCCCTCCCGGGCGCCCCCACGCCTCCACCTCAGCCGGAACAGCGGAGCCCCGACCTGATCCTGATCAGGTCGGGGCTCCGCTGTTCCGGCTGAGGCCGCGAGCCCCCTCCCCACCATCGGAGTGAGCCGTGTCTCATCCGGACCAGGCCCTCTTGTCTATGCAACAAGTTGCATAGCAGGGTGTGGGCCATGGCCCTTGAGCACGCGATCCTCGTCTCCCTGCTGGAGCAGCCGGGGTCCGGCTACGAGCTGGCCCGGCGGTTCGACCGGTCCATCGGGCACTTCTGGACCGCGACCCACCAGCAGATCTACCGCGTCCTCAAGCGCATGGAGGGCGACGGCTGGATCGACGTCCACGAGGTGGCCCAGGAGGGGCGCCCGGACAAGAAGACCTACTCCGTCGCCGCCCCGGGCCGGGCCGCGCTCTCGGACTGGCTGCACGAACCCGTCGAGCCCGAGAGCGTCCGCCACGACCTGGCGGTGAAGATCCGCGGCGCGGCCTTCGACGACCCGGCCGCGCTGATCGCCGAGGTGGAGCGCCACCGGAAGGCGCACGCCGACCGGCTCGACCGCTACCTCGCGGGGGAGCGGCGGGACTTCCCGGATCCCGGCGCGCTCGACACCGGCCAGGAGCTCCAGCACGTGGTGCTGCGCGGCGGCATCGAGTACGAGCGGATGACCCTCGCCTGGCTCGACGACGTCCTCGCCACCCTGCGCCGCCTCGGCGACCCGCACTGACCCGACCTCTCCCCGTCCGAACCCTCTTCCAGGAAGGTGTCCCGCACATGGCGGACCAGCTGCTGTTCAACCCGCGCACCTACGACCCCGCCCACTTCGACCCCGAGACGCGCCGGCTGCTCCGCGCCACCGTCGACTGGTTCGAGGCCCGGGGCAAGCGGCAGCTCATCGAGGACTACCGGTCCCGGGCCTGGCTCGAGGACTTCCTCGCGTTCTCCGGGAAGGAGGGGCTGTTCGCGACCTTCCTGACCCCGTCCGCCGAGGCGGGCGACAACGGCGACAAGCGCTGGGACACCTCGCGGATCGCCGCCCTCAACGAGATATTCGGCTTCTACGGCCTCGACTACTGGTACGCCTGGCAGGTCACCATTCTCGGCCTCGGGCCGGTCTGGCAGAGCGACAACGCCGCGGTCCGGGCCCGCGCCGCGGAACTCCTCCAGCAGGGCGAGGTGTTCGCGTTCGGCCTGTCCGAGAAGGCGCACGGCGCCGACATCTACAGCACCGACATGGTGCTCACCCCGGATGCCGAGGGCGGGTTCCACGCGACCGGCTCCAAGTACTACATCGGCAACGGCAACGCGGCCGGCCTGGTCTCGGTCTTCGGCCGCCGCTCCGACATCGAGGGCCCCGAGGGCTACGTCTTCTTCGCCGCGGACAGCCGGCACCCCGACTACCACCTGGTCAAGAACGTCGTCGACTCCTCGAAGTACGTCAGCGAGTTCCGGCTGGAGCGGTACCCGGTGCGGGCCGAGGACGTGCTGCACACCGGCCGTGCCGCGTTCGACGCCGCGCTGAACACCGTCAACGTCGGCAAGTTCAACCTCTGCACCGGCGCCGTCGGCATCTGCGAGCACGCGATGTACGAGGCCGTCACCCACGCCCACAACCGGATCCTCTACGGCCGCCGGGTCACCGACTTCGCCCATGTGCGCCGTGAGCTGACCGACGCCTACGCCCGCCTGGTCGGCATGAAGCTGTTCAGCGACCGTGCCGTGGACTACTTCCGCAGCGCCGGTCCCGAGGACCGCCGTTACCTCCTCTTCAACCCGATGACGAAGATGAAGGTGACCACCGAGGGCGAGAAGGTCATCGACCTGCTCTGGGACGTCATCGCGGCCAAGGGCTTCGAGAAGGACACCTACTTCTCGCAGGCGGCCACCGAGATCCGCGGCCTGCCCAAGCTGGAGGGCACGGTCCACGTCAACCTGGCCCTGATCCTGAAGTTCATGGGGAACTACCTCCTCAACCCGGCCGAGTACGCGCCGGTGCCGACCCGGCGCGACGACGCCGACGACACCTTCCTGTTCCGCCAGGGCGCGGCGCGCGGCCTGGGCTCCATCCAGTTCCACGACTGGCGCACCGCCTACGACGCCCACGCGGACCTGCCCAACGTCGCCCGGCTGCGGGAGCAGGCGGACGCGCTGTGCACCCTGGTCACCACCGCCGCGCCGGACGCCGAGCAGGCCAAGGACCTCGACCTGCTGCTCGCGATCGGCCAGCTCTTCGCGCTGGTCGTGCACGGCCAGCTGATCCTGGAGCAGGCCGAGCTCACCGGCCTGGACCGCGACGTCCTGGACGAGCTCTTCGGCATCCTCGTCCGTGACTTCTCGGCGTACGCCGTCGAGCTGCACGGCAAGGACTCGGCGACCGAGGCCCAGCAGCAGTGGGCGCTCGGCGCGGTCCGCCGCCCGGTCACCGACACCGAGCGCACCGCACGCGTCTGGGCACAGGTCGAGGCGCTGTCCGACGCCTACGAGATGCGGCCATGAGCCGGTGAAGTCCAGCCCTTGAGCCCGTGAAATCGGGCTCGGCAGGCGCGCGGGCCGCCCGTCTCGGCCAGGATGGAGCCATGGCGTTCCATGTGGATTCCGAGGCCGGGCGGCTCCGCCGCGTCATCCTGCACCGCCCCGACCTGGAACTGAAGCGGCTCACTCCCAGCAACAAGGACGCGCTGCTCTTCGACGATCTGTTGTGGGTGCGCAGGGCGCGGCAGGAGCACGACGGCTTCGCGGACGTGCTGCGGGATCTGGGCATCGAGGTGCACCTCTTCGGCGACCTGCTCGCCGAGACCCTGGAGGTCCCGGAGGCGCACAGGATGATCCTGGACCGGGTCTTCCAGGAGAAGGAGTACGGCCCGCTCGCCACCGAGCACCTGCGGGCCGCCTTCGACGAACTGCCGATCCCCGACCTGGTGGAGGCGCTCGTCGGCGGCATGACGAAGCGGGAGTTCCTGGAGCGGCACGCGGAGCCGGTCTCCGTCCGCTTCCACGTCATGGACCTGGACGACTTCCTCCTCGCCCCGCTCCCCAACCACCTCTTCACCCGCGACACCTCGGCCTGGGTGTACGACGGGGTCTCGATCAACGCCATGCGCTGGCCCGCGCGGCAGCGCGAGACGATGCACTTCGAGGCGATCTACCGGCACCACCCGCTGTTCACCCAGTCCGGCGCCTTCCACGTCTGGTCCGAGGGGCAGAGCGCCTACCCGTCGACCATCGAGGGCGGCGACGTGCTCGTCATCGGCAACGGCGCGGTGCTGATCGGCATGAGCGAGCGGACCACCCCGCAGGCGGTGGAGATGCTGGCGCGCGGCCTGTTCGCGGCGGGCTCGGCGACGACCATCGTGGCGCTCGACATGCCCAAGGCGCGCGCCTTCATGCACCTGGACACGGTGATGACGATGGTCGACGGGGACACCTTCACCCAGTACGCGGGGCTGGGCGAGCTCCGCTCGTACACCATCGAGCCCGGGTCCGGGGAGCGGGAGCTCAAGGTCACCGACCATCCGCCGGAGCACATGCACCGGGCGATCGCCGCCGCGCTCGGCCTGGACGGCATCCGGGTGCTCACCGCCACCCAGGACGTGCACTCGGCGGAGCGGGAGCAGTGGGACGACGGCTGCAACGTGCTCGCCGTGGAGCCGGGCGTGGTGGTCGCCTACGAGCGGAACGCCACCACCAACACCTTCCTCCGCAAGCGCGGCATCGAGGTCATCACCATCCCCGGGAGCGAGCTGGGCCGGGGCCGGGGCGGGCCGCGCTGCATGAGCTGCCCGGTCGAGCGGGATCCCGTGTAGCGCCGGGTCCCGGGGACTGCCGGACGCCCGCGCCGGTGGTGGGGCACTCCGGGGAGCGCGGAGGATGGGGTTCCGCGGGCGGGCCGCGGAAACGGGTGCCCCGTATAGAGATGCAAGGTGTCGTATATACTTCCAGTATTCGATCTCCTGATCCCTCACCGACCGATCCGTGACCGAGGAGCCCCACCATGGCGACAGACCTCTCGGGCCGCCACTTCCTCAAGGAGCTGGACCTCACCGCCGAGGAGTTCCGGCACCTCGTCGAGCTCGCGGCCCGGCTGAAGGCCGCCAAGCGGGCGGGGGCCGAGGAGCCGCGGCTGCGCGGCCGGAACATCGCCCTGATCTTCGAGAAGACCTCGACCCGGACCCGCTGCGCCTTCGAGGTCGCGGCGGCCGACCAGGGCGCCTCCACCACGTATCTCGACCCGTCGGGCTCGCAGATCGGGCACAAGGAGTCGGTGCGGGACACCGCCCGGGTGCTGGGCCGGATGTTCGACGGCATCGAGTACCGCGGGCACGGCCAGGAGGTCGTCGAGGAGCTGGCGGCGGCGGCCGGTGTGCCGGTCTTCAACGGTCTGACGGACGAGTGGCACCCCACCCAGATGCTGGCCGACGTGCTCACCATGACCGAGCACAGCGACCGGCCCCTGACGGAGATCGCCTTCGCCTACCTCGGCGACGCCCGCTACAACATGGGCAACTCCTACCTCGTCACCGGCGCGCTGCTCGGCATGGACGTGCGGATCGTCGCGCCGAAGTCGCTCTGGCCCGCCGAGGACGTGATCGCCCGCGCCCGTGAGCTGGCGGCGGAGAGCGGCGCCCGGGTGACCCTCACCGAGGACGTGGCCGAGGGCGTGCGGGGCGCGGACTTCGTCACCACCGACGTCTGGGTGTCCATGGGGGAGCCCAAGGAGGTCTGGGACGAGCGGATCGAACTGCTCACCCCGTACGCCGTGACCATGGACGTGCTGCGGGCCACCGGCCGGCCCGACGTGAAGTTCCTGCACTGCCTGCCGGCCTTCCACGACCTGGGCACCGCGGTCGGCCGCGAGATATACGAGCGGCACGGGCTGACCTCGCTGGAGGTCACGGACGAGGTGTTCGAATCGGAGCACTCCGTCGTCTTCGACGAGGCGGAGAACCGGATGCACACCATCAAGGCCGTCCTCGTCGCCACCCTCGCCGGGCCCGAGTAGCGGGCGGACGGGGGAGGGCGCGGGCCCGGCGGGGCAGCCTGGCGCCCGGCCCGCCGGCCGTCGGCCGACCGCGCCGGGGCCGTGGACATGCGGCCGCGGGCGGAGGCGGTGCGGGTGCGGCCGTGGGCTCGGGCGGGTCGACGTGCGACCGCGGGCCCGGGGCGGGTCGACATCCGGGCCCTGGGCGGGGTCGACGCGCGGGCGCGGGCGGCCCGGGCGGTGGGCGCACGGCCGCCGTGGGTCAGCGCGGCTCGCCCGGCGGGTGCAGCGTGAACCAGACCGCCTTCCCCCGCGGGGTCGCGCGGTAGCCCGCGCGCGAGCTGAGCGCGCGGATCAGCACCAGGCCGCGCCCCCGCTCCGCCAGGGCGTGCGGATCCGACTCCGGGTTCTTCAGGTCCCCGGGCGGGGCCGGGTTGCGGTCGTGCACCTCGATCCGGCAGCCCCCGGTCAGCAGCTCCACCACCAGGACGACCGACTGGTCGCCGGGGGTGTGCTGGATGGCGTTGGTCACCAGCTCGGCCGTGAGGAGCTCCGCGGTGTCGCGGTCGGCCGGTTCGTCCAGCTCCGCCAGGGCGTCGCGGACCAGGGATCGGGCCATCGGCACGGCCTCGGCGGTGTGGGGCAGCTCGAACTGCCAGAAGGTCGGGGAGTCGGCGTCAGGCACGAAGGGTTCCGGTCGGTAGGGGGATGGGCTCTCTGCGACGTTCCACCGTAGGGACGGGTGCCCATGGCCCGGCAGGGGTCGCCGGACCGCCCTGCGCGGGACCGAGGTCCCGAATCGGACGGGCCTTCCGCCCCGGGGCGGGCACGCTCCGCTCTCGCCGGGCCCTCTCCGCCCCGCCCTCGCCCGGGCCCTCTCCGCCCCGCTCAGCGGTGGCCCCCGGTTCCCCGGGCCCGGTTCACCCGGGGCCGCCCGCTGTCTTATGTCGTACTCATGACGACAGTCACACATCGGTGATAGCTTCGCAGGGCAGGTACCAGCCGCCCGGCTGAAGGAGGCCGTACTCCATGAGTCCGTTCACCGGTTCCGCCCGGACGACCGATCAGTGGCGGCATCTCCGCCTCACCCGGGACGGCGGCGTCGCCACGGTCACCCTGGCCCGCCCCGAGAAGCTCAACGCCCTGACCTTCGGCGCCTACGCCGACCTGCGCGATCTGATCGCGGAACTCGCCCGCGACGGCTCCGTACGGGCCCTGGTGCTCGGCGGCGAGGGGCGCGGATTCTGCTCCGGCGGCGACGTCGACGAGATCATCGGCGCCACCCTCGCCATGGACACCGGGGAGCTGCTGGACTTCAACCGGATGACCGGCCAGGTCGTCCGGGCGCTGCGCGAGTGCCCCTTCCCGGTGATCGCCGCGGTGCACGGCGTCGCCGCGGGCGCGGGCGCCGTCCTCGCGCTGGCGGCCGACTTCCGGGTCGCCGACCCGTCGGCCCGCTTCGCGTTCCTCTTCACCAAGGTGGGGCTCTCCGGCGGGGACATGGGCGCGGCCTATCTGCTGCCCCGCGTCGTCGGCCTCGGGCACGCCACCCGGCTGCTGATGCTCGGCGAGCCGGTGCGTGCCCCGGAGGCCGAGCGCATCGGCCTGATCAGCACACTCGCCGAGGAGGGCCAGGCGGGAGCGGAGGCCGCCGCGCTGGCCCGCCGGCTCGCCGAGGGGCCGGCCCTCGCCCACGCCCAGACCAAGGCACTGCTCACCGCCGAGCTCGACATGCCGCTCGCCGCCGCCGTCGAGATGGACGCGGCCACCCAGGCGCTGCTGATGAACAGCGCCGACTACGCCGAGTTCCACGCCGCCTTCAGCGAGAAGCGGCAGCCCAAGTGGCAGGGCAGGTAGCCGTGCCGGGGCGGAGCGCCGCGGCCGGGCCGCTGCGGGTCGCGGTCGTCGGCGGCGGGCCCGGCGGCCTCTACGCGGCGGCCCTGCTGAAACGCCTCGACCCTGCCCGGGAGATCACCGTCTGGGAGCGCAACGCCCCCGACGACACCTTCGGCTTCGGCGTCGTCCTCTCCGACGAGACCCTCGGCGGTATCGAGCACGCCGACCCCCAGGTCTTCCGGGAGCTCCGGAACGCCTTCGTCCGCTGGGACGACATCGACGTCGTCCACCGCGGCCGCACCCTCACCTCCGGCGGCCACGGCTTCGCGGCCCTCGGCCGCCGTACCCTCCTCGCCGTGCTGCACGCACGCTGCCGGGAGCTCGGCGTCCGGCTGCGCTTTCGCGCCGAGGCACCGCCGCACGCCGAACTCGTCCGCGACCACGACCTGGTGATCGCCGCGGACGGCGTGCACAGCGCCACCCGGGACGCCCTGGCCGGCGCCTTCCGGCCACGGATCGTCCGGCACCGCTGCCGCTACATCTGGCTCGCCGCCGACTTCGCCTTCGACGCCTTCCGCTTCGAGATCGCGGAGACCGAACACGGGGTGATGCAGCTCCACGGCTACCCCTACTCCCGCTCCTCACAGGGGCCCTCCGGGCCGCGGCACCCCGCTGCGTCACCCGGCCACCACCCCTCACCGCATGCGCAGCCCCCGGACGCACCCCCTGCGCCCTCGGAGCCCACGGCCGGCGCGCCCGGTGCCAGCACGGTCATCATCGAGATGCGCGAGGAGGTCTGGCGCCGTGCCGGTCTGGACCGGTGCGGGGAGGCGGAGTCCGCCGAGCGGTGCGCGAAGATCTTCTCCGACGCGCTCGGCGGCCGGGGGCTGCGCGGCAACCGGTCCACCTGGATCTCCTTCGCCACCGTCACCAACGAGCGCTGGAGCCACGGCCGTACGGTCCTGCTCGGCGACGCCGCCCACACCGCGCACTTCTCCATCGGCTCCGGCACCAAGCTCGCCGTCGAGGACGCCCTCGCGCTCGCCGCCTGCCTCCGGGAACACCCGGCGCTGTCCGACGCGCTCGCCGCCTACGAGGCCGAGCGCCGCCCCGTCGTGGAGTCCACCCAGCGGGCGGCCCGTGCCAGCCTGGAGTGGTTCGAGGAGCTGGACACCGTGCTCGGCCAGCCACCGCGCCAGTTCGCCTTCAACCTGCTCACCCGCAGCCGCCGCATCACCCATGACAATCTGCGGCTGCGCGACCCGGAGTTCGTCACCGCGGTCGAACGCGACGTGCTGCCGGACACCGCACCCGCCGACACCGGAGCGTCCGCCACCCCGCCGATGTTCACCCCGTTCCGGCTGCGCGGACTCACCCTGCGCAACCGGGTCGTGGTCTCCCCGATGGACATGTACTCCACCGAGGACGGCACCCCCGGCGACTTCCACCTGATGCACCTGGGCTCCCGCGCCCTGGGCGGCGCCGGGCTGGTGATGACCGAGATGGTCTGCGTCGCCCCGGAGGGCCGGATCACCCCCGGGTGCGCCGGGCTCTGGACCGCCGGACACGAAGCCGCCTGGCGGCGGATCACCGACTTCGTCCACCGGCAGTCACCCGGCGCGGCGGTCGGAGTGCAGCTCGGCCACGCGGGGCGCAAGGGCTCCACCCGGCTGATGTGGGAGGGCATCGACCAGCCGCTGCCGCACGGCAACTGGCCCCTGGTCGCGGCCTCCCCGCTGCCGTACCGGGCCGGCGTGAACCAGGTGCCGCGGCAGCTCGACGCCGCCGGGCTCGCCGGGATCCGCGAGCAGTTCACCGACGCGGCCCGGCGCGCCGCCCGCGCCGGCTTCGACCTCCTCGAACTGCACTGCGCCCACGGCTATCTGCTCTCCGGCTTCCTGTCGCCGCTCACCAACCGGCGCACCGACGGTTACGGGGGCGACCTGGCGGGACGGCTGCGCTACCCCCTGGAAGTCTTCGACGCGGTACGGGAGGTGTGGCCGGACGACCGTCCGATGACCGTGCGGATATCCGCCACCGACTGGGCCGCGGGCGGCACCACCGCCGACGACGCCGTGGAGATCGCCCGCGCCTTCCACGCCCACGGCGCCGACGCGCTCGACGTCTCCACCGGCCAGGTCGTCCCCGACGAGCGCCCGGAGTACGGCCGCTCCTACCAGACGCCGTACGCCGACCGGATCCGCAACGTCCTCGGCGTGCCGGTCATCGCGGTCGGCGCCATCTCCTCCTGGGACGACGTCAACTCCCTGGTGCTGGCGGGCCGTGCCGACCTGTGCGCGCTGGCCCGGCCGCACCTCTACGACCCGCACTGGACGCTGCACGCCGCCGCGGACCAGGGCTACAGCGGCCCCGGAGCGCCCTGGCCGCTGCCCTACGCCGCGGGCAGCCGCAAACCCCCGACCGGCCGGACCGACGCCCCGAAGCCACGCCTGACGCTGGACGCCCCGACGGCCGGCTGACGGCTGACGGCTGACGGGGGAACTCACCCGGGCCCGCACGGGCACCGTCGGGTCCGTCGGGTGCCCCGGACGGATTCAGCCCGCCGCCAGCACCCCGCGCACATGGTCGGCCGCCGCCTCGCGCAGCCGGGTGTGGAGGGCCGCGAACACCTCGGCGCTCCGTCCGCCCGGCCAGTCCGGCGGCAGCAGTGCCGCCGGCAGGCCCGGGTCGGCGTAGGGCACCCGGCGCCAGGAGTCCAGCGCCAGGAGGTGGTCCCGGTAGGCCTCGGCCGGGTCGCCGGCGGCCCGACCGGACCAGCGCCGCAGCACCGGCTCGTGGGTCCGGAGGAAGTCCCGGTGCAGCTCGGCCGTCGCGTCCAGGTCCCACCACCGCGCCACCGAGCGCGCGGTCGGCTCGAACCCGGTATGCGTCCCGGTGAACAGGTCCACGTACGGGGCGAGTTCCAGCCGCTCCAGCGTGTGCCGGGCTTCCTCCAGCAGGTGCGCGGGGGCGATCCACACCCCGGGGGCGGCGGTGCCGAAGCCCAGCCGCGCCAGCCGGGAGCGCAGCAGATGCCGCTTGTGGCGCTCCTGCTCGGGCACGGAGAAGACGGCCAGCACCCAGCCGTCGTCGAGGCGGGCGGGCGGCCGGTCGTAGATGCGCCGGTCGCCGTCGTCGAGGAGTTGCCGGGCGTCGTCGGAGAGCACGTAGCCGGCCGCGCCGCTCTCCGCCCGGGCCGGCCGTAGCAGCCCGCGGCGCTTCAGCCGGGAGACCGCCGAGCGCACCGAGGGCGGGTCCACGTCCACCGCGCCCAGCAGCCGGATCAGCGCCGCGATCGGCACCGGGCGCCCGCCGCCGGGACCGTTCCCGCGCCCGTGTGCGCCGTAGAAGGTGACGATCAGGGACCGCGGTGTGTGCTGCTCTGCCACGGGGTCACTCTAGATCGCCGCCGCCCCGGTCGCGCTGCCGTCCGCGCCCCCGCTGCCGTCCGCGCCCCTGCTTCCCTCTCCGTGCCCGTCCGGAGCGTCCGCGCCCCCGTTCTCGCCCCCGAGCCCGTTCGGTGCGTCCGCCGCCTGTTCGTCCCCGTGCTGCCCGCCCGAAGCGTCCGCCGCCTGTTCGCCCCCGCGCCCCCTCGGAGTGCCGTCCGCCCCGCCGCCCCCGCTCCCGGCCAGGTCGACGGGCGGCGCCTCGGCCCCGCCCGGGCCGCGGAGCCGGAACCGTTGCAGCTTCCCGGTCGGTGTCCTGGGCAGCGCGTCCAGGAAGACGATCTCCCGGGGGCATTTGTACGGCGCTATCTCGGACTTGACGAACTGCCGCAGGGCCTCGGTCGCCGCCGTGTCCCGGCGCGCCCCGTCCCGCAGCACGGTGTACGCCACCACCACCTGCCCCCGCCGTTCGTCGGGGCGCCCCACCACCGCGGCCTCCAGGACGTCGGGGTGGCGCAGCAGGGCGTCCTCGACCTCGGGGCCCGCTATGTTGTACCCGGCCGAAATGATCATGTCGTCGGCGCGGGCGACGTAGCGGAACCAGCCGTCGGGCTCCCGGACATAGGTGTCACCGGTGACGTTCCAGCCGCCGCGGACGTAACTGCGCTGCCGCTCGTCCGCGAGATAGCGGCAGCCGGTGGGCCCGCGCACGGCCAGCAACCCCGGTTCGCCGTCCGGTACCGGCCATCCGTCCGGCCCGATCACGCGCGCCTCGTAACCCGGAACCGGAATCCCGGTGGTGCCGGGCCGGATCGCCTCGTCGGCGGCGGAGATGAAGATGTGCAGGAGTTCGGTGGCCCCGATGCCGTTGATGATGCGCAGCCCGGTCCGGCGCCGCCAGGCGTTCCAGGTGGCTGAGGGCAGGTTCTCCCCGGCCGAGACGCAGCGGCGCAGTGAGCTCACGTCGAGCCCCGGCCGTGCGTCGAGTTCCTCCAGCATCACCCGGTACGCGGTCGGCGCGGTGAACAGTACGGACACCCGGTGCCGGCCGATCGCGGGCAGCAACTGCCGCGGTCCGGCCTGTTCCAGCAGCAGGGCGGAGGCGCCCGCGCGCAGCGGGAAGACGACCAGCCCGCCGAGGCCGAAGGTGAAGCCGAGCGGCGGGCTGCCCGTGAACAGGTCGTCGGGCCGCGGGCGCAGCACGTGCTCCGAGAAGGTGTCGGCGATGGCCAGCACGTCGCGGTGGAAGTGCAGGCACCCCTTGGGGCGGCCGGTGGTGCCGGAGGTGAAGGCGATCAGCGCCACGTCGTCCGCGGAGGTCGCGACCGCCCGGTAGCCGGTGGGCGCGGCGGCGGCGCGGGTCCGGAGGTCGTCGGGGCCGTCGCCGCCGTAGGTGGTGATCCGCAGGTCCGGCACCTCGGCCTTCGCGAGGTCGTCCACGGAGCGGATGTCGCACAGGGCGTGCCGGATCCGCGCCGTCGCGCAGATGCCCGCCAGCTCCAGGGGGCGTTGCGCGGCGAGCACGGTCACGGCCACGGCTCCCGCCTTCATCACCGCGAGCCAGCAGGCCGCCAGCCAGGGGGTGGTGGGGCCGCGCAGCAGCACCCGGTTCCCGGGCACCACGCCCAGCTCGGCCGTCAGGACATGGGCGATCCGGTCCGTGCGCTCCTGCAGTTCGCCGTAGGACCAGACGGCGCCGGTGCCGTCGACGAAGGCGGGGCGGTCCGGGCCGAACCGCTCCACGGTGCGGTCCAGCAGCTCCGTACCGCAGTTGAGCCGGTCGGGGTAGCACAGCCCGGGCAGGCCGAACGACAGCTCCGGCCACTGGTCCGGCGGCGGCAGGCGGTCGCGGGTGAACGTGTCCACGTGGGCCGATGGCTTGAGCTCCATGGCGGTGCGCCCCCTTGCGCCGGTCCGGGAATCGGGGTGGTTCCGGCCGTGCGGTTGCTGAACGAGCGTAACGTGATAGTGACGACAGTCAACGGTCCGCGATAAGAGAGGGGCTGTCCGTGCCCGCATTCGCGCTGGAACCGGAGCAGGAGAAGTGGTGCGACCAGGTACGGGAGCTCGCCGCCGGGCGCTTGCGCGCCCTGGCCGCCGTGGGCGAACCGGGCCTGATCAACCGGCCGTTGGTCACCGCACTCGGCGACGCGGGGCTGCTCGGCCGGGTCTTCCCGGTGGCGGGGGAGGCCGGGGTGTCCGCCCTCGACCTCTGTCTGCTCCGGGAGTCCCTGGCCCGGGAGTGCACCGAGGCGGAGACCGCGCTCGCCCTCCAGGGCCTCGGCGCCTACCCCGTGGTCCAGTCCGGCACCCGGGCGCAGCGGGAGGAGTGGCTTCCGGAGGTGGTGGCGGGCCGGGCGGTCCCCGCCTTCGCGCTCAGCGAGCCGGACGCCGGCTCGGACGCGGCCGCCCTGGCGCTGAGCGCCGAGGCCGACGGACCGGGCCGCTGGCGGCTCAGCGGGGAGAAGTGCTGGATCTCCAACGCCCCGCACGCCGACTTCTACTCGGTGTTCGCCCGGACCGGTCAGGACCGCGGCGCCCGCGGCATCACGGCGTTCCTCGTCCCCGCCGGGCGGCCGGGGCTGTCCGGCGAACCGCTCGCATTGCTCAGCCCGCACCCCATCGGCACCGTCGTGTTCGACGGCGTGCCCGTCACCGCGGCCGATCTGCTGGGCGAGCCCGGTGCGGGCTTCGGGGTCGCCATGCGCACGCTCAACCTCTTCCGGCCGAGCGTCGGCGCGTTCGCGGTGGGCATGGCGCAGGCGGCACTCGACGCCGCCCTGGCGCACGCCGCCCGGCGCACGGCTTTCGGCGGCCCCCTCAAGGACCTCCAGTCGGTCTCCCACCAACTGGCCGAGATGGCCACCCGCACCGAGGCCGCCCGGCTGCTGGTGCACGCCGCGGCGGCGGCGTACGACCGGGGCGCCCCGGACATCGCCAAACGGGCCGCCATGGCGAAGCTGCTGGCCACCGAGACCGCCCAGTGCGTCGTGGACGCCGCAGTCCAGATCCACGGCGCCCGCGCCCTGCAACGGGGCCACCTCCTGGAGCACCTCTACCGCGAGGTCCGCGCACCGCGGATCTACGAGGGGGCCACCGAGGTCCAGCGCACCATCGTCGCGAAGGAGCTGTACCGATGAACGAGTCGCAACGGGCCGCGAACGAGACGCCCGGTGACGAGCGTGCCGAAGGCGCGGAGAGCAGCGGCGGTGCGGAGAGCACCGACGGCCGGGGGAGTGCCGACGGCCGGGGGAGTGCCGCCGCCCCGGCCGGCCTCCGGCGGATCAACCCGCCGGAGCTCTCGCCCCCCACGGGCTTCAGCCACGCCGTGACGGCCACCGGCGGGCGGCTGGTCCTGCTGGCCGGGCAGACCGCCCTGGACGGGAACGGCGCCGTGGCCGGCGACACGCTCCCCGCCCAGTTCGAGACGGCGCTGTCCAACCTCCTCACCGCCCTGCGCGCGGCGGGCGGCGGCCCCGAGCACCTGGCCCGGGTCACGGTCTACGCCACGGACGTCGCCGACTACCGCGCGCACGCCCGCGAACTCGGCAGGATCTGGCGCAAGCTGGCGGGCCGCGACTACCCGGCGATGGCGGTGATCGGCGCGGTCCGGCTCTGGGACGAACAGGCGCTGGTCGAACTGGACGGGATCGCGGTGGTTTGAGGGGGCGGGGGCGAAGGGAGCGGGTGATCCGGGGCCGGCGCGAAGCCCCGGCCGTCGTCCTCGCCCGCCGCCTGCACCGGCTGTGTCACCGTCTCCCGCCACCGGCCGGGGTCCGAACGCAGAGCAGTGGCCGCCCCCTCGCCCGGAGGGGGCGGCCACTGCTCTGCGCCGTCTTCGTCGACCGGTCACCGGTGCCTTCGACGCGTCACCACCGTCCGGCGGACCGCATGACCGTCACTGCCACCCGACCGGAACCGCTGGGCCACTGTGACTGCCGTGCCACGGTGACTGCCGCGCAGGCGCCACTGCCGCGCGACCCCGCAGCCCGCTCACTTGTCCGTGACCGTCACCCGCCGGTCGTTGCGCAGTTCCGCGAAGAGCTGGTTCGCCTTGGCCTCGTCCCACTCCACCGCGCTGCCCTTGGAGGTGCGCAGGTTCGTGTTGGAGACCGGGACGTTGATCTTCGTGCCCTGGCCGCCCGAGACGCTCTTCAGGCCCTTGAAGATGGCCGTGAGGTTCCACAGCCGGGTGTCCTTGTCCACGATGAGTGTGCCGAGCCCCGCGTCCATCGCGTCGTAGAGCTTGGGCGGGTCGAGCATGGTCTCGGTGTTTCCGGCCTTCTTGGCCAGCGCGGCCAGGAACTTCTGCTGGTTCTTGGCCCGGCCCAGGTCGCCCTCGGCCTCCTGGTGGCGCTGGCGGACGAAGGCGAGCGCCTCGGTGCCGTGCAGGGTCTGGCAGCCCTTCTTCAGGTCCGCGCCGGACTTCTCGTCCTTGATGGCCCGGTCGAGGCACACGTTCACGCCGCCGACCGCGTCGACGATGTTGACGAAGCCCGCGAACCCGATCTCCGCGTAGTGGTCGATCCGCAGTCCGGTGTTGTTCTCGATGGTCCGGACCAGCAGTTCGGGGCCGCCCAGCGAGAACGCGGCGTTGAGCTTGTTCTTCGCCGGGCGGAGGTGCTTGCCGGTCTCGGGACGGACGAACCCCGGCAGGGTCACCCAGGAGTCACGCGGCAGGCTGACCATCGTCGTCCGCCCCTTGGGGCTGGTGTGCAGCACCATCATCGAGTCGGTGCGGCGGCCCTCACCCGTGCCGGTGTGCAGGTCCTTCTTGGCCTGCGCGGTGAGCCCGTCCCGGCTGTCGGAGCCCACGATGAGGTAGTTGGTGCCCTTGCCCGCCGCGGGCCTGCTGCCGTACTTGTCCAGGTCCACGTCGTGGTTGAGCTTCCCCTCCCCCCAGGCGTACGCGCCGCCCGGGCTCAGGAGCAGCGCCGCGGCGAGGATCAGCAGCATCCGCTTCCTCCGGCGGGGCCGCTTCGCGCCGGACCCGGCGCTACCGCGCCGCCCCGGCCCGTCCCCGTCCGCGGCGCTCCGGTCGCCGCCGAACCGGGCCGGCGGGGTGCGCCGGACCGCCGCGCGCGGCAGCTCGTCCTGCGCCGGCAGCAGTGCCTCTCCGCCCACCGCCGGCAGCGTCGACGTCTCCTGGGCGTGCAGCGGAGGGTCCTGCTGGGGGGTGAGAGGGGCCTGCTGGGCGGTGTGCGGCAGGGGGTCTCCTTGGGGCGGCAGCAGGTGGCCGCCCTGAGCGTGCGGCAGGTCGCCCCCCGGCGTCGGCACGGGGTGGTCCCCGTACGCCGCTGCCGGCGTCACCTGCCCCGGCAGTAGCGGGTCCCCGGGCACCCCCGGGTGCGGCGCCGCGCCGTAAGCGGGCCCCGTCCCGTAGCCGGGCGCTGTGCCGTAATCCGGCACGCCGTAATCGGACGCCGCGCCGTAGTCGGGCGCCGCGGCGTAACCAGGCGTGCCGTAATCGGGCCCCATGGCGTAATCGGGCGCCGCGGCGTAGTGAGGCCCGGTGCCGTATTCCGGCACCGCGCCGTATTCCGGCGCGTAGCCGTCCTGTCGCCACAGCTGCCCCGTGACATGCGCCGGCTCCGTAAAACCGCCGCTTCGGGTCTCGTCGGTCCAGTTGTCCGGCCAGTCGTTCATGACGTGAAAGTCTGCACGGTTACCGGGCGTCCTCGCCAAGCGGTTCGGGCAACCGACCGAAAGAAGTGGAATTGTGCCACCCGGCAGAACGAGACGAATCGCCAGTATCCCCGGACGCTGCGCAGAAGGTGAATTCCCGCAGGACAAGCACTTTTTACCGTCGACCGCATCCCAAGCGGGGTGGGCCGCCCGGGTGTTTCCCGGTGGAGGACGTACGAAAACCCGGGCCGGGGGACGAACCCCCGACCCGGGCGGACGGTCGTGCGAAGGCGGTCCCGGCAGAACGGAACCACGCATTCATTTCAACTGCACCGGCTTGCGCGCGGGTTCGCTGAGCACCTGCTGGCCCGCCGTGCCGGAACGCTGCATCCGGTGCCACTTCAGCCGGCTGCCGAGCAGCGCGGTGACCACGGACTGAATCGTCACCAGGTACATCAGCTGCCGGTAGACGAACAGCTGCAGCGGCATCACCCAGAGCGTCCGCAGCCGTTCGCCGTCCAGCTTCAGCGCATAGCCGGCGCCGAGCATCTGGACGCTGAGGAAGCCGACCCAGATGAGGATCGACTGGGCCGAGTTCAGGAACAGCCCGCCGTACAGCGCGAAGACGTCCACGATCGGCGCGAACAGCGGCAGCAGGATCTGGAAGAACGCGAGATAGACCAGTCCGCGGCGGCCGAACCGCCCCGGCGGGCCCAGCTCCACCACGGCCCGGCGGTGCTTCCACATCGCCTGCAGGGTGCCGTAGCACCAGCGGTACCGCTGCCGCCACAGCTGGCCGAGCTTGCTGGGCACCTCGGTCCAGGCGATGGCCGACTCCTCGTAGACCACCCGCCAGCCCGCGCGCCACAGCGCCATCGTGAGGTCGGTGTCCTCGGCCAGGGTGTCCTCGCTGACCCCGCCGACGCCCATCAGCGCGTCCCGGCGGAAGGCGCCGATGGCCCCCGGGACCGTCGGCATGCACTCCAGCATCTCGAACATCCGGCGGTCGAGGTTGAAGCCGAAGCAGTACTCCAGGTGCTGCCACT
The DNA here is from genome assembly GCF_057709105.1 of Streptomyces sp. bgisy100. Classification (NCBI taxonomy): domain Bacteria; kingdom Bacillati; phylum Actinomycetota; class Actinomycetes; order Kitasatosporales; family Streptomycetaceae; genus Streptomyces; species Streptomyces sp. bgisy100. Next base: position 20,233 of record NZ_JBYITE010000031.1, read on the forward strand.
TGCCGAGCAGCCGGCTCCGGTTGCCGACCCGGGTGTTGCCGCTGACCGCGCCGACGGCCGCGTGGGCGAGCGGCTGGATGAGCCGGTGGATGGCGTCCGGCTCGAAGACCGTGTCGGCGTCCACCATGACCACGATGTTGTGCCGGGTGTGGGCCAGGCCGGTGTTGAGCGCCGCGGCCTTGCCCGCGTTGGGCTGGCGGATCACCATCACCCGGTTGTCGGGAATGCTGCGGGCGATCTCCGCGGTCCGGTCCGAGGAGCCGTCGTCGATCACGAGGATCTGCAGCTGCTGGTGGGTGGAGTCCAGCAGGGACAGCACCGTTGCCTCGATCCCCGCCTCCTCGTTGTAGGCGGGCACCAGGACCGTCACCGGCTCGTTGACCTCCCGCAGCCAGGGCGCCCCGGGGCGGGCCCGGCCGATCCGCCGGACGTGGGCGCGGGCGAGGAGCAGCAGCAGGCCCAGCCGCAGCAGGGCCAGCGAGCCGCCGATGAGGAGGATCCAGCTCATGGCCCGGACGAAGGCGTGCCCCACGGTCTGCACCAGGAGCAGGGCCTTGCCCTCCCAGCGGCTCATGGTGGTCACCGGCTCGTTGGCGGTGGGGGAGCCGAGCCCCGCCGACACCGTGGTGAACTTCTTCGCCCGGGGGTCGCGGAGGAGCTTCTTCGTCTGCGAGTACGCGGTGTCGTTCTGGCTGAACTGCCGGACCAGGCCCTGCTGCGGCTTCCTGAGCGGCCCGTCGGCCGCGACCAGGACGTACCCCTCGGCGGCGGCCCGCCGCGCGGCCGTCCACTCGCCGCCGCACATGGTCTCCACCTGCGAGGTGAGCGGCAGCCGGACCATCTTGGTGTCGATCCCCGCGGAGCCCGCCAGCGCCGTCTGGGTGAGCGACAGCTCCAGCCGGGTGCGGGCGGCGCCCGCCTGGCCGAGGTCGGAGCCCGTGTAGGTGTTGGAGCCGATCTCGTGACCCTCCGCCAGGATCCGTCGCACCAGCGCCGGTTCCCGGGCCGCCTCGGCGCCGGAGAGGAAGAAGGTGGCGTGCGCCTTGTGGGCCCGCAGCAGGGCGAGCAGGCGCGGGGTCCACACCGGATCGGGGCCGCCGTCGTAGGTGAGCGCGACGGTGCCGGCGGGCATCGCCGTGGTCTGGATCCGGTCGCCCATGATGCTGAGCACCGGATCGCCGGTGTCCGCGGCCTTCGGTACGGGAGTGGTGCAGGGCTTCCGCGTCTGGACGGCCGCCACTTCGTGGGTGGTCCAGCCTTCGAAGATCAGAGCGGTGGCGACCGCGGAGATGACGATGATCATCAGCAGCCAGTGCGCGCGTGGATCACGACGCTGCGCGTGCCGGGGACTCAAGGGACTGTGCCTCCCTGGGCCGGTGGGGGGACGGGCCAGGGCAGCTAGGGCTGCCGTGGCGGGGGTTTGCGTGCTGCCGGGACCTTTGTGGGGGTGGTCCGGTACGACACCACGTCAGCCTGCGGTGCGGCGCCACGCACCGTGGAGGCGGGAGCCGGGGGCTTGAACGTCCTGGGCGACTGCGGATCCGGCTGCAGCACTCCGAAGAGTGTGGCGATCATCAGCAGGAGATATCCGGCGCAGGCGCACCCGACGGCCACGGCGGTCAGCCACAGGAGCCGTCTGCGAAGTCCGGAGGCGCCGACGAATATCTGTGCCTGCTGGCTCTTGCTGACTCCTTGCCGCTCGCTGCGGTTCCGGCCCCTATTTCCCATGGCGGGCGAGTCTAACCAGCCTCGAACAGTCGTGTGTCTGGATCGCCGACCTCCCCGGCCGTCCGGCCCACTGCCACTTGACCTGGGCGTTTCATCTGTGATTGGGCCTGTGCACGACAAGATCCCCTTCTGAACTGCGACGATGAAAAGAAGGGGGTTTCGTTCCGCACCTGACTCGGTGATCAGGATGGCCGGGGGCTCTCCGGATCTCCATGGCGTAGATCACTTCTCCGCCGACTCGACCTGCCCCGGAACGTGCGCCGGAACACGGAGTTGTCGCCACATGGCCGCCGGGTGACCGGTCGCTGAACTCCCGCCCGAATTCGGTGGAAAGTCGTTCCCGTGGCCCGTTCGGTCCGTGGTGGCGGGAACGGATGGATCGATCAGGAAAAAGGCCGGGTGTCGTATGTCCCGGGATGATTCGGTCTTGTCCCGCCAAGGGGTGCGTCAGGTGATTCCGGAAATCCGCGCCGGAATAGAGGTGATGTACGGATTCCAACGGCATGCACCTTATCGTGGGGCCGGTGTCGAACCTCCGCCCGCGGGAGGAATCGGACCTCCGCGTACGGGAGGGAGCTGAGGACGTGCCGTTCGCGGAACCGTCCGGCGACGGCGGACCGGAGCCCGCTGACCGACCCGCCCCGGAGTCCGCGGGCCGGTCCTGGGTCCCGCTGCTCACGGTCTGCACCGGCTACTTCATGGTGATCCTGGACGTGACGATCATCAACGTCGCCGTGCCGGTCATCGGCCGCGAGCTGTCGGCCTCCCTCACCGCGGTCCAGTGGATCACCAACGGGTACACCATGGTCTTCGCCGGACTGCTGCTGACCGGTGGCGCGCTGGGCGACCGGCTGGGGAACCGGCGGATCTTCTGCGCCGGTGTCGTGGTGTTCACCGTGGCCTCGGCCGGGTGCGCCCTGGCCCCGGACACCCCGGCCCTGGTGACGGCCCGGCTGGTGGAGGGGGTCGGCGCGGCGCTGATCGTGCCCGGTTCGCTGGCGCTGCTCCAGCAGGCCTACCCGGCAACCGCGGTGCGCGCGCGGGCCTTCGGGCTCTGGGGCTCGCTGGCGGGCATCGCGGCCTCCGCCGGACCGCTGCTGGGCGGGCTGCTCGTCTCGACGGTGGGCTGGCGCTGGGTGTTCTTCATCAACCTGCCCGTCGGCGTCGCCTGCCTCCTGCTGACCCTCCGTCACCTCGGCCGTTCACCCCGGCACGCCGGCCGGCCCGTGGACTGGCCGGCGCAGTGCGCGGTCGTGGCCGCCGTGGCCCTGCTCACCGCCGCGCTCAACGAGGCCGGACGGCGCGGCTGGACCGATCCGGCGGTCCTCGGCGCGCTGGGTCTGGCCGTGGCGGCCGCCGCGGCTTTCGCGGTGCGTGAGCGGCTGGCCCGCTCTCCCGTCCTCCCGCTGGGGCTGCTGCGCTCGCGCGCGATGAGCGGCGGGGCCGTCATCGGCCTGCTGTTCAACTTCGGCTTCTACGGCATGGTGTTCACCGCCAGCCTCGACTTCCAGCACCAGCGCGGCTACAGCGCCCTGGGCGCCGGGGCGGCGCTGTTCCCCGCGGTGGCGATGACCATGTTCGCCTCCGTCCTGTCCGGCCGGCTGAGCCGCCGCACCGGGGACCGCCCGCTGGTCGTCTCCGGCATGCTGCTGGCCGCCCTCGGGCTGGCCGGCTGGGCCGCCGCCGGAGCCGACCCCGGCTATCCGCTGCTGGTGGCACCGATGATGGCCGTGGGGTTCGGCACCTCCTTCGCCCTCACCGGCTCGACCTCCACCGTGATGGGCGCGGCACCCGCCGGATACGCGGGCAGTGCCGCCGGCCTGTTCAACACCGCCCGCCAGATCGGCAGCGCCACCGGCGTGGCCCTCGGCGGCACCTTCCTCGCCACGGCCGCGGATTACGCCGCCGGGCTGCGGGTGAGTGTGGCCGTCGGGGCCCTCGCCTATCTGAGCGCCGCGGCGCTCGCGTGGCGCTGCGTGCCGCCGAAGGCCGAAGGCGCGTGAACGGTGAACACTGCGCCGGCCACCGCCGTATCACCGGGGGAGGGGCGCTGCCGGGAAGCCCTTACCACCGGAACGCCCCTGACAGGCACGCCCCGCGCCACGGTCAGACGGACTTGGTGACCCGGAGGATCTGCCAGATCGCGGGCAGCCCGGCCCGGCCGTGGAAGGCCAGATATTCCGGGAGGACGAGGTCGGGCCCCCACTTCTCCTTGTAGGCCAGCTGACTGGCGGCGGGGTAGACCTTGTCGCCGCGCTCGGCCATCAGGCGCATGAAGCGGGTGGTCATCCGGCTGGCCCCGGGCACCTCGTGCTCGGGGGAGAGGCCGACGAACGGCGTGAAGCCGAAGTGCAGCCACTCGGCACCCTCGCCGCGGAAGGTATCCATGGCGTGCAGGTTGATGGCCTCCATCACACCCGGCGGGGCCGTCGCCCGGCGGCGGCTGAGGTCGTGCAGCCAGCCGGGCCGCGAACCGTGGGCGGGGGCGTAGGAGATGTAGCCGATCGGGGCGCCGTCCAGCCGGCCGAGCAGCAGCCTGCGGTGCCGCTGGGCCGGGCCGCCGCACTCCCCGACCAGGAACTCGATCTCCTTCACGTGCCGGCCCTTGGCCTGCAGCCACTCCCGGTCGATGGCGGCGATCTCGTCGCGGTGCCCGTCGTAGGGGACCTCGGTCACCTCCAGGCCGCTCCGCCGCGCCTTGGAGATCTTGTTGCGCAGCTTCATGAACCGGCTGCCGCGCAGGGTGTGGTCCGGCAGCCGCACGGCGTACGAGGAGCCGACCTGGTTCACGGTGAAGCCGCACCGGGCGTACAGCTCGGCGTCGGAGCGCTGGAGCTGCACGGCCACCACCTTGCGGCGTGCCGCCCGCGCGAAGCCGAGGAAGGCGCCGAGCAGGCGCTCCCGGTCGGCCTCGGGCGCGAAGACGCCGCCGAACTGGATCAGGAACCGGCCGGCCTCGCGGTAGGCGACCACCCCGGAGGAGGACGGGTCGGTGAAGTAGGCGTTGCCGGCGTTCAGGGCCAGGAAGGCGCTGGGGTTGTCGGCGCTCTCCCGGAGGGCGTCGGCCACCCCGTCCGGGTCGATCCTCCGGTTGACCGTGGTCATCCGCTTCCCCCTGTCGTCGTGAGCCGCCGGCGGAACGTGCCGGGCGCCATGCTCCGGGAGGGCGCTCTGATCGGTCTGACACGGCCGTCTCAGGGGCGTCTCCGCCGATTGTCAGGTCCGGCTGTGACAGTCGTCGGCGAGCGCATCACATTGGGACATTCCTCCCGTCCGCGAGGGCGGGGACGGGGAGCGGAGGATCTGCGTGTGCAGTGCCCGTACGGCGCCGGAGGCGTCGCATCTCATGGAGGACGCAGCCGGAGGCACGGCGGGCGGCAGCCGGCTGCTGACCTACGCCTCGCTCGTCGACGGCAAGAGCGTCCCGAGTGACCAGTGGGTCTATGTCGTCGACTCGGACGCGCTGCTGGAGGACGCCTTCGCCAGCCTGACGCTCAAGCGGAAGCTGGAGAGCGGCCGGCTGGCCCCGGAGGACCTCCCCGGCGACAACATCGTCGGCCGGGTCGCGCGAGCGGACCGGGAGACCGTGCTGCAGGCCGTCGAGGCCGCGGCCCGCGCGACCGGCGAGTGGAACGCGTTCCCGCTGGACGAGCGGCTGGACCGGTTCGGCGCCCTGCTGCACCGGCGGCTGACCGAGAAGGCCGACCGCACCATCGAGATCCTGCTGCGGGAGGGCCACCCGCTGGCGCTGGCCCGCTGGCAGGTCTCCGGGGCCCTGGAGTGCTTCGGGCCCGAGTCGCTCGCCTTCTACCGCAGCCAGATGCTGCGCGAGACCCGGCACGGGGAGCGGCGCCTCTCCGTGCGCCGCCGGCCGGACGGCGTGGTCTGCCTCAACCCGCCGCAGAACGCCCCGCTGTCCAGCGCCCTGCTCGGCGTCACCGCGATGATGGCGGGCAACTCCCTCGTCGTCCGGGCCCCGCGCAGCGCCCCGCTCGGCGTGATGTACGTCCTTCACGAGGTCGTCGCCCCCGTGCTGGAGGAGCTCGGCGCGCCCGGCGGCACCCTGAACGTGGTCTGCGGCGACCCGGCCCCGGTGCTGTCCGCCTGGCTGGACAGCCCGCTCGTCGACGACGTCATGTACTTCGGCAGCAGCGAGGCCGGCATCCGCTTCCAGAACCGCTGCGTCGCGGCCGGCAAGAAGCCGATCCTCGAACTGGCGGGCAACGACGCGGTGGTGGTCTGGAAGGACGCCGACCTGGACCTCGCCGCCGAAGCGCTGACCGAGAGCTTCTACGGCTCCGGCCAGCTGTGCATGATCCCCAACCAGGTGCTGGCCCACCCGGACATCGCGGGCGACCTGGTGGCGCTGCTCGCCGAGAAGGCGCTGCAGATCCGGGGCGGTTCGGTCCGGGAGGAGGACGTGCTGCTCACCCCGGTGCTGCGCAACGAGAAGTTCTTCTCCTGCCTGGACGACGCCCTCGCCGGCGGTGCCGAACTGGTCTGCGGCGGCCACGCTATGCAGGCCGACGGCACCCGGGACGTCGCCGGCATCTTCCTGGAGCCGACGGTGGTGCTGGTCCGGGGGATGGAGGGGGCCCGCGGGATCCAGGCGGTGCGCCACGAGACGTTCTTCCCGCTGCTGCCGGTGATCGCGGCCGACCCGGCCCCGGAGGCCGTGCTGCTCGACCGGTTCGTGGACTTCGTCAACAGCAACCCGTACGGGCTGCGCAACTCGGTGTGGGCCCGGGACCCGGAGGTGGTGGACCACTTCGTCACCCGGATCACCCAGGGCGGTCTGCTCAAGGTGAACGACTCCCACATCGGCTTCCTGCCGGGCCTGCCCACGCACGGCGGCACCGGGCTGACCGGCGGGGTGTACGGCGAGGCCAACTACCCGATCCTGCGCACCTCGCACATCCAGGGCGTGAGCGTCTCCGACGGTTCCGTCCGCCCCCGGGAGGCCGTCTTCGGCGCCTGGCGGGCGATGCGGGGAGAGGGGCCGGAGCCGGCGGGCGGGACGGCGCGCGACTGACCGCGCGGGGCTCACTCCCGAGCGAGCCCCGCGACGGCACCCGCTTTCGCGACGGCACCCGCTTCCGCGACGGCCACCGCTTCCGCAGCGGCACCCGCTTCCGTGCCGGCCACCGCCCGCGACGGCACCCGCCACCGCCCCCACCCGGCCGGTGCGACCTGAAAGACGCAGAGAACGACAGAGAGCAGAGAGACCATGCGCCCACTCGAAGCGGCACGCGTGACCTGTGAATCGTTCCTCCCGGGGCTGCTCGACCGCCTCGCCGGCCTGTCGCTGGCGGAGCTGGAGACCCCCCGGAGCCCGGCCATCGGCCTCTTCCGCGAGTGCGGCGGACCCGCGCTGGTGATCCCGAAGTCCTACGGCGGGCTCGGCGCCGACCCGCTGCAGGCGATGGCCGTGACCCGGGCCCTCGGCTCCCGCGCCCCGTCCCTGTCGGTGGCGACCACCATGCACCACTTCTCCGTGGCCACCCTGTTCAGCCTCGCCGACAGCGTGCAGAGCAGCGGCATGGAGTGGGCGCTGCTCGAAGGAGTGGCGGAACAACGGCTCCTGGTGGCCTCCGGGTTCGCGGAGGGCCGGCCGGGGCAGGGCATCCTGTCGCCGACCATGTCCGCCCGGAAGGCCGAGGGCGGCTACCTCATCAACGGCGCCAAGAAGCCGTGCAGCCTGTCCCGATCCATGGACCTGCTCACCGCCAGTGTCGCGCTGCCCGCCGACGACGGCGGCACCCAGTCGGCGGTGCTCCTCATCCCCCGGGACACCGAGGGGCTCACCGTCCACCCGTTCTGGGCGAGCCAGGCGCTGGCGGGCGCGGAGAGCGACGAGGTCCGGCTGACCGACGTCTTCGTGGACGAGCAGCTGCTGATGCCCAACACCGCCGAGCCGGGCGAGCTGGACGACCTCCAGACCGTCGGCCTCATCTGGTTCGAACTGCTCATCTCCAGCTGCTACCTGGGGATGGTCAGCGGACTCGTCGAGCGGGCCGTGGACGGGCGGCGGGGCAGCGAGTCGGACCGGGCCCGGGCGCTGGTCCGGCTGGAGACCGCCGCCCAGCTCCTGGAGGGCGTGGCCCGGCGGGTGCGGGACGGCGAGACCGGCAACGAGGCCCTGGCCCACGCGCTGACCGCCCGGTACGCGGCGCAGGACGCCCTGGCCGACGCCCGTGACCAGGCCGTGGAACTGCTGGGCGGCACCGCGTACATGGGCGCCTCCGACATCGCGGTGCTCGCCGCCGCCTCCCACGGGATCGGCTTCCACCCGCCGTCCCGGTCCGCCTTCACCGGCCCGTACCTGGAGCACGTGGCGGGCGAACCGCTGCGGCTGGCCTGAGGAGACTTCATGACGACCACACCCACCGCCCCCGGCGCCGTCCCCGCACCCGGCACCGCGGCAGGCAACCCCTACCGGGGCCCCGGCCGCGAGGAACTCGGCCGGATGGTCCGGGAGCACATGAACCGGGGCCGGGCCACCCTCGGCGAGATGTTCGGCGGCCATGTCGAAGTGGCCTCCCAGGGCGCCTGGGTCACCACGGCCGAGGGGGAGCGCTTCCTCAACTGCGGCGGCTACGGCGTCTTCCTGATGGGCTCCCGGCACCCCACGGTGCTCCGGCACGTCACCGAACAGCTGGCGACCCACCCCATCGCCACCCGGGTCTTCCTGGAGCCGCAGGCGGCGCTGGCCGCCGAGGCGCTGATCTCCGTCGCCCCGGCCGGGCTCTCGCGGGTCCACTTCGCCGGATCGGGCGCCGAGGCCGCCGAGACCGCGCTCAAGCTCGCCCGCACCAAGGGCCGGCACCGGCTGGTCGCCACGGTGAACGGCTACCACGGCAAGACCGCCGGCGCGCTCAGCCTCACCGGCAACGAGGTCTTCCGCACCCCCTTCCAGCCGCTGCTGCCGGGCACCACGCATGTGCCGTTCGGTGACGCGGCGGCGCTGGAGGCGATACTGGCGCAGATGCCCGGCGAGGCCTGTGTCTTCGTGGAGCCGGTGCAGGGCGAGGCCGGGGTGGTCATCCCGCCGGCGGGCTATCTGCGCGCGGTGCGGGAGGCCTGCGACCGGCACGGGGCGCTGCTCGTCCTGGACGAGGTCCAGACCGGTCTGGGCCGGCTCGGCAGCTGGTGGGGGGCGGACGCCGAGGGCGTCACCCCCGACATCATGCTCGTCGGCAAGGGGCTCAGCGGCGGTGTCGTCCCGGTCTCGGCCGTGGTGGCGACCCGGGAGGCGTTCTCGGTCTTCGACCGCGACCCCTACCTGCACACCTCCACCTTCTCCGGCGCCCCGCTCGCCATGGCCGCCGCCCGCGGCGCCATCGCGGCGATCAAGGAGGAGGACCTGGTCGGGCGCGCCCGGGAGCTCGGCGAGGAACTGCTGCCGCAGATCCGCCGGATCGCCGTGGCGCACTACGGGGACGCCGTCCGCGAGGTGCGCGGCCGGGGCCTGCTGCTGGGCATCGAGTTCGCCGAGCCGGGACCGGCCGGCGACCTGCTCATTGAGCTGATCGCCAACGGGGTGATCGCCAACCACTCCCTCAACTCCCACCTCGTCCTCCGCCTGACGCCGCCCGCGATCCTCGACCGCGGCGATCTGGACTTCCTCTACGAGGCGTTCGACCGGGCGTGCCGCGCGCAGGCGCTCCGATACTCATCCACCGCGTCCACCGCAGGAAGCAGCTGAGACCATGCGTACCGCAGAAGTTCTTCTCCGTATCGACGGCGTCGACCCCGCCGCCGCGTTCGACCGCATCCACGACTTCGCCCGCTACCCGGAATTCACCGACGTGGTCCGGAGCGTGACCGTCCACGAGATCTCGCCGGAGGAGGAGACCAGCGAGTGGAAGGTCTACTTCCGTAACGGCATCCTCGGCTGGACCGAGGCCGACCGCTTCGACCGGGAGTCGCTGGTCATCTCCTTCGAGCAGATCGACGGCGACTTCGCGGAGTTCTCCGGCAGCTGGCGGATCAGCGCCGACGGGCCGAACACCCTGGTCGCCTTCTCCGCCGACTTCGACTTCGGCATCCCCAGCCTCGCCGGCATCCTGGACCCGGTGGCCCAGCGGGTCTTCAAGGAGACCATCGCCCGCGTGATCATCGGCCTCTTCGGCGGGGCGACCGTCCTGGGCGACGAGACGGTGGCGCGGGCCGTCGCGGCGGCGGGCGGGCCCGCCCCGAGCACCCCGGCGCTGCGCTGATGGACGCGAAGAACCTCTTCGAGACGCCCACCACCTCCCGGCTGATCCGCCTGGAGTACGGGCTCGGCCTGGTGGTGGCGGCCGTCCTGTTCTTCACCCACCTCGACGATGTCCGCTGGCTGCCGGCGGCCGGGCTGTTCCTCTACATCGACCTGATCGGCTACCTGCCCGGCGCGGTCGCCCATCACCGCAGCCCCGACGGGCGGATCCCCAAGGTCTACTTCGTCCTCTACAACGTGATGCACAGCCTGGTCACCCAGGGCCTGGTCGTGCTCGCCTGGATCTGGCTGTTCGGCGCCGAGTGGGCGCTGCTGGCCGTCCCGATCCACCTCTTCGGGGACCGCGCGCTGTTCGGCAACTATCTGAAGCCGTTCGCGCTGCGCTTCGAGCCCGAGATCCACCCGGCGTACGCCGCCTTCCGCGAGCGCTACGAGCGGTCCGGACCCGAGGCGGCCCCCGCCCCGGCGCCCGGCGGCGTGCCCGCCGCCGGCTGACCGCGCGGCCGCACCCTTTCCCACCCCACCGGCCCCACCGGGCCGCTCACCCCGAACGCGAGGGAAGCCCGTCATGAGTGACGTCTACGACCGTCTGATCAAGCTGCTGGCAGAAGGATTCGGGCTGGAGCCGGACGAGCTGAAGCCCGAGGACACCTTCGGCCACCTGGAGATGGACTCGCTCGCCCTGGTCGAGCTGACCGTCGCCGCCGAGGAGGAGTTCGGGGTCACGCTCACCGAGACGGAGGTCGGCCCCGACTCCACCCTGGCCCGGGCCGCCCAGGTGATCGAGCAGAAGGCGGGAGCCGTCTGATGGGCGGACGGGCCGAGCGGTTCGACGCGGCGATCACCGGGCTCGGCATGGTGACCCCGGCCGGGGTCGGCACCGCCGCGTCCTGGGAGCGCATCCGGGAGGGGGCCGGCACGGCCGCCGTCACGGTGCCCGAACTCGCCGGTATCGCGGCCGACTTCGCGTGCCGGGTGCAGGGGTTCGATCCGGCCGCCGTCCTCGGCAGGCGCCGCGTCCTGCAGTTCGACCGCTCCAGCCAGCTCGCGCTGGCCGCCGCCCTGGAGGCGGTGGCCGACTCCGGCCTCGACCCGGAGAGCTGGGACGGCGCCCGGGTCGGCGTGGTGCTCGGCAACGGCATCGGCGGCGCGCAGACCTGGGAGACCCAGCACCGGCGGCTGCTCGACTCCGGGCCGCGCCGGGTCTCGCCCCGGCTCATCCCGATGCTGTCGGCCAACATGACGGCCGGGTACGTCTCGATGGAGTTCGGCGCCAGGGGCCCGTCGCTGGTGACGGCGACGGCCTGCGCCTCGGGCACGACCGCCATCGGGACGGCGCGCGACCTGCTGCGCTCCGGCGCCTGCGACGTGGTGATCACCGGGGGCGCGGAGGCGCCTCTGACGCCCTCGCTGGTCGCCGGGTTCAGCCAGATGGGAGCGCTCTCCCGGCGCAGCGACGACATCCGGGCCGCCTCCCGCCCCTTCGACGCCGGCCGGGACGGCTTCGTGGCCGCCGAGGGCGCCGCCGTCCTGGTGCTGGAGCGGGCCGCCGACGCCCGTGCCCGCGGGGCCCGGATCCGGGCCATGGTCAGCGGCTTCGGAGCCTCCGCGGACGCCTACCACGCGACGGCCCCGGACCCGGAGTGCACGGGCGCCGCACTCGCGCTGCGGGCGGCCCTGGCGGACGCGGGCGTCGGCCCGGACGAGGTGGACCACGTCAACGCGCACGGCACCGCGACCGTCATCAACGACGCCACCGAGGCGCGGCTGATCCGGGAGGTGCTGGGCGACCGGGCGCTGGTCACCTCGGTCAAGGGCGTGACGGGCCACTCGCTCTCGGCCGCCGGGGCGATCGAGGCGGCGGTGGCGGCGCTCACCCTGGAGGAGTCCTTCGTCCCGCCGACGGCCAACCTGGAGGTCCCGGACCCCGGGATCGAGCTGGACGTGGTGGCCAAGGAGGGCCGGGAGACCCCGGTCGAGGTGGTCGTCAGCAACTCCTTCGGGTTCGGCGGGCAGAACGCGGTACTGTTGCTCACCCGTTCCTGATGCGTACATGACCTATGCGCCGTGCCGGTGCGCGGTGTCCGCCCGTCACCCGATGAACCGACGTGTGTCCGAACCCGAGGGGAGCCGATGAGTCCGGTGGAACGCCGCTGGGAGATCGAGGAGAGCGTCTTCGTCGAGGCGGCTCCCGAGACGGTGTACGCGGCCATCGCCGACGTGCGGTCGATGGGGCGCTGGAGCCCGGAGTGCGTCGCGGTCCGCGGGGTACCGCCCGGCCCCGCCCCGGCCGGCGCCCGGTTCATCGGCTTCAACCGCAAGGGCCCGTTCTTCTGGTTCACCGACTGCCGGGTCACCAGCGCCGAGCCGGGCGCCGCGTTCGCCTTCCGGGTCGGCACCTTCGGACTCCCGGTGGCCCTCTGGGGCTACCGGTTCACCCCGGAGGCGGACGGCACCCGGGTGACCGAGCACTGGCGGGACCTGCGCACCGGCCGGCGCGGCGGCGTCGCCCAACTGCTCGGCAGGATCTTCACCGGCACCCGCCCGGACCAGCGCCACCTCGCCAACCGGGTGCAGATGCGGGCGACCCTGGAGCGGTTGAAGCAGGAACTGGAGCGGTAGGTCCGGTTGTTCGGACCGGGCGCGAATCGGGAGCGGTGCCGGGCACCGCTCCCGGGAGGTGCCGGGCACCACGAAGCCCGGTCCGGTCCGAACGACCGGCTTTGGGGCGGCGCGCCCCGACCTGAACGACCGGCCCTGGGACGGCGCGCCCCGGTCCGACGACGGGGGCACGTCCGGGCGCAGGTCCCGGGACGTGCCCCCGCCTCTTCGGGTTCGGGTCACGTCCCGACTGCTTCGGGTCAGGGGGCCACGTCCCGCCCCGTCCGCCGCCGCGCACCCCGCCCGTCCGCGTACGTCACCTCGGCGCCGTGTGCCCCCGTCTCCGGGGCGCCCCGCAGGGCCGGCCGGTGATGCCGCCCGCCGGTCCGCCTCCCGGCCGGCCCGCCCGTCCGCCGACCACCCGGCCCGCGGACGGCGGTCCGGAGCCGGCCGCCGGACGGAGGCGTGCGCCGAGGGCCCGGACCACCGCCGCCGCCATCACGGCGTGACCCCGGCTGTTCGGCACCAGACCGGTGGCGCCCCACACCCCGGCGCCGGCCGACGAGCGACCGGCCGACAGGTCGACATGGAGCGCTCCGTGTCGTTGCGTCAGGGTGCGCGAGCGCTCGGTCTGGGCGCGCTGCCGGGCCCGCAGCACCTCCGCGTCCACTTCACGCCCCCCGGGTGAGCGCGTCAGGTCGAAGGGCTCCACCACCAGTACGTCGTAGCCGCGTTCGCGCAACGGGGCGATGATGCGCACCAGCTCCGTCCGGAAGGCGTCGGCGTCGAAGGCCGGGTGCAGCAGGTCGTGGCCGGCCACCTGGAGCACCGCCAGATCCCCGCCGAAGGCCAGGGCCTCGGGGAGCTGCCGGGAGCGCACATGGGTGGCCCGCCGCCCCCGCCCGCCGAGCAGGTTCAGGCAGGCCAGGCCCGGTTCCACCCCGCGCAGGGCGTCCGTGACCCGGTCGTACCAGGGTGCGTCCTCGTGGCCGTCGGCTGCCCGGGCCCTGCGCCGTTCCCTTCCGCCGTCGCCGAGCACCACCACCCGGCGCCAGCGCGCCCCGGCCAGCAGCCGTGCCGCCTCGCCGTCGCTCAAGGAGTGGGGGTCGGTCTCCGCGTCGGCCGCGATCCCGGTCTCCAGGTGCTCGGCGTGCTCGGAGTCCCCGGTGCCCGCTGCGTTCCCGGCACGGGCCGTTCGTGCGTCCCGCGCACCGTTCGCCGTTCCGGCACCGGTCGTTCGTGCGTCCCGCGCACCGTTCGCCGTTCCGGCACCGGTCGTTCGTGCGTCCCGCGCACCGTTCGCCGTCCCGGCACGGGCCGTTCGTGCGTCCCGCGCCCGGCCGGTGTCCCCGGCACGGGCCGTTCCCGCGTCGCGTCCACCGTCCGCGTTCCCGGCACCGGCAGGCCCTGCGGACCGTGCACGGCCCGCGTTCCCGGTACCGGCTGTGGTTCCCGCGTGCTCTGCGCTGTCGGCACTGCCGTTCTCCTCGTTCGCTGCGGGCAGGGGCTGTTCGGGCATCGGGCCTCTCCTTTCCTCGAAAGGTCCCCGGCTTCTCGCCGGACCGGCCACCTGTGGCGGCGCTCACCCTCTCGGACGCAGTTTCGGCTGTTCCGGGTGTGATGCGCGCGTCTCAGGTGCGTATCAGTGGAATGTCAGAGGCGGGCGGCAGAATCACTGCCACCGGCACAACGGGTCGATACGGCCCGGCCCGCCGTGGGGAGAGGTACCCGAAGCGGCCCAACGGGGTTCCGGGGAAACCCGGATCGGGTGCAAGCCCTCGCAGGTTCGAATCCTGCCCTCTCCGCGCCGGGGTCCCTGGCCGTGCCAGGGACCCCCGCGGCCCTCTTCCGCCGCCGCCAAGGCAGGCCTCCCACCCGCACCGCCCGCGAAGGGAAACCCGGATGATCGGCACGCTGCTCAACCGACCGCTGGAAGTGGTCGAGACGAACTTCCGGCAGCCCAACGGCACGGCCGGGCAGCTCGTCGGCCACCTGATGACCCTCCAGCACCGCTCGCTGACGGTGTGGGCGATCGAGCACATGGACGTCCGCCGCTCCCAGCGCGTCCTGGACGTGGGCTGCGGCGGCGGCATGGCGGTCAAGCTGCTCTCCGAGCGGACGCCGCAGGGGTTCGTCGCCGGCGTCGACTACTCGATGGACATGGTGAGCCAGGCCGTGCGCCGCAACGCGGACGCCGTCGCCCGGCGCCGGGTGGAGATCCGGCACGGCGACTCCGCGGAACTGCCCTACGAGGACGCCTCGTTCGACCACGTCAGCGCGATCGAGACCTTCTACTTCTGGCCCGATCCGATGCGCGGCCTCGCCGAGGCGCACCGGGTGCTCCGGCCCGGCGGGCAGGTGGCGATCACGCTGGAGATGAGCCGGGAGGCGGCCGCCGACCCCTCACTGGTGCAGCGCTTCTTCGGCAAGCGGTTCACCGAGCGCTCCGAACGCGACGGGCTGCACATCCTGTCCGGCGCCGAACTGACCGGGATGCTCACCGAGGCCGGCTTCCGGGACGTCCGGTTCGTCGCCGAGCCGCGCCGCTCGCTCGGCTGGCTCTGCGCCCTCGGGCGCAAGTGACGGCGGCGGGGAGGACACCCGAGATGGCATCAGCGACGACACCCGGCGCGGCACCGCGCACGGCACCGGAGGCGGCACCCGCCCGGCACCACGGCCCCGCCCCGGAGGCCGACGGTCTGCCGCTGCTGGGCAACATCGTGTACTTCCGCAAGGACATCCTCGACGCCATGCACCGGGGATGGCAGGCCCACGGCGACCTCGTCCGCTACCGGCTGGGCCCGCTCGTGGTGCACGGCGTCTCCAGCCCCGAGCTGGCCGGTGAAGTGCTCACCGACAGCGGCACGTTCGGCAAGCTCGGTCCGGACAACCCGCTCCGCCTCATCCTCGGCGAGGGGCTGCTCACCAGCGACGACCACGAGAGCTGGATGCGCAACCGGCGCATGATGCAGCCCATCTACGCCAAGCAGGCGCTCGCCGGCATGTTCCGCGCGATGGTGGACGCCACCGCCGACCAGCTCACCCACATGGAGCGCAGCCACGCCACCGGCGCCGAGATCGACATCCACGGCGAGATGATGCGGGTCACCCTGGACATCGTCAGCCGCTGCATGTTCAGCACCGACGTCAGCCGCACCCGGGACAAGCTGAGCCCGGAAGCGGTGGACGTCGCGGTCAACTTCGCCTTCGACCGGCTGCAGAACCCGTTCAGCCCGCCCACCGGCTGGCCCACCCCGCGCAACCGCCGCTTCCAGCAGGTGATGGACGGCCTCGACGGCATGATGTACGGCATCATCGAGGAGCGCCGGGCCGCCGGGGCCCCCGCCGAGGGCGCCAACGACCTGCTCGACATGCTGCTCGCCGCCCGGGACGCCGACACCGGCGAGGGGATGACCGACCGCGAGCTGCGGGACGAGATCATCACCACCTTCGCGGCCGGCCACGAGACCACCGCCGTCACCCTCACCTGGGCCTTCTACCTGCTCTCCCGTCACCCTCAGGTGCTGCGCCGGGCCCAGGAGGAAGTGGACCGGGAGCTGGGCGACGCGATGCCGTCCGTCGACGACCTGTCCCGGATGCCGTACCTCCTGCAGATCTTCGAGGAGGCGCTGCGCCTGTACCCGTCGGCGCCGATCGTGCCCCGGCTGACGCTCAAGGACACCGTCCTCGGCGGCCACCACGTGCCGGAGGGATCGCGCATCCTGGTCAACCTCTTCAACATCCACCGCCACGAGCGGCACTGGAGCGACCCGGAGCGCTTCGACCCCGGTCACTTCGAGGCGGCGGCGAAGAAGGGCCGCTACCGGTTCGCGTACATGCCGTTCGGCGCCGGCCCGCACCTCTGCATCGGCAAGCACTTCGCGCTGATGGAGGCCCATCTGCTGCTGGCCGCGCTGATCCGGCGGTACGAATTCCGGCACGTCCCCTCCCACCGGGTGGTGAATCACGCGACCATCACCCTGCGGCCCAAGTACGGCATGGCCATGACGCTCCACGAGCGCCGCCGCGCCCCGCTCGCGACGGCCGCGCCGACGGGCGCCGCGGCGGACTGACGCCGGAACGACAGCACACCGGGACCCGCCGCACCGGGTGGGACCGGCCGTTCCCCCGGGCACCGGCCGGACGTCCGCCGGGCCGGGCGGGACCGGCAGCACGTCCCCCGGCCCCGCGCGCGGCGGGACCGGCAGACCTCCAGGAGACGGGACTCATGCACACCGACTACACAGACGCCGACGCGGCGGCCCTGAACCGGACGCACTACCGGCCGGGGCAGCGCGAGGGGCACTACGAGAGCTTCTACCAGCGCGGCAACCACCCCACCGAGCCGCGGGCGTTCTGGATCCGCTACACCGTCTTCAGCCCGGCCGGGATGCCGGACGCGGCCATCGGCGAGCTGTGGGCGGTCTACTTCGACGGCGTCACCGGGGAGCACGTGGTCGCCAAGGAGGAGTACCCGATCGCCGAGTGCGCCTTCGACCGCGACTCCTTCGGCGCCCGCGTCGCCGACCGGGTGCTGGAGCCGGGCGCGCTGCGCGGCGAGGCGGTGGGCACCAACGGCCGGATCGGCTGGGACCTCACCTACAAGGGCGACGAGCCGCCCCTCCTGCTGCTGCCGCCGAACATGTACAGCGGCGGCTTCCCCAAGGCGAAGAGCCTGGTCGGCGTGCCCCTGGCGGTGTACGACGGCACGCTCACCGTGGACGGCAGGACCATCGACATCGACGGCTGGACCGGCAGCCAGAACCACAACTGGGGCAGCCGGCACACCGATTACTACGCCTTCGGCCAGGTCGCCGGCTTCGACGACGCGCCCGACAGCTTCCTGGAGATCGTCACCGGGCGCACCCGGATCGCCGGCCCGGTCACCACGCCCATGGTGACCTTCCTGGTCCTGCGCCACCAGGAACGTGAGTACGCCCTGGTCTCGCCGCGCCGTGCGCTCACCGCCAAGGCCGACTTCGGCTACTTCTACTGGAACTTCCTCGGCGGCGACGACACCGTGTCCATCCGGGGCCGGTTCGACGCCCGGCCGGAACACTTCGTCGGGCTGAACTACTACAACCCGCCGGGCGGCATCAAACACTGCCTCAACACCAAGATCGCCTCCTGTGAGGTGGAGATCGTCAACAAGATCACCGGCCGCACCGACCGGCTCCGTACGGGCAACCGCGCCCTGATGGAGATCCTCACCGACGACCGCGACCACGGAATCGCGATCCGGGCATGACCGAGCCGACGACCCGTACTGCCACCGCGCCCCCGACGGACGGCGGTCCGGCCGGTGCGCCCGGCGGTCACGGCCCGGTGGCCCGGATCGCCGCCCGCACCGCCCGGTTCACCCGCCGCCGCCGCCGGCCGCTGGCGGCCGTCTGGGTACTGCTGATCCTGGTCACCGGGTACGGGGCCACCCAGCTCGCCGATGCGCTGAGCGGCGGCGGCTGGTACGTCACCGGCTCCGACTCGGCCGCGGCCGCCCAGCGGGTCACCAAGGGCTTCGAGGGGCGGGGGAAGAGCTCCCTCACCCTCGTCGTCCGGGACACCCGGCACGAGCGGGGCGACCCCGCCTTCGAGACCCGGGTGCGCGGCGTCGTGGACCGGGTCACCCGCGACCGCGGGCTGGACGTCTCCGGTTCCTACGGCTGGACCACCCTCACCGGCGACCGGGCCCGCGGCGCCTTCCTCGGCGAGGACGGCCGCACCGCGCTCGTCCGGCTCGGCTCCCGGCTCGACGACGGCACCGCCCGCCGCGTACTCCCCGACATCCAGCAGGAGTTGAGCGACACCTACGAGCCCCGGGGACTGCGCGTCTCGCTGGTCAGCCAGGCGGCGCTGTGGGGCGAGGTCAACCACCTCAGCGAACGGGGCCTGGTCCGCGCCGAGCTGATCACCCTCCCGCTGATCGCCCTGGTGCTCCTGCTGCTCTTCCGCAGCGTGGCCGCCGCCCTCGCCTCGCTGCTGGTCGGCGTCACCTCGGTCGCCTTCACCCTCGGCCTGCTCGCCCTCCTCGCCCGCCACACCGAGCTCTCCGTCTTCGTCCAGAACGCCGCCACCATGCTCGGCCTCGGCGTGGGCGTGGACTACTCGCTCTTCGTCATCATGCGGTTCAAGGACGAACTCCGCGCCGAGGGGCCGGACCCCTGTGCCGACGCGGTGGAACGCGCCGTGGCCCGCACCCTGCGCACCTCCGGCGAGACCGTGGTGGCCTCCGGGGTCACCATCGTCGCCGCCATGTCGACCCTCTTCCTGGTCGACCTGAACGTCATCTGGTCGATGGCGCTCGGCGCCGTCGTGGTGGTCGCCTTCTCCATCCTCACCAGCGTGCTGCTGCTGCCGGTCCTGCTCCATCTCCTCGGTCCCCGGATCGAGTGGGGCACGCTCGGCCGCCGCAGGGCCGCGGGCACGCCCGCGCGGCCGAGCCGCTGGGCGACGGTCAGCCGCGCCGTGATGCGCCGGCCGGTGGTCTTCCTGGGCGTCAGCCTGGTCGCCATGGGCGTCCTGGCGGTGCCCTCGCTGAAGCTGGAGACCTTCACCCCGGACGCCCGGGTGGTGCCCACCGGGGCCGCCGTGCGCGAGGGCTACGACACCGCCAAGGACCAGTTCGGCGTCGGCAGCGCCGCGCCGGTCCAGGTGGTCGTGGAATCCCGCACCCCGCTGTGGGAGCGCCCGCCCGCCGACACGGCCCGGCTGACCGAGCTCCACGACGAGTTGGCCGACCTGCCCGGCGCGGCCCGGGTCGACTCGGTAGTCGCCCCATTGCGCCAGGCGGACCCCTCCCGTCCGTTCGCCCTCCTGGCACCCCGGGCCGCCACCGCGCTCCCTGCCGACATGCGCGGCGCCGTACGGCACTTCGTCGCCGCGGACGGACGGACCCTGGTGATGGAGGTGGTGGGGAAGGACACCGCCGCCTCCGAATCCGTACGGGACCTGCTGGATTCGGTGCGCACCGCCGCCGCGGGGCTGTCGGCGGACGGCTGGACGGTCCACGTGGGCGGCGAGACGGCGGAGGGCGTCGACGCCAACGAGGTCATCACGGACAGTCTGCTCCCGGTGATCGGCACCATGCTCGCCGTCATCTACCTGCTGCTGCTCATCACCTTCCGGTCGGTCCTCCTGCCGCTGGAGGCGATCCTGATGAACCTGGTCTCGATGGCCGCCACCTACGGCGTCCTGGTCCTGGTCTTCCAGGACGGCTGGGGCAGCGGGCTGCTCGGCTTCGACACCAGCGGCTACCTCACCAACTTCGTCCCGGTGCTGCTGGTGACCCTGCTGTTCAGCCTGAGCACCGACTACGAGGTGTTCCTGCTCAGCCGGATCCGGGAGGACTACGTCGCCACCGGGGACGCCACCGGCAGCGTGGCCCGCGGCATGGCCGCCACCGCGCCGCTGATCTCGGGCGCGGCGGTGCTGATGGTGGCCGTCTTCACGGCGTTCGCCTTCGCGGGCATCCTGCCCATCCAGCAGATCGGCATCGGCATGGCGGTGGCGATCGCCCTCGACGCGACCGTCATCCGGCTGCTGGTGGTGCCCGCCTCGATGCGGCTGATGACCCGCTGGAACTGGTGGATGCCGGGCCGGAAGTCCCCGGTGGAGACCCGCCGGTGAGCGCCGGCGGACGGAGTCCGGCCGTCGCCCGACGGCTTCCGGACCGGGCCGGCGCACCCCGGTGGACCCGCGGGCGGGGCCCGCGGACGCGGAGAGAGGTGACACGGTGAGCGACCCGAACCCGGCACCGGAGGTGGCCGAACGGCTGACCGTCCGGGTGCCGCCCGGAACGGCCTGGGCCGCCGTCAGCGATGTGCGGCGGATGGGGGAGTGGAGCCCGGAGTGCCGCGGCGCCTGGCTCCTCGGGCGCGGCGGGGGCATCGGCGGGGGCATCCGCCCCGGCACCCGATTCCTGGGCCGCAACCGCGCCTCCTGGCTGCCCTGGGTGACCCTCTGCCGGGTGGTGGAGGCCGTCCCGGGCGAGCGTTTCGCCTTCGACGTCAGCTTCTTCGGCATCCCGCTCTCCCGCTGGGTCTACCGCTTCACCGCGGTGCCCGACGGCTGCGAGGTGACGGAGGAGTGGCACGACCGCCGGCGGAGCCTGCACGGCCGGCTGATCACCGTCACCGCCCCGCTGCTCACCGGCGTGGTCCGGCGGCCCGCCCGCAACCGGACCACCGCCCGCGCCACCCTGGTCGCCCTGCGGGACGCGCTCGAAGCGGGGCGGTGAGCGAGCGGCGCTGATCATGTGCGCGTGAGTCCGTTATTCGTTTCCCATTCGCCGGGAGGTCCGGAGCCGTGGGACACACCTGTGACCCCGAGCAACTCCGGGCCTGTGGCAGGCCGGTGAACCGCCCCTGCCGATCCGCCCGCACGCAAGGGAAGCCCCAGCGGCTTCAGAAAGGAGCCCGGTGATGCGCCAGGCCACCGCCGGAGCACCCCCCGGCGAACCGGACGTGTCCGCCCCGTCCGACGCTCCCACCCCGCCCGACGCGTCCGGCGCGCTCGCCGTGCCGGGCGTCGGGGAGGCCGCCTGCCGGGACTTCTACGCCCGGCTGGCCTCCGGCGTGACGGTGGTGACCGCGCAGGGCCCCGACGGGCCGGCCGGCAGCACCGTCTCGGCGGTGACCTCCCTCTCGGCCGACCCGCCGCTGCTCCTGGTCTGCCTGGGCACCGGTTCGCGGACCCTGGCCGTCATCCAGGAGCAGGGGTGGTTCGCCGTCAATCTGCTGGCGGCGCCCCAGCGGGCACGGGCGGAACGGTTCGCCGACCCCCGGGCCGGCACGGCCGAAAGGTTCGCCGGCACCGGTCACCACCAGGTGCTCGGCGTCCCCGTGCTGGCGGACACCCTCGGCTGGTCGGTCTGTTCGGTGGAGGACCTGCGCCGCTACGGCGACCACGGTCTGCTCGTCGGCCGCATCGCCGCGGCGCACACGGCCCCCGGAGCTCCGCTCCTCTGGCACGACCGCTCCTTCCACACCCTCGAAGGCCGGGGCGTGCCCCTCTCCGCCCCGCCCGCACCCCGACCGCCCCTGGAGGCACCATGACGCGGCCCCCGGCCGGCCGGCCCTGCTGGCCCGGCGCCGACCTCGACCCGACGGCCCCGCCCGGCACCGAACCGGCCGCGCCGCAGCGGGTGCGCGGGGTGCTGGAGGCGGACGTGACCGTGGTCGGCGCCGGCCTCGCCGGCCTCTCCACCGCCTACCACCTGGCCGAGCGCGACCCGTCGCTGGACGTGCTGGTCATCGACGCCGAGGGCCCCGCCGCCGGAGCCAGCGGACGCGGCACCGGGCTGCTCGGCCCCCGCGTCGGGCCCCCCGTCGACCAGGCCGTACGCCGCTTCGGCCCGGACACCGCCCGCCGCATGCACCTGGCCAGCACCGAGGCGGTGGAACGGGTCCGGGAGCTGTGCGCCCGGCTGGGCGTGCCCACCGGCCCCCGGGACGGCGAGCAGATCGTGGCCACCCGCACCGCCGACGGGCTGGCCGCCCTCGCCCGGCAGGCCGCCGCCTACCGCCGACTCGGCCTGGACGTGACCGTGCTCTCCGCGGCAGGCATCCGCGACCGGCTGGACGTGCCGTACCACGCCGGTCTGCTGTACCGCGCGGCCGGCCTCGACCCGGCGGCGCTCAGCGGCGCGCTGGCCGGCGCCTGCGCCGCCAAGGGCGTCCGCTTCCTCGGCAACAGCCCCCTGCTCACGCTCCGCCCCGGCGAGACCGCCGCCGACACCCATCTCGTCTTCCCCGGCGGCACGGTGCGCACCCGGAAGGCGGTCCTCGCCGTCAACGCGGCGGCGGGCCCGCTCGGGCTGCCGGTCGGCACCGTACTGCCGCTGCTGGTCCACGCCGTCGCCACCGCGCCGCTGCCCGCCGAAGCCCGCGAGCTGCTGGGCGGCCGGACCGGCTGCGCCCTGATCGACGCCCACCCCCTGGCCCCGTACTTCCGGCTCACCCCCGACGGACGGCTCGTGCTGGGCGGCGGCCGGCCGGTGCTCCCGCCGGTGTCCGACGACTCCGGCTCGGCCGCGGTCTGGGCGGGGCTGGAGGAACGGCTGCGCCGGCTGCACCCGGTCCTCGCCGACACCGAGGTGACGCACCGCTGGGCCGGCCGGATCGGCATGACCTCCGACGGCCTGCCGGTCGTCGGGCCGCTCACCGACCGGCCGGACGTCTGGTACGTGGGCGGCTGTTGCGGGCACGGCCTCGCCCTGTCGGTGGCGCATGGCGCCCATGTGGCCGAGGCACTGACCGGCGGCACCCCGGAGCGGCTGCCCTGGCACCGGTCCCGGGCGCCGCGGCTGCCGCTGCCCGCCCCCGCCCGGCCGCTGCTGCGCGCCGGTCTCGGCCTGATGGAGCGGAGCGCCCGGCGCGCGGCCTGACCTGCGTGCAGCGGGCCCGGGGCGTGCAGCGGGCACCGGGCGTGACGTGCGTGCCGCGGGCAGGGGCGCACCGGCTCGTGCCCGAGCTGGGGCGGGGCGTACACCTCGTGCCCGCGCCGGCAGAGGGCCCACGCCCCAGATGCTCGCCCGACCGCCCGGGCGTGGCCGGTCCGTGAACGCGGGGCGCGCACAGGCGCCCCGCCTCGGCTCGCGGGCCCCGGGTCTCCCGGATCTCAGGCCTCCTTGCGCCAGACCAGCACGGCCGCCACGGCCAGCAGGGCGAGCGCCGCTATGTCGATCCTGGCCACCCGCACGGTGGCGCTGTTGAGCGCCGGGCCGGCCGAGGCGAAGAGCAGGAACGTGCCCATGCTGACTCCGCCCGCGACCATGGCGGGCACCCGCAGCGAGGGGATGAAAGCCGCGCAGAGCAGGCCGATTCCGACCAGTCCCAGCAGCACCGCGCGGTGGCGCAGCAGCACGGTCAGGTCGGCGGAGTCGGCGCCGTCGATCGTGATGCCGTACGCGGTGGTGATCCGGGACGGCGCCAGCGCGACGAAGCCGGGCAGCAGGTTCACCGCGCCGACGATGAAGAGCAGCGCCGCGGTGAGACGGTCGATCCACATGATGTCGTCTGTCCGTTCGCAGAAAAATAGTTTCGTGGACAATCAGTGCTGTTCGCAGGAAAACCGGGATGTTCGGTGAAGTTCACGAATGGTCAAGGAGGCTCGCGGCAGTGGCCGGCCGGGACGCGGAGCGGGAAGGCGGGCCCGGTGCCTCACGGGCCCCGGAGGCGGAAGCCGCCCGCCGCCACCGCGCGTGGTGCGAGCCAGGGCTTAGCATGCCCGCATGCCACCGGCCCTGCTTTCAGAAACGTGTCGTGACCAGGCCGCGTTATGGCTGTGGCCGGGCCAGGCCCTGTACGTGGGCCCCTCGTTGCGGCTGGACATCCATTCCGGCGCGGTGAGCTGCCTGGCCGTGGGCGTCGACGCGGAGTTCACGGTCGAGCTCGAACACGGCCCCCGGCAGCGGGTCCGGACCGCACTGGTGGCGGCCCGGGTCCGGCACCGCATCGTGGCCGGCGGTGGCCGGATGGCGTTCTGCTACCTGGATCCGGCGTCGGCGCGGGAACGGGCCTGCCACCGGATGATGCGCGGCGGCCCGGACGTGGCCCACGGACACGAGCATGAGGCCGAACTGGTGCGGCTGGCCGCCTCCCTGGAAGGGGATGTGCCGATTCCGGAAGCCCGGCGATGGCTGGACCTGGCAGGTCCGGACGGCCTCGCCGGGAGCCGGGACCCGCGCATCCGGCGGGCCGCCGGCCGACTGGCCGAGCCCGCGGGGCAGCGGCTCGCGGCCAAGGAACTCGCGGCCGAGGCGGGTCTCTCCGTCTCGGCCTTCCTGCGCCTGTTCCGTGCCGAGACCGGAACCACCTTCCGCCGGTACCGCCTCTGGGCGCGGATGCTCCGGGCGGCCACCCTGCTGGAGACCTGGCCCGATCTGACCACGGCCGCCGTGGAGTCGGGATTCGCCAGCCCGTCCCACTTCAGCAGCGCCTTCCACGCCATGTTCGGCCTGCGCCCCAGCGCGCTGTTCTCCCAGCGTGTGGCGATCAGCGTCGCCGGGCGCCCGGAACCCATTACCCGAAAGTAGCTAAACCGGTACCCGCCGCACCCCGCTCCTCCTCCGCCGCCGAAGACAAGCGGACGACAAGAAACGTGGGCCAGGATGCGAACCAGGGGGAGTTTGACCATGGACGACGGTTTTCCGGGGGGAGAGTCTGATGCGCATGGTCTCGGGCACGTCGAACGGGCACACCGGTGTCCCGCGGCCCGCCGAAGCACGCGTCGGATGAGGCAGACGAATCCGGAGCGGGGCACCCCACTGCGCGATGCGGGACCCGCCCGGCCACGTACCACGACCCGTTCCTGAATGTCCGGCCGTTGTTCTGTTTCCGTATCGCCGACAGCGTGGCTTCGCCGCCACGCAGTACGCATGGTTCGACCGCCAGAACTCCGTAAGGGTGGACGCTCGATGAAGATAGATGTTCTCGGACCTCTGGAAGTCAGTGACGACGGAGTTCCCGTGCGGATATCCGGCGAGAAGCTGAGGGCCATCGTCGCCGTACTCGCTCTCTCGCCCGGGCGCCCGGTGTCCCGGAACGACCTGATCGACGAACTGTGGGGTGAGGAGCCACCCCGCAATGCGGAGAACTCGCTGCACGGCCACATCGCCCGTCTCCGCCGCGTGCTCGCGGCCCGCAGCGGGAAGCCCGACCTGCGCGAGATCATCGAGACCTCGCCCTCCGGATACGCGCTCATCGACTCCATCGAGGTCGACGCCGCGCGTTTCGAAGAACTCGTCCGGCGCGCCGAACTGCTCGGCGACGAAGAATTGGGAGCGGCCGCGGCGCTGCTCACCGAGGCGACCGAGCTGTGGCGCGGCCCGGCGCTCGTCGACACCGGTCACGGGGCCATCTGCCGCATGGCCTACACCCGGCTCCAGCAGACCCGGATCACCGCCTGTGAGAGATTGTTCGACGTCCGGCTGAAGCTGAACCAGCACCGGTCGCTGATTTCCGACCTGGAGCAGATGCACGCCATGCATCCCTACCACGAGCGGTTCTGCGCCCAACTCATCACCGCCCTCTGCCGGTCCGGCCGCCAGGCGGACGCGCTGGACGCCTACAGCCAGATGTGCGAACGCCTCTCGCACAGCCTGGGGCTGGACCCGGGCCGCGAATTGCAGAGCAAGTTCTACGGAATCCTCCGCCAGGACCCGGCGCTCCTCTGAACGGGACCGCAGCCGGCCCCGAATCCGCCGCCACCGCGGCGTGTAGCATGCGAACGGTTGATCAGGACCGGCCACGACCTGCGCCGACCGAGCCCCCCGCACGACCACGAACTGTCCCCGCCAGGACTTTGCGAACACCTCCTGGACCCACTCGTGACCGTACGAGGATTGAAAACGAAAAATGAATGCGCCGATGTACTCGTTATCCGTGCCGGGCGAGCGGACCGGCCCCCGGCTCCCGCTGGAATTCGGACTGTTGGGGCCTCTGGTCGCACACTCCGAGGACGGAGCCCTCGACCTCGGGCCGCCCAAACGGCGCGTGCTGCTGCTCCGCCTCCTGCTGGAGCGCGGGCACGCCATACCGCTGGAGTCGCTCTGCGACGATCTGTGGACCAGCCGTCCACCACGCGGGGCCGTCTCCTCGGTCCACGCCCACATCAGCAGACTGCGCGACGCCCTGGAGCCCGAACGCCCGCGTCGCGGCAAGACGAGCGTGCTGGTACGGGAGCCGATGGGGTACGCCCTGCGGGTCCCCGCCGAGGCACAGGACGCCGTCCGCTTCGAACGGGCCCTGGGCAGGGCCCGCCGGCTGCTCGGTGAGGGGCGCGTCGGACCGGCGCGCCAGGAGATCGACAACGCCCTGGCGCTGTGGCGGGGAGCAGCGCTCGCCGACGCCGTCGACCACCCCTTCGCCGCCCAGGAGATCATCCGGCTCGAGGAAGCCCGCCTGCTGGGCCGGGAGTTGCGGGTCACGATCCTGGTGCGCGAGGGCAACCTGGAGGAGGCGATGCTGTCGGCCGAGGAACTGACCGCCGGCCACCCGCTCCGGGAGGTCACCTGGGAACTGCTGATGCACGCCCTGTACCTCTCCGGCCGCCCGGCCGAGGCCCTCCAGCGGTACGCGAAACTGCGCGCCCTGCTCTCCGAGGAACTCGGCATGGACCCCGGCCCCCGCCTGCGCCGCCTCCAGACCGCCATCCTCCGCCAGGACGACAGCTGGCTCCACGCCCTGGGCCCCCCGGTTCCCCCGGCGCCGCCGGGGGCCTGACCCCAGGACCCGGAAGGCCGAGGTAGCCGTGGCCGGGGAGGGCACCGGTTGCGGGCGCAGCCGCGCTCCGTGCGCACTCGGCCACCCGGCCGAGGGCGACCCCACCGAGGTCGCCCTCGGCCGGGCGCTCCGTCGCCGAAACGGGACACCGGGGTACCCCGGCGCGCGTTCCCGGCCCGGGGCGGGGGACGCGCACCGGCAGCGGGGAACCGGTCATCTCCCGGAGGACTCCAGCGAGCCCCGTGACCTGCCGGGGACGGCGGCGGAGGCTGAACTGCACCCAGCCCGGAGACGTTTCACGCTCGTGCCCGGCGATGCGGCCGTGAACTCGGAGCAATGCATGAGTGCGTCCTCGTCAATCGAGCAGTCTAATGCGCACATGGGTGCATTAATGCCGTGATGCTACAGGTCCACGAGCACGCCGGGCAATGCCTTCGGGGCCGATGACGGATCAGGCGTCCGCCGTGCCGAACGCGCCGCCGCGCCGCCTCGTCCGGAGCGGCGGGTCGTCCGTGCGAATCCAACGGGCCCGCCTCCCGCGCCTCGGGGAGCCGGTTGGGCGGAGCGGTTTCGCCCGCGGAGGTGTACGACCGGACGGGGTGCACGTCATCGCGGATCCCCGGCGGCCGGTGCTCCCACCGTGACACGTCAGAGGGTGCGGACTCCATGACCTCCGAGGTCATGGACTGTGTGACGGCACGGCAAACGGTGCACCGCATGAGGCGGGGGACTGGACACCTGAGAGCGTCGCACCCTGCTCCGGCCGCCATGCCGGCAGGTCAAGGAGGGAGTGCGACGCCGCTGAGGTGCCGACTGTCAGATGTCCCGGAAGATCTCGATCTGCGCCCCCACCGAGTTCAGCCGCTCCGCCAGGTCCTCGTAACCGCGGTTGATGACATAGACGTTGCGCAGGACCGAGGTGCCCTCCGCCGCCATCATCGCCAGGAGCACCACCACCGCGGGACGTAGCGCCGGCGGGCACATCATCTCCGAGGCCCGCCAGCGTGTCGGTCCTTCGACCAGCAGCCGGTGCGGGTCGAGGAGTTTGACGCCGGCGCCCAGGCGGTTGAGGTCGGTCAGGTAGATCGCGCGGTTGTCGTAGACCCAGTCGTGGACGAGCGACGAGCCCTGGGCCGTCGCGGCGATGGCCGCGAAGAACGGGACGTTGTCGATGTTGAGTCCCGGGAACGGCATGGGGTGGATCTTGTCGATCGGCGCCCGCAGCTTCGACGGGCGCACGGTCAGGTCCACCAGCCGGGTGCGGCCGTTGTTGGCCGGGTACTCCGGGCTCCGGTCGTGGTCGAGGCCCATCTCCTCCAGGACGGCCAGTTCGATCTCCAGGAACTCCACCGGCACCCGGCGGACCGTCAGCTCCGACTCCGTTATCACCGCCGCGGCGAGCAGGCTCATCGCCTCCACCGGGTCCTCGGAGGGGGCGTAGTCCACATCGCGGTCGATGTGCGCGACGCCGTGCACGGTCAGTGTCGTCGTGCCGATCCCCTCGACCGTGACGCCCAGTTGCTCCAGGAAGAAGCACAGGTCCTGGACCATGTAGTTGGAGCTGGCGTTGCGGATGACGGTGACGCCGTCGTGCCGCGCCGCGGCCAGCAGCGCGTTCTCCGTCACGGTGTCGCCGCGCTCGGTCAGCACGATCGGACGGCGCGGGGTGACGTTCCGGTCGACCTGCGCGTGGTACGTGCCGTCCGTCGCCGTGACCTCCAGGCCGAAGTGGCGCAGCGCGGTCATGTGCGGCTGCACGGTCCGGGTGCCGAGGTCGCAGCCGCCCGCGTACGGGATCCGGAAGCGGTCCAGCCGGTGCAGCAGCGGGCCCAGGAACATGATCACGCTACGGGTCCGGCGGGCCGCCGCGGTGTCCATGCTCTCCATGTCGAGCCGTGCGGGCGGGACGATCTCCAGGTCGCTGCCGCCGTTGACCCAGCGCGCCCGGACGCCGATGCTCCCCAGCACCTCCAGGATCCGGTAGACCTCCTCGATGCGGGCCACCCGCCGCAGGGTCGTCCGCCCCGCGTTGAGCAGCGAGGCGCAGAGCAGTGCCACACAGGCGTTCTTGCTCGTCTTCACATCGATGCTGCCGGACAGCGGGCGGCCGCCGACGACGCGGAGGTGCATGGGGCCCGCGTATCCGAGCGAGACGATCTCGCTGTCCAGTGCCTCGCCGATGCGGGCGATCATCTCAAGGCTGATGTTCTGGTTGCCGCGCTCGATACGGTTCACGGCGCTCTGGCTCGTCCCGAGAGCTTCGGCCAGCTCGGCTTGAGTCCAGCCTCTGTGCTGGCGGGCGTCTCGGATGAGCTTGCCGATGCGTACGAGGTAATCGTCTGCCATGCGAGTGAGGATATCTCAGATATGAGATGAGGCTCGGGTGGTGAACCGGGTGTGCCACCTGCCGACACGCACGCGGGAAGCGGTGCGGGGCAGGAGGAATGCGCACGTTCCCACCCACATACTGCACCGGGGTGGGAATTCGGGCCTGTTGGGCGGCGCGGACGGTGGAACGGCCCGGTCCGGCCGGGTGAGCGCGGTTCCCCGGCCCCCTCGCCGTCGTCCGGGGGAAAGCCGGCGGGTGCGGTACGGCCGATCGGGTGACGCCCCTACGATCTTCAACATCTGTCGCGGTCCGTCGCGCGCACGGCCGTCCGGGGGAGGAATCGAGATGTTCACAGCTGCCGCCGCGTCCGCCGCCACACCCGACGAGCCCGGCGCGGGCGGCGCACTGGTGCTGCCGCCCGAGCGGGGGCGGCGCGTTCTGGGTGTGTGCGCTGTCGCCGTCGCCCTTGCGGTGGCCCTCCTGCTGCTGGAGACGGTGTTGATCCTGGGGGCGGCGGTTTTCTCGAAGAGTCCTGCGGTCGGCTTCGCGGAGATCGTGGCCGCTCCCGGTGCGGCCGGTTACGCCGCCCTGCCGGTGGCGGCCGGGGTGCTCACGCTGCTGGTCTCGCTGGTCCCGGCGTGGCGGCAGCCGGAGCTGCGGATCGACGAGGTCGGCCTCACCACGGTGCGCGGCCGCCGCGCCGGAACCGTCCCCTGGGCCGACGTCGAGGCGACCGGCTTCACCCGGAGCGGCGGCGTCCTGGTGCTCGTCCTCCGCGCGCACGCCGCCCTCCCGGGCGGGCGGGAGCTCGACCGGTCCCGGCCGGTGCCCTACTACGCGCTCGGGGTCGCCGTGCGCGGCGGTCCGCGCCGTGAGCGGCAGCGCAGGATCCGCGCCGCGATCGAGCACTTCGCTCCCGGCCGCCATGCCGAGGGGCCAGTGCGGGTCTCCTGAACGCTCCCGGCCGCCCGCCCCGTACTCCCCGGCATGCGTCCTCCGCATCCCTCCCCGCGTCCGTCCTCGCATCCGCATCCGCATCCGCATCCGCTCCCGACCCGCCGCCCGCCCGCGGCCGTGAGCTGCCCGGCCGTCGCGCCGCGCCGCCGCCTCGTAGCCCACCACCCCACGCTCGACCACCCTGCGGCTCGCCACACCGGGGCGGTCGCACGCCCCACGGCCCACCACCCCAGGACGGTCGCACGCCCCACGGCGCGCCACCCCACGCCCCACCGCCCGAGGGCGGACACCCGTCCCGCGGCCCACCCCCTCAAGGCGGTCGTCTGCCCGGCACTGTCCCCGCAGCGATTCTCTGACTATGGTCAGAGAATGGATTCAGCGCAGACCGCACAGCAGGCCGATGCGGCACGGATCGATGCGGCGCAGGCAGGTGCGGCGCGGATCGACGCAGGTCAGGTCGACGCAGGTCAGGTCGATGCAGGTCAGGTCGACCAGGTGCGGCGGTTCAACCGCGCCATCACCGAACGTGTGGGCGTGCTCCACGATCACTATCTGGGCCGCGACCGGCCCGTCGGTGAGGCCCGGCTGCTCTGGGAGATCAGCGAGGAGGGACAGGACGTGCGACGGCTGCGCGAGCGGCTCGGGCTCGACTCGGGCTACGTCAGCCGCCTGCTGCGCTCCCTGGAGGCCGGGGGGCTGGTGACCGTGGAGCCGCACGCGCAGGACCGGCGGGTGCGCACCGTCCGGCTCACCGCGGCGGGCCGTGCCGAGCGCGCCGTGCTCGACGGCCGCAGCGACGAACTGGCCGGCTCCCTGCTGGAGCCGCTCAACCCCGCCCAGCGTGCCCGGCTGGTCGCCGCCATGGCCGAGGCCGAGCGGCTGCTCACCGCCGGGACCGTCGTCCTGGATCCCGTCGACCCGGACTGCCCCGACGCCCGGACCTGTCTGCACGCCTACTACGCGGAGCTGCAGGAACGCTTCGACACCGGCTTCGACTCCGAGCGGAGTCTGCTGCCGGACGCGGGTGAACTCCGCTCGCCGCGGGGCCTGTTCCTCGTCGCGCGGCTGCACGGCGAGCCCATCGGCTGCGCCGGCCTGAAGCTGCCGCCCGGCGGCCCGGCCGAGGTCAAGCGGATGTGGGTGGCGCCTCAGGCCCGGGGGCTCGGACTCGGGCGGCGGTTCCTGGCCGAGCTGGAGGCCCGGGCCGTCCGGCACGGCTGCGACCGGCTGCGCCTGGACACCAACAAGGCGCTCACGTCCGCGATCGGCCTGTACCACTCCTTCGGCTTCGCGGAGGTCGAGCCGTTCAATGACGAGCCGTACGCCCACTTCTGGTTCGAGAAGCGGATCTCCGGGGCGCGGCCGGAGTGAGCCGGGGCGGGGCGAAGTGAGCCGGAGTGACGTGCCCGGCGGAGGGTGTGCTGGACGATCCGCCGGACCCGGCCACCGTGCCCGGGGCGTCCCGTGACCCGCACCCGGGGTGACCTGCCCCCGCACCCGGGCGGCCTGCCGCCGCGGCCGAGGGCCCGGAATCGCGTGGATGCGTCCGGTTCGCGGACGCACCGGCCGACGCCGGGCCGGGCCTCCGACCTGCGCCAAGGCAGCCCGGCAGCCGTCAGGGCATGACCGCGCGGCGGTCATGTACTAGAGTTATCTCGACATCGAGATATCTGCTGGAGGCGTACCGCTTGCCCGCTGCTCACCGAATCCGAGTAAGGGTTACCTAACTTAGCCTTACCTCAGCGGATCGGCAAGAAGCTGCACCGGCAGGATTGCGGTGGTACGCGCACATTGATGAAGGAGACTGTCGTGTCGGCGAACAGCTTCGACGCACGCGCCACGCTGAGCGTGGGCGACGAGTCGTACGAGATCTTCCGGCTGGACAAGGTGGAGGGCTCCGCCCGTCTGCCGTACAGCCTGAAGGTGCTGCTGGAGAACCTGCTCCGCACCGAGGACGGCGCGAACATCACCGCCGACCACATCCGGGCTCTGGGCAACTGGGACTCGAGCGCCCAGCCCAGCCAGGAGATCCAGTTCACGCCGGCCCGCGTGATCATGCAGGACTTCACCGGTGTGCCCTGTGTCGTGGACCTCGCCACCATGCGTGAGGCCGTCAAGGAGCTCGGCGGCGACCCGGCGAAGATCAACCCGCTGGCCCCGGCCGAGCTGGTCATCGACCACTCCGTCATCGCCGACAAGTTCGGCACCAAGGACGCCTTCGGCCAGAACGTGGAGCTGGAGTACGGCCGCAACAAGGAGCGCTACCAGTTCCTGCGCTGGGGCCAGACCGCGTTCGACGAGTTCAAGGTCGTCCCGCCCGGCACCGGCATCGTCCACCAGGTCAACATCGAGCACCTGGCCCGCACGGTCATGGTCCGGGGCGGCCAGGCCTACCCCGACACCCTCGTCGGCACCGACTCGCACACCACCATGGTCAACGGCCTCGGTGTGCTGGGCTGGGGCGTCGGCGGCATCGAGGCCGAGGCCGCGATGCTCGGCCAGCCGGTCTCGATGCTCATCCCGCGCGTCGTCGGCTTCAAGCTGACCGGTGAGCTCAAGCCCGGCACCACCGCCACCGACCTCGTGCTGACCATCACCGAGATGCTGCGCAAGCACGGTGTCGTCGGCAAGTTCGTCGAGTTCTACGGCGAGGGCGTCGCCGCCACCTCGCTGGCCAACCGCGCCACCATCGGCAACATGTCGCCGGAGTTCGGCTCCACCGCCGCGATCTTCCCGATCGACGACGAGACCCTGAACTACCTCAAGCTCACCGGCCGCTCCGAGCAGCAGGTCGCGCTCGTCGAGGCGTACGCCAAGGAGCAGGGCCTCTGGCTCGACCCGGCCGCCGAGCCCGACTTCTCCGAGAAGCTGGAGCTCGACCTCTCCACCGTCGTGCCGTCGATCGCCGGCCCGAAGCGCCCGCAGGACCGCATCGTCCTCGCCGAGGCCGCCGAGAAGTTCGCCCAGGACGTGCGCAACTACGTGCCGGTCGCCGACCTGGACGAGGCGGGCGAGGAGTCCTTCCCGGCCTCCGACGCCCCGGCCGTCTCCAACGGCGTGCCGACCAAGCCGACCCTGGTCACCGCCCCCGACGGCTCGACCTACGAGATCGACCACGGCGCCGTCACCGTCGCCGCGATCACCTCCTGCACCAACACCTCGAACCCGTACGTCATGGTCGCCGCCGCCCTGGTGGCCAAGAAGGCGGTCGAGAAGGGCCTGACCCGCAAGCCGTGGGTCAAGACCACCCTCGCCCCGGGCTCGAAGGTCGTCACCGACTACTTCGACAAGGCGGGCCTGACCCCGTACCTCGACAAGGTCGGCTTCAACCTCGTCGGCTACGGCTGCACCACCTGCATCGGCAACTCCGGCCCGCTGCCGGACGAGGTCTCCAAGGCCGTCAACGACGCCGACCTCGCCGTCACCTCGGTGCTCTCCGGCAACCGGAACTTCGAGGGCCGGATCAACCCGGACGTCAAGATGAACTACCTGGCATCCCCGCCGCTGGTCGTCGCGTACGCCATCGCCGGTTCGATGAAGGTGAACATCACCACCGACGCGCTCGGCATCGACCAGGACGGCAAGCCGGTCTTCCTCGCGGACATCTGGCCGACCGAGGCCGAGGTCAACGACGTCGTGGCCAACGCCATCGGCGAGGACATGTTCAACAAGTCCTACCAGGACGTCTTCGCGGGCGACGCCCAGTGGCAGGCCCTGCCGATCCCGACCGGCAACACCTTCGAGTGGGACGCCGAGTCCACCTACGTGCGCAAGCCCCCGTACTTCGAGGGCATGACCATGGAGACGAGCCCGGTCCAGGACATCGCGGGCGCCCGCGTGCTGGCCAAGCTCGGCGACTCGGTCACCACCGACCACATCTCCCCGGCCGGTGCGATCAAGGCCGACACCCCGGCCGGCAAGTACCTCACCGAGCACGGTGTCGAGCGTCGTGACTTCAACAGCTACGGCTCCCGCCGCGGCAACCACGAGGTCATGATCCGCGGCACCTTCGCCAACATCCGCCTGCGCAACCAGATCGCGCCGGGCACCGAGGGCGGCTACACCCGCGACTTCACGCAGGACGGCGGCCCGGTCTCCTTCATCTACGACGCCTCCCAGAACTACCAGGCCGCCGGCACCCCGCTGGTTGTCCTGGCGGGCAAGGAGTACGGCTCCGGTTCGTCCCGTGACTGGGCCGCCAAGGGCACCGCGCTCCTCGGCGTCAAGGCCGTCATCGCCGAGTCCTACGAGCGCATCCACCGCTCCAACCTCATCGGCATGGGCGTCCTCCCGCTCCAGTTCCCGGAGGGCGCCACCGCGGAGGCCCTCGGCCTCACCGGCGAGGAGACCTTCTCCTTCACCGGCGTGACCGAGCTCAACAACGGCACCACCCCGCGCACGGTCAAGGTCACCACCGACACCGGCGTGGAGTTCGACGCGGTCGTCCGTATCGACACCCCTGGTGAGGCGGACTACTACCGCAACGGCGGCATCATGCAGTACGTGCTGCGCTCGCTGATCCGCAAGTAAGGATCATCACCGGGCCCACGGGCTCACGGATCCAACTGAGGGCCGCACTCCGGTTTCGGAGTGCGGCCCTCAGCCATGTCCCGTGGGGGGAGCAATCAATGGGGGAGACGGGCAGCGAGCCCGCCCGCGAAGGAGACGAACGCTTCCCACTCCGGCGGGGTGAAGGCGAGGCGCGGGCCGTCCTGGTCCTTGGAGTCGCGGACGAGGACGGTGCCGGGGGTGGCGGCGACCTCTACGCACTCGGGGCCGTCGTTGCTGCTGTGGCTGCTCTTGGTCCAGGCCGGTCGGGATGGGTTCGATGGCTTGATGGCCATGGCTCTCCCAGAGGTCAGCTGGTGGTGCCGGGGTTCTGGGTGGCGGCGTAGGTGACAAAGGCGGTCCAGGCCTGGGGTGTGAAGGTGAGGCGGGGGCCGCTCTTGTCTTTGGAGTCGCGGACGAGGACCGCGTCAGGGGCGGTGGCGACCTCTACGCACGCCGGCCCTTCGTTGCTGCTGTGGCTGCTCTTGATCCACTCCAGCGTGGACTCGTCTTCAGCTGAACGCTTGACGGTCATGTCTCTCCCCGCAGTTTCTCGATGAAAGCCATTGATTCTCGTGGTGTGAGGGCCTGAGCTCGGATAATTCCATACCTCATCTCGAGCCCCTGTACTTCGCGGCGATCGCTGGTCAATCGGCTCAAGTTCTGAACCTCCGTGTGAGCCAAGGCGGGCCCGCTGCTGAGCTTCAGCGACTGCAGCTCGCCACCCATACCCGCGTGATCCTCGCGATCGGTAGGCATCACCTGGATCTCGACGTTCCGCAACTTCCCCAACTCAAGCAGGTGTTCGAGCTGGCGCCGCAGTACCATCTTGCCCCCGATGGGTCGCCGAAGTGTCACCTCTTCCTGGACAAAGCTCAGAATGGGGGCCGGGGACCGGCTGAAGATCCTCTGCCGAGCCGTGCGAGCTGCCACCTGTTGTTCGATGATGTCTTCCCCCAACGGTGGCCTTCGCATCCCGAACAAGGCGCGTACGTACTCCTCCGTCTGCAACAGCCCGTGCATGTTGTGGTTGCTGTACGCCCCGATCTCCACCGCCTCGGCCTCGACCTTGGCCAGGTCGCGGACCTTCTTCGGGTAGCGGACCCGCTTCACATCCTCAACGAACGCGGACAGCATGCCGCCCGCGCCGAGCACTTCGTCCGCCTGCTCCAGAAACTCAGGCTTGGGCGCCCGGCGTCCGCGCTCCACCGACGACACCAGATCCTCGCCGTAGCGGATCGCCTTGCCCAGCTCGGCCTGAGTGAGTGCTGCTCGCTCGCGCCACAACTTCACCTGCCTGCCGATGGACTTGAGGAGAGCGGCCGTCTCCTCGTCCTCCGCCTCAGGCAGCTCCGCACTGCTCCCGGCCGACTGTCCTGCATGGGTCACCATGGCCACCTCCGAGGTCCTTCTGTTCAACACCTCGTATGTGCACAGCGTTACGCCGCCCCTCCGGTACACGCTCCCGCGCCATCCGACACTTACGCTCCGTACCGGTGGCGTGGCTCCTCAGTGGTCGTCCGCTCCGCCACTCTGGTCGCCATGAAGTCCGAAACCCTCCACTCCACCGGCCACTTCACCGTCCTCCTCAGCTCCACCAGCCGGGGCGCCCGGTTGGCCCGGAAGCTCGCCACCCGCCAACTCGTCGAATGGGGATGGCCGTACGACAGTGACGCCGTGCACGATGCCACCCTGCTCGTGGGCGAGCTCGCCACCAACGCCGCAACCCACGGGCGTACCCCGGGCCGGGACTTCCGGCTGCGACTGACGCTGCTCACCACCGACGCGGCCGACGACGGTGCTTCCGTCCTCCGCGTCGAGGTCACCGACACCCGCCCCGACCGGCTTCCACCCGAGTCCGCCGAGGTCGGACCTCCGGACCCCGAAGCGGAATCCGGCCGCGGGCTGCTCCTGGTCGACGCGCTGGTCGACCGCCGCGGCGTGGAGCTGACCGCCCCACTCACCAAGATTGTTTGGTGCGAACTGGCCTTAGACATCGATTCCTATGGTGTTGATGCTCGTTGAGCAGTGCATGACGGATCTGGTGGAGCGGTTGGTACCGGACGAGTTGTGGGTGCTCTTCAGGCGGGTGGTGACTGCGAAGGAGGTGAAGCGTCCGCAGGGCGGAGGCCGGCGCCGAGCAGGTGACCGCGAGGCGCTGGCGGCGATCGTTTTCGTCGCCACGTCGGGCTGCACCTGGAGGCAGTTGCCTCCTGTCTTCGGTCCGTACTGGCAGAGGGTCTACCGGCGTTTCGCCCAGTGGAGCCGAGACCGGGTGCGATGCGCGATCGACTCCGTCAGGGTCAGGATTGATCACCGCCCCGCACGGGGTACGCACAGTCATCAGCACGATCACGGATCGAATCACCTCAACAGGAGGAACAACTTGAACGCTGAAACGACGCTCCGCGACCTGGAGGAGTTGTTCACCACCTCACCTCGCACGATGGTGCCGACTGCCGAGTCCCGGCACCGCAAGCCATCGGGCGAAGGTGACCAGCGCACCTGCGAGGACTGATCCCCCCTCGCCTCAACGGGGCCCCTCAAAAGAGGGGCCCCGTCCCGCTCGCTGGCGTAAGGAGTGGCTGATGCTGAGCATGCGCATAGATGACACGTTGCCCTGCACATCATGGGAGTGGCGTGGTGATCGCTGGTGCAGCGGTTCGTCATGGATCTCCCCTTACGATCATCCAGCGCTGGAGACCTGGACGGCCCAGGACGGCCAGCGCATCTTCTTCCACGTGCGCGAGAGAGCCCCTGGGCGACAGCCGCACGCCCCATGTTCGCCACGCCTTATGAGCAGGCAGGCATATGACGAAGTGGTTGCTGAAGGCCGCGCCTGGACACGAGCGCACCACCTCATCGAGAGCACTCCGCAGGGCATCACCGTCAGCACGGGCGCCCGTTGCCCGGCACCCGTGTACCTGACGGTGAACCGCAGCACGTTACATGCCCATTGGGACGTGACACGACTCCGTGAAGTGATACCGCACCAACACCTCGACCGCATCGAGATCGCACGGCTCCTCGCGCTGACCGGCCACTACAGCACGCGCACCGTGTGGCAGGAGATCTCCCTGCTCACCGAACGCTCCAGTGCCTGGTTCCATGACGGGGAACTCCAGGTGCTGATGCCAGAGGCAGCCGGCCATGACGAGCCCCGTGAACTCGCGGCGGACGCGCGAGTCCTCGATGGCTACGAGCGGCTCCTCGATGCCGTACTGGCAGATCACCATTACCTGCCGGAGCGGACAGCGATCGAGCTGTCCGGAGGGATGGACAGCAGCAACGTGGCTATGTCCTTGGCCGCCCGACACGGGCCCACCTTGTTCAGTGGCGCGCTGATCCAGGATGGGACTGCTGGCGAACAGCAGAGGCGGCGGCGCGAAGCGGTGATCCGCTACGCCGGGTTCCGGGACACTGCCCTGTGTTCCGCTGACTACCTGCCGATGGACCCGACGCACGCTTCGAGGGTGCCGCTGGGACCACACGAGGAGATCTACATTGCCGGGCACAGCACGCTGCTCGGCAGGTGGAAGTCGGACGGGGTCCTTTGGGCCGTAGCGGGGGTGGGCGGTGACGAGATGCTGAGTCTGCCACCCGGAGAGCACCCGCCGCTGGTGCCGGCTGACGTTCCCCGCTGGCTCACACCCAGCACGTTCGAGGCTTTGCAGGACCAGGAGAGCGGTATCCCGCCGGCGCCACCGATCTCCGACTCCACGCTGCGTGCTCTGGCCTGTGGTGCTCCGATGTACCTACGGGCCGGCCTGTGGCCGCTGTATCCGCTGGCGGACCCGGCGATGTGGCGGTTCGGCCAGTGGCTGCCGTTCTCATGGCGACGGAACAAGCACTTGGCCCGCCTACGACTTCAGCGGCTCGGCTTCGACCAGGAGGTGACGCATCCGCCGCTGCGGGAAAGCTTCCACGAAGTCCTCCAGCAGGCCCTTCTCCGCTTCGGGCCGGACATGATCCGCAGGATGCTGGCGACTGGGTCACCGCTGATCGACGAGAAGCTCATCGACGCCGACGAGATATCGGCCGTGGCGCTACGGCTGGAGCAGCGACGCTGCCTGGAGCGAGACGAGATGGTGGCGCACGTGCTGCGCCTGCACCACGCCCTGATCTGATCGCCATGCGTGTGAGGCCCGGTCCGCAGCCGGGCCTCACCCATGCTTCCTCCGCATTCAACGGAGGCTACAGCTCGCCTCGGCTCCACTGATCGAACTCTTCGCTCAGGGCCTCTTCGTCCACGGTGCGATGCCGCACGGACTCGACCCACGCGGAGAGGAGTCTCCTTGCGACCTCCAGGTTGTCCAGGCCAACCTGGTCATCGACTGCGAAGAGCGCGAGCAAATCGGCTGCTGCCGGCTCCCCGTGGTCGCAGGCCGGGCAGAGGAGCGCCTCTTTGAGACCAGATACCGCCGCGTCACGGCCGTTTCTCCAGGCATGCGGGAACTGGGCGAGGAGCAGAGCAACGCCGCCGCAGCGCGGGCACGGAGGGACCTCTTCGAGCTTGAGGAGGATTTCGTCCCCGTCGGGTTGCTCCTTGATCACGCCACTCCCTGCCATGCGTCCTGGCCAAAGGATCCCTTGATGTCAGAGGCGATCGTGGACGCGTTCACGGTGGAGTGAAGTTGATAAACGATCGTCTTCCGGACGCCCCGTACCGAGAGGCGAACAGGGTTCTCTCCCGGATGCGCACCCACGATCCGCTTGAGTTCCTTGACCATGGGCTCATTGACGCGGTGGTAGGGAAGGCTGAGCATGACCGGAGCTGCGCCGGTACGCTCCGCTGAGGCGACATCGAGCACCTGCAGTTCCTGACCAAA
This sequence comes from Streptomyces sp. bgisy100, assembly GCF_057709105.1. NCBI lineage: Bacteria > Bacillati > Actinomycetota > Actinomycetes > Kitasatosporales > Streptomycetaceae > Streptomyces > Streptomyces sp. bgisy100. Next base: position 59,662 of record NZ_JBYITE010000031.1, read on the forward strand.
AATGCTGATTGCGCCGTCGCGGTCATTGATGCGACCTTGCACGGAAATCACGCTGTCTTCGACCAGAGCGCCCACGACCAGTTGGTACGTGGCCGGGAAGAACAGCACCTCGATGGTGCCGTCACGGTCTGCGAGGTTGACGATGGCCCACGCGTTGCCCTGCTTGGTCATCTTGGGCTGAACACTGGTGATCAGCCCGGACAAGCGGACCACGCCCTCGGTGCGCCCGGAGGACAACAGATCGACGATCGTGGTGTCCCGGTTCGCTGCGAGGATGTGCTCAGTGCCGTCCAGAGGATGCGCGGAGACATACATGCCGAGCATTTCCCGTTCAGTGGACAGCAGTTGCTTCCGCGGCCACTCTTCTTCGCCGATCTGTACGTCGAGTCCGAACCCGGACTCCTCGGCACCATCACCGCCCAGGCCGGCAAACAGGTCGTCCTGACCGTACGCTGCAGCTTTCTTCAACGGAACGACCGCGTCAATGGCCATTTCGTGCGCGGCGGACAGGCCCCTACGGGTGTGCCCCAACGAGTCGAATGCACCGGCCTTGATCAGCGATTCGATGGCCCTCTTATTGAGGGCAGGAAGATCGACCTTGTCGAGGAAGTCGGCGAACGAGCTGAATTTGCCCTTTGACTTCCTGGCCGAGACGATCGATTCGATGACGTTGTCACCGACGTTGCGTACCGAGCGGAGGCCGAATCGCACGTCATCGCCAACGGCTGCGAACTCTGCCACGGACTCGTTGACGTCCGGCTGCAGAACAGTGACGCCGAGCTTGCGAGCGTCGGCCAGGTAGATGCCGGCCTTGTCTTTGTCATCTCCGACGGATGTCAGGAGAGCGGCCATGTACTCGGCCGGGTAGTTCGCCTTGAGGTAGGCGGTCCAGTAAGAGACGAGGCCGTACCCGGCAGTGTGTGACTTGTTGAAGGCGTAGCCCGAGAACGGGAGCATGACATCCCAGATGGCCTTGATGGCCTCCTCTGAGTAGCCGTTGTCCTTCATTCCGCCGTGGAACTTTTCCCACTCCGCGGCGAGCACCTCGGGCTTCTTCTTGCCCATCGCTCGACGCAGCATGTCGGCGCCGCCGAGCGTGTATCCCGCGAGGGTCCGAGCGATGGCCATGATCTGCTCTTGGAAGATGAGCAGGTGGTGAGTGGAGCCCAGGATCGGATCGAGGACTTCCTTCAGCTCCGGGTGGATCGGATCAGGATCCTGCTTACCGTTCTGCCGCAGCGCGTAGTTGGTGTGCGCGTTGGCGGCCATCGGACCGGGACGGTACAGGGCGAGGGCAGCCGCGATGTCCTCGAATCGGGTCGGCTCCATCAGCTTCAGCAGGGCACGCATGCCGCCGCCATCGAGCTGGAAGACGCCGAAAGTGTCTCCCCGACCAAGAAGTTCGAACGTCTTCTTGTTGTCGAGCGGGATGACGACGGTTTCCGTGTCCCCATCCACCGGGTCAACGCACGCGAGCTTGACCCCACGGTTCACACGGATGTTCTGGATCGCGTGGTCGATCACGCCCAGGTTCCGCAGACCCAGGAAGTCCATCTTGACCAACCCCATGTCCTCGCAACTGGGGTAGTCAAAGCCGGTGATCTTGACGCCGTCCTTGGCCCGCATGTGCAGTGGGATGCGCTCGGTCAGCCTGGTCTTGGACAGGATGACCGCAGCCGCGTGCACACCGGTACCACGTGTCAGACCCTCGACGCCCTTGGCCGTGTCGATGACCTTCTTGACATCTTGCTCATTCTCGTACATCTGACGGATCTCGCCGCACTCGCCGTACCGCGGGTGCTCGGAGTCGAAGATGCCGTCCAGAGGGATCGACTTGCCCATGATGTCGTCGGGCAGGGCCTTGGTGATCCGCTCACCGTGCTGGAACGGGTAGCCGAGAATGCGCGAGGAGTCCTTGATGGCGTTCTTGGCTTTGATCTTGCCGAACGTATTCACCATGGCGGTGTATTCGTCGCCGTACTTCTCGGTGACGTAGCGCACCATCTTGTCCCGCTGACGGTCGTCGAAGTCGAGGTCGACATCCGGCGGGTTGATGCGCTCCGGGTTCAAGAACCGCTCGAACAGCAGGCCATGCTCCAGCGGGCACAGCTCGGTGATCCGCGTCGCGTAAGCCACGATCGAGCCGGTCGCCGAACCACGGCCCGGGCCGACCGGAACTCCGTTGTCGCGCGCGTACCTGCAGATGTCCGCGACGACGAGGAAGTACGACGAAAATCCCATAGGTCCGATAACCGACATCTCGGTCTCGAATCGCTCAAGGACCTCGGCGGGGATCGGGTCGCGATAGCGCATCGCGAGGCCCTTCATGCACTCCTTGCGCAGCCATGACTCCTGGGTCTCGCCTTCAGGGACATCGGGGAACTGCGGCATCTCGTCGACGTTGTCGAAGACCTCGTCGTACGCCCCGATCCGCTCCGCGATCAGCAGCGTGTTGTCGCAAGCCTCGGGCAGCTCGGAGAAGAGCTCTCGCATCTCCGCGGCAGTCTTGAGGTAGTAGTCGTTGCCCGAGAAGCGGAATCGCTTCTCGTCGGCCTTGTTCTTCCCGACGCCGATGCACAGCAGGTTGTCGTGCGCGTCGGCCTGGTCCGCATGGATGTAGTGCGCATCGTTGGTGGCCAGGAGTGGGATGTTCAGATCCTTGGCCAGACGCATCAACCCGTCTCGGACCTGCTTCTCGATGGCCAGGTCGTGATCCATCAACTCCAGGAAGTAGTTCTCCTTGCCGAAGATCTCCTGGTAGGCGCCGGCGACCTGCTTCGCCTCGTCGTACTGGTTCAGACGCAGCCGGGTCTGGATCGCGCCGGAGGGACAGCCTGTCGTGGCGATGATGCCCTCGGCATGCTCGCCGATCAGCTCCATGTCCATACGCGGCTTGCCCGCCGGGAACTGGCCCGTGTAAGACGCCTCGGTCGACAGGTAGAAGAGGTTGCGCAGCCCGGCCACGTTCTCGGCCCACATCGTCATGTGGGTGAACCGGCCACCACCGGAGACGTCCTTCGACCCCTCACCGTCGTCCGACATGGCGCGCTGCCCGCCCGGCCCCCAGAACTCCTGCTTCCTGTTCCGGCGTGAGGACGGGGCCACGTACGCCTCGATCCCGATGATCGGCTTGACGCCGTCGAAGCCCTTGGCCACCTGATGAAACTCGTACGCACCGAACATGTTGCCGTGGTCGCTCATGGCTACGGCCGGCATGCCTTGCCGGTCGACCTCGGCAAACATCGGCTTCAGCTTCTGCGCTCCGTCGAGCATCGAGTATTCAGTGTGATTGTGCAGGTGAACAAAGCTGTCAGCCACCGGGCGGGCACCTCCGAGGGCGGTCGTGGGAAGCCCCCACCCTATCCCGCAGACGAAGATCAAATTCGCCCTCTACACCCCTCATGGACCGCCCAGAACCGTGCAGAGCTGGTGACCACGCGTTATCACACACGAGGAGGATGCAACTCCGTGGCGTGGCCAACACGCCGTGTCGGCTGCGATCTTCAGGGCGCACAGCCGAACAGGAATGCTCTCGCTTGGGCGATCTCGGTTTGACAGGCGGGCCGCCAAGGCGGCCGCCTGGGTGCCGAGGGGTGAGCACCCACAGCACTGGTGCCGACTGTGCGTAAATGCGTTGTCGACCGGCCGCGAACTGCGGAATCATCCGTCCATGGGACTGCCCTCCGAAACTCTCCTGTTCGAGCAGGTCGAGCTGCGCCGGTGGCGTGTCGACGACCTCGACACCCTCTACGGTGTGACCACCGAGGCACTCGACCACCTCCGGCCCTGGATGCCCTGGGCCGCCGAATCGAGCCGGGAGCACTCGGCGGAGTTCCTGGCCACCTCCCAACTGGAGTGGATGTCGGGCGAGGCCTTCAACTACGCGATCACCAGCAGCGGCACCGTGATCGGGAGCTGTGGGCTGATGCGCCGCATCGGGACCGGTGGCCTGGAGATCGGCTACTGGATCCACCCCGGCTGGACCGGACGGGGACTCGCCACCATGACCGCCGCGGCCCTGGTCCGCGAAGGGCGGTCGCTGCCGGGGACCGACCACCTGGAGATCCACCACGACGAGGCCAACCAGGCGAGCGCCGCCGTCCCCCGCCGCCTGGGCTTCACCCACGTCGAGCGAAGGAAGCGGCCCGACGGGCCGGAGGCGCCGGGCGAGGTGGGCATCGACTGGGTGTGGCGCCTCAGCGCCGCGCCCGAATGCGCCTGAACACCCGCCACATGTCCCCCGAGGGCGTTGCTCGGGATGGAAAGGCCCCCGGGGGACGCCCTGATCACTGACACATGTCGGCGGCCTGGCCCCCCGACGGTGGTTCGCAGTTCAGGGCTCGATCGCGCTGTCGTAAAGTTCCTGGTATGCCTCAGAGATGTCCGCGAGGCGTACCGTGGTGATCTCCGCGCGGGTGGGAGTGTCGGATCCTCCGTAGAGCTCGTACAGACGAAGATCTCTCAGCGCGGCAGCTTTCCGACACAGTTCACGCGCGAAGCGGCCATTGCCCAGCTGGTCGACAAGATCGTCGTCCACGGCGCGCCTGCAGTGCGCTTCGAGCGTGGTGGAAGCGTCCTCATCGAGGGCATCGCCCTGGGCTTCGAAGAAGCTATGGGTGATTTCCACGAGTTCGTCGGCAGAGTACGAGGGGAAGCTCACGCGCGTGGTAAACCTTGAAGCCAGGCCTGGATTGGTCGCGAGCAGCGTGTTGATCTCATGCGGGTAGCCGGCCAGGATGACGACGAGTCGGTCTCGGTCGTCCTCTGCGCGCTTGAGCAGGACCTGGAGTGCTTCGTCACCGAAAGCGTCGCCGCCGGAGTAGCCGCTGTTCGACAGTGCGTAAGCCTCGTCGATGAACAGGACGCCGTCGAGTGCGGAGTCGATCGCTTTGCTCGTCTTGATGGCTGTCTCGCCGAGATGCTGACCGACGAGATCGACACGTTGCGCCTCTACTACGTGCCCCTGTTCAAGCAGTCCCAGCCCGGCGAACACCTGGCCGAGCACTCGCGCCACGGTGGTCTTGCCGGTGCCGGGCGGACCGGCAAAGACAAAGTGCTGTGGGGCCGAAGTCGAAGGGAGTCCCTGCTCTCTTCGTACAGCGGTCATGCGCAACTGCGCGACAAGCGTGCGAAGCTGGCGTTTCACCGGCTCCAGTCCCACCATGCCGTCCAGCAGCGCCATTGCGTCGCTCAGCCACGACTCCCGGGTTCGGGTGTCAGGGGCGAGCGATGTGTTATCGGCCGTCACCGCAGTAGAGGGTGTCTGCCGGGTGGGGACAGCGGTGGCCCGGACCGTGACGGCCTGCGCGCGGGTGGCGACATCGGCCAGGGTGGGGAAGCAGCGGAAGGCGAATTGGTAGTGCCGCAGGGCGTCTTCATGCTGCCCCAGCCCCTCGTATGCAAGGCCCCGTTCGTAAGCGACCTCTCCCTCGAAGCGGCTTTCCTTGTCCATCGCCCTCGGGAGTGCTGCGAGGGTGTTGAGCGCCTCGTGGAATACATTCTGCTCGATGAGGGCTCTGGCCACGTACAGCTGGGATTCCTCGCGAAGGAGCGCGTCAGTGATGTTCCGCGAGAACTGCAGGACGAGGGGCCAGTCCTGCTTCAGGAATGCGTATCTCGTACACGCGAACCGCGTCTCGTCACAGTCGAGGTAAGCCTCCGAGAGCGACTTCCATGCTTCGTCCGGCCGCCGTTCGTGAAGGAGTTTCGACATGACGGCGAGCCAGAGATCGCGTGCGGTCTCAAGGCGGAATGTGACGTAGACGCCGAGGTCGAATCGGGACTTCAGCGGCATACCGCATCTGGTGCGCAGAGCGCCGAAGGAGCCACGGTTCTGTGACATCGCGTCGATGGCTTCCGACTGACGGTGCCCCGTGGCGTGCAGTCCCAGCCAGGCATCGGCAGCCGACGGATCGTGCTGAGTGGCTTGTTCGAAGCGCTGCGCTGCCCAGTCCAGCCGGCCCTGCCGCAGAAATCCGACAGCCTCCTTCCAGGCACGCTCGCACTTTCTGGTGGAGTACCGCGGCGTAGACGCTCCCGGCATTGTTTCCCCTCTCTGCAGAGCAGCGGGATCCGGCTTCCTGTCGGAGAGGGAGTATTTCACCTCAGTGGATCATCATCGGCGCCGGACCCGGTGCGCAGGCAGGTCTGTGTCAACTTCCAGCCAACTTCGCGGATCACCAGTCCAGTACTCAACCGGGCACACCGCGGAGGTCGCGGTCCGATCCCGGCTCCGTCCGGCTTCGCGGTCCGGCAAGAGGTCGGCTGGGAACAGGAACGACCACTGCGTGATCATGGGGGAGGGGGCGGACTTTTGAAGGCCGCGCGGTGGCCCCGGGGCCGATGGTTGGCCTCTGTCCGCTGGCCGAAGATGTCTGCAGGCCATGCGTCCCGACGGGGCGGGGGCACCGCGCATTAGCAGGGCCCCCGCTCGGCCGCCTCGCGGAGTCGATGGGTTCGGTCCCTGCTCCCGGACCCGCCGGATCCGGGAGCAGCCATGACGTCGAACGGCACAGGCCGCCAGGTCAGCCCGTGCGCGGCTGTGCCAGCAACTCCACCTCCGCCAGCCTCCCCCGGCCCCCCACCGCCTCCAGCCGGTAGTGCCGGTACGTGCCCGGGTGCGCCACCGCGAACACCCGGGTCTGCCGGTCCCAGGTGAACGACTGGTCCGACCGCCGGTCCAGGACGGTCCACTGCTCACCGTCGTCCGACCCCTTCAGGACCCACCCCGCCGGTGCCTCGGCCCTCTTCGACGAGGTGAGGGTGTAGTACGCCACCCGGGCCGCCGACCGCGGCTCCACCGTGACCGAGGAGAAGGCGCCGTCCGTACTCGACGTGTCGTCGAACAGCGCGGAGCCCTCGTTCACCGTCACATCGTCCATCGGCCGCGGCGGCTCGTCGCCAAGGGTGAGCGAGGACGGTCCGGCGTCCTTCCCCGTGCCCCAGGTGGACGGTTTCGGACCCATGGTGAACTCCAGCGTGCCGCCGCGCGCGATCTCCGCGTGCGGGAGCGCCGTCGAGGTCCAGGTCTTCCCGTTGACCTTCAGGCCCTGGACGTAGACGTTCCGGGCGCTGTTCCGCGGGGCGGAGACCACCAGGTCACGGCCGCCCGCCAGGTGCACGGTCGCCTTGGTGAACAGCGGTGAGCCCACCGCGTACTCCGGGCTGCCCATCACCAGCGGATAGAAGCCCAGCGCGCTGAACAGGTACCAGGCGGACATCTCGCCGTTGTCCTCGTCGCCGGGGTACCCCTGGCCGATCTCGCTGCCGAGATAGAGCCGGGACAGCACCTCGCGCACCTGCTTCTGTGTCTTCCAGGGCTGTCCCGCCGCGTCGTACATGTACGGGATGTGGTGCGACACCTGGTTGCTGTGCCCGTACATGCCCATGCGCACGTCCCGGGCCTCGGTCATCTCGTGGATGACGCCGCCGTACGAGCCCGCGTACTTCGGCTCGGCCGTCTCCGGGGTGGCGAAGAAGGTGTCGAGCTTCTCGGCGAAGGCGCGCTTCCCGCCGTACAGCGCGGCCAGGCCGCGGGTGTCCTGCGGGGCGGTGAAGGCGAAGTTCCAGCCGTTGGTCTCGGTGTAGTCGTGCCCCCAGACCCGCGGGTCGTAGGACGAGGGCGGCAGCCGCCAGTCGCCGGCCGGGTCCTTGCCCTGGAAGAAGTCGACCGCCGGGTCGAAGTGCTTGACGTAGTTCAGGGCGCGGTTGCGGAAGTACTCCGACTCCTCGCGGTACCGCGCCTTCCCGGTCTTCGCGTAAAGGGCCTTGCCCATCCGGGAGATGCCGAAGTCGTTGAGGTAGCCCTCCAGGGCCCAGGACATGCCCTCGCGGGTCGCGGTGCTGGTGTAGCCCTGGAACACGGAGGTCTCCATGCCCTTCCGGCCGACACCGGGGATGGGCGGGGCGACGGTGGCGTTCTTCAGCGCGGCCTCGTACGCGGTCCCGGCGTCGAGGTCCACGCCCTTGAGGTAGGCGTCGGCGAACGCCACGTCCGAGCTGGTGCCGGTCATCAGATCGGCGTAGCCGGGGGAGGACCACCGGGAGATCCAGCCGCCGTCCCGGTACTGCTGGACGAAGCCGTCGGCCATCCGCCCGGCCCGCTCCGGGGTGAGGAGGGAGTACGCGGGCCAGGTGGTCCGGTAGGTGTCCCAGAAGCCGTTGTTGACGTAGACCTCACCGTCCACGATCTTCGCGCCGGTCCGGGTCGGGGTGTTCGCGCCCACCGGTGCGGAGAACGGACTGGCGTACCGGTGCACCGGGTTCAGCGGCGTCCCGGTGTTCTCGAAGCCGGAGTTCGGATAGAGGTACAGCCGGTAGAGGCTGGAGTAGAGGGTGGTGAGCTGGTCCCGGGTGGCGCCCTCCACCTCGACCCGGCCGAGCAGCGCGTCCCACTGGTCCCGCGCCTGTTCCCGCACCGAGGCCAGGGTGGCCGTCTCCGGGATCTCGTGGGCGAGGTTGGCCCGCGCCTGGTCGACACCGATCAGCGAGGTGGCGATGCGCAGCGTCACGGTGCGGTCCGCGCCGGGCCGGAAGCGGAAGAACCCGCCGACGTCCTTGCCCCCGCCGCCGCTGAGCCGGCCGCCGGCGCTGACCGGCGCGTCGAACACGCCGTACACGAAAAGCCGCGTGGCGCCGGTGGACAGCCCGCTGCGGACGTCGGAGAAGCCGGTCACCACACCGCGCGCGGGGTCGAGCGTGAGCCCGCCCTTGTTGTTCACGTTGTCGAATATCACGCTGGCGTCGTCCCGGGGGAAGGTGAACCGCATCAGCGCCGCGTGGTCGCTCGGCGCGATCTCGGTGCGCAGCCCGTTGTCGAAGGTGACGCCGTAGTAGTGCGGGCGGGCGGTCTCGTTCTCGTGGTGGAAGGGGAGGGCGCGGGCCGTGCGCCCGGCGTCCGGGGTGCCCGCCGCGGCGGACGGCATCACCTGGAACGTCTGCCGGTCGCCCATCCAGGGGCTGGGCTCGTGACTGGCGGCGAAGGCCTGGACGGTGGGCAGGTTGTCGTCGTTGTTGGCCCGTGCGTACTCGTAGAGCCAGCTGGACGAACCGGCGTTGGTGACCGGCGTCCAGAAGTTGAAGCCGTTCGGGACGGCGGTGGCCGGAAAGGTGTTGCCCCGGGAGAAGGTGCCGCTGGAGTTGGTGCCGCGGGTGGTCACCGCGTGGTCCGCCACATGGGCCGGGGGCGGTGCGGGCGGCTCGGGGGCGATCGCGATGTCGTCCACCCAGCCGCGGAACTTCGCGGGTCCCTTCGGGGCGTCGTAGGCGACGAGGATCCGGTCGATCGTCCTGCCCGCGGCGACCCGGCCGATGGCGGACTCCTTGTGGTTCCACTGGTTGACGTACAGGGTCTTCGAGGCGGCCTGGCCCTGCGGGGTCAGCGGGGCGCCGTGCTGGTCGACGGCGCCGAGCTCGCTCAGATAGCTGCCGTCGGTGAACGCCAGGTCCACCGCGACCCGGGTGGCCGGATAGGTCAGGTCGCCCTCGGTGAGCGAGGGGTGGATCCGGTAGGAGAGCCGGGTCGTCGGGGTGACGGCCGTGTCGACGTCGAAGACCTTGTTGTACGAGTAGGCGCGGCCCGCGGGCTGGTGGACCCCCGCGTAGCGCAGCGCCCGCACACCGGTGAACCCGGCGTTGGCCTTCCCGGTGGGGGAGCCGGCCGGGCCCCGGTCGGGATAGCTGCGCATGTCGGAGGCGGACGGTGTGGTGTCGTCGCCGTTGGAGAACTGCACCTCGGCGAGCTGGGTGAGCTGCTCACCGGCGTTCCGGGTGAGGTCCAGCCGGTAGTGCCGGTAGGCGTGGGTGTTCCGGGCCGGGAAGGTGCGGGTCTGCTGGCGCTCCTCGAAGACCTCGGACTCGCGGGTGTCCAGCGGCGTCCAGTTCTCGCCGTCGTCGGAGCCCAGGAACGTCCAGTCCCGCGGGTCGCGCCCGGCCGCGTCATTGGCGGAGGTGAGGGCGTAGCGCACCACGGCCACCGGCTCCGCGAGGTCGAACTCCAGCCAGGCGGAGTCGTCGAACACCAGCCATTTGCTGCCGGTCTCGCCGTCGACGAGGTTCTCCTTGATCTCCCCGGCGGCGGTGTTCTCGGCGCTGGCCCGCACCTCCGTCACCCGGTCCGTCACATCGCCCGGCAGGCCCGGGGAGTAGCCGCCGTCGACCCCGGACGCCTTCTTCCGGCCGTCCGGACCGGTCTCCACGGTGTTGCTCCAGGTGGGCTGGGGATCGCCGGTCTCGAAGGAGGTGGTGAACTCCTCGCCGACCCCCACGGGTTGGCGGGGGAGCGCCGCCGGAGTCGCTTGCGCTGCCGCTCCCGGTAGCGCCGAGGCCAGTACGACGACGGCCGCCACCAGGGCGGCCGTACGTCCGTGACCTCGCCATCGCCTGCGCTGCATGTCCAGCCCCTCCAACGGTTCAGACAACGTTGTCACACCGGTTGCGCAGAAATCAGTAATGGTGGATGGGGCGGACGGTGTCAAGGCGGCGGGTGGTACCACTCTGACGGGTCGTCGGCTGATTGCCGGGTGGGGCACGCCGTGCATTCCGCTTTTGTCCGGGCGCCGGAGACCCGTATGCGGCCGAGGTCTCAACTCGGGAAATCTGTTGTCCAAACTTGTATTCGATCTTGCCCAGTTGGCCGCGAATGGACTATACCTGTCGGCGTCCGAGGGCCGTACGAGGCGGTCGAGGGCCGTACGAGGCATTCACGGACCCGGAGGAACGGGTGCGGCGGGGCGCGACGAGCGCCGGTCGCCGCGGCACTCCAGTCATCCCGGCGCACACCCTGCACGACCCGAGCTTCAACGACCGCGGTGCCGGGCAGGCTCCCGTACACCGCCTGAGTCCTGGAGAAGGCGAGGACTTGAGCATGGGATCCACCTCTGAGTACGGGCGTCGTGACGTGATCAGGAGGGCGGCGGCACTCGGCCTGATCGCGGTGCCGTCGATGAGCGCGCTCAGCGCGTGTGCGACCAGCGACAGCGACGGCGACAAGCCGGTCGACAAGGGCGAGAAGTCGGAGAAAAATCCGCTCGGCGTCAACGCCGGCGCACCCCTGGACGTCGTCATCTTCGACGGCGGCTTCGGCGAGCAGTACGCCAAGGACGCGGAGGCGGAGTACCGGAAGGCGTATCCGAAGGCCAAGGTCGCGCACGCCTCCACCCAGAAGATCCAGTCCACGCTCCAGCCCCGGTTCAACGGCGGAACCCCGCCGGACCTCATCGACAACTCCGGTGCCGAACAGATGGACTTCGGCACGCTGGTGTCGAAGAACCAGCTCACCGACCTGACCGAGCTGCTCGACGCTCCGTCCGTGGACGACCCGTCCAAGAAGGTCCGCGACACCCTGCGGCCGGGCGTCGTGGAGATGGGCCGGTTCGACGGCAAGCCGGTCTGGATCCTCTACTACGCCTACACGGTCTACGGCGTCTGGTACTCGCGCTCCACCCTGGAGAAGAACGACTGGGAGTACCCCGAGACCTGGGACGACATGCTCAAGGTCTGTGCCGCGGCCAAGAAGAAGGGCATCGCCGGCTGGACCTACCCCGGCAAGTACCCCTACTACCTGCCGTTCAGCCTCTACCCGTTCATCGCCAAGATCGGCGGCGCCGACGTCCTGAAGGCGATCGACAACCTGGAGCCGAACGCCTGGAAGCACCCGGCGGTCAAGTCGGCCTTCGAGGCGTACTACGAACTCCACCAGAAGGGCTACATCCTCAAGGGGACGCCCGGTCTGACGCACATCGAGGCGCAGACGGCGTGGACCGGCGGCAAGGCCCTGTTCATACCGAACGGTTCCTGGGTGGAGAACGAGGCGAAGAAGACCACGCCCAAGGGGTTCGGGATGACCGTCGGCGCGCCGTCGGGCCTGGACTCCTCGGACCGGATGCCGTTCGGCACCCTGTGGGCGTCCGGCGGCGAGCCGTTCGTCGTGCCCCGGTCGGCGAAGAACCCGCAGGGCGGCATGGAGCTGCTGCGCATCATGCTCGGCGAGAAGTCGTCGAAGAACTTCACCCGGCAGGTCTCCTCGCTCACCTCCCTCAACGGCGGAACCGAGGGACTCACCCTCCCGCCGGGGCTGAAGTCCGCCACCGAGGCGCTGGACAAGGCCGGGGAGAACATCGTCAACCCGCGGATCCAGGACTGGTACGTGGCCCTGGAGAAGGAGAAGATCGGCGTCGCCGCGCTCGGCGAGATGATGGCCGGCCGGATGACCCCGGTGGAGTGCGTCGCGAAGTGCCAGAAGTTCGCCGACGAGACCGCCAAGGACGACGCCGTCAAGAAATACCGGCACTGACGGTGCGGACCGGCGCGTCACCAGCGGCGGCGCCCTCAGGGGAGGATCGGGGTCGGTAGGGAATGCAGCACGGCAAGTACCGCTTCGTCGCGGGGTTTCTGGCCCTGCCTCTGGCGATCTACGCAGTCTTTGTGATCTCGCCCTTCGTCCAGGCCATCTACTACTCGTTCACGGACTGGACCGGGCTGAGCCCCGACTTCTCGATGGTCGGCCTCCGCAACTACGAGCGGATGCTGCACGACGACATCTTCTGGACGGCGCTGGGCAACAACCTGCTGCTGCTCCTCGTGCTGCCGCTGGTGACGCTCGGGCTGGGGCTCTTCCTCGCCTTCATGCTGAACGTCGGCGGCCGGCGCCGGAAGAACGCGGCGATCGGCGGAGTGCGCGGCTCCGGCCTCTACAAGATCGTCTACTTCTTTCCGCAGGTCCTCTCGATCGCCATCGTCGCGCTGCTGTTCCAGTTCGCGTACAACCCCAACAGCGGTGCGCTGAACTCGTTCCTGCAGGCCGTCGGGCTGGACTCGGTGCAGCCCGACTGGCTGGGCGATCCCGATCTGGCGCTGTGGTGCGTCATGGCGGTGATGGTCTGGAGCAATGTCGGCTTCTACGTGGTGCTCTTCTCCGCCGGGATGAGTTCGATCCCGAAGGACTTCTACGAGGCGGCGCTGCTCGACGGGGCCAACCGCTTCCACACCTTCTGGCGGATCACGTTGCCGCTGCTGTGGGACACCGTGCAGACCGGCTGGATCTACATGGGGATTCTCTCGCTCGACGCGTTCTCCTTCGCCGTCGTGCAGATCATGACGGTGGGGCCGGGCGGACCGGCCTACTCCACCGAGGTCCTGTCCTTCTTCCTCTACACCAAGGCGTTCCGGGACGGACAGGCCGGCTACGCGACCTCGCTCGGCGTGGCCCTGCTGATCGTGACCCTGCTGTTCGCCTTCGTCGTCATGAAGTTCGGCCGGCGCGAGCGGCTGGAGTACTGATGGCGGGGACGACGACGGAGACGACGGCGGGAGCGGCCGTACCGAGGGCCGGGACGGCAGCACCGATGGCCCGGCCCTCGGCAGCACCGAGGGCCGGGACGGCCGAACCGATGGCTGAGAGGGCAGTACTGACGACCGGTGAGGCAGCACCACTGACGACCGGTAAGGCAGCACCGATGGCGGTGACGGCAGTACCGATCGATAGGACGCCGCACCGGACCGACCGCCCGAACGCCGACCTGGGGGTAGCACCGTGACCGCGCAAGCAGAGCCCTCGGACCTCCCGGGCGTGACGAAGGCGGACGGGCGGCCCGTCCCCGGTGCCCCCGCGCCGGCCCTGCCGCGGCAGCGGGGGGTGTTCGGGAGCGGCGGCGGCCGCCCGGACCGCGGGTCGGACGGTGAAGGCCGCGTCCTCAACGTCTTCTCGCACGGTGTGCTGGTGGTCTGGGGGCTGCTGGTCACCATGCCGCTGATCTGGGCGGTGATGAGCTCGGTCAAGGACGACCGGGAGATCTTCACCTCGCCCTGGGCGCTGCCGTCCGCCCTGCATCTGGACAACTGGACGCGCGCCTGGACCAAGGCGCACATGGGGGACTACTTCTTCAACACCGCGGTGGTCGTGGGCGGTGGACTGATCGGCACCATGCTGCTCGGCTCGATGGCCGCCTATGTGCTGGCCCGCTTCGAGTTCCCGGGCAGCCGGTTCCTGTACTACCTGTTCGTCGGCGGGATGAGCTTCCCCGTCATCCTCGCGCTGGTGCCGCTGTTCTTCGTCATGAAGAACATGGGGCTGCTGAACACCTACCACGGGCTGATCCTGGCCTACATCGCCTACTCGCTGCCGTTCACCGTCTTCTTCCTGACCGCCTTTTTCCGCACCCTGCCCACCTCGGTGGCGGAGGCGGCGCTGATCGACGGGGCCTCGCACACCCGGACGTTCTTCCAGGTCATGCTGCCGATGGCGAAGCCCGGCCTGATCAGCGTCGGGATCTTCAACTTCCTGGGGCAGTGGAACCAGTACCTGCTGCCGACGGTGCTCAACACCGGGCCGGACCGGAAGCTGCTGACCCAGGGCCTGGTGCAGCTCGCCGTCAGCCAGGGGTACAAGGGGGACTGGTCGGGACTCTTCGCCGGTCTGGTCATGGCCATGCTGCCGGTGCTCGCCGTGTACATCGTCTTCCAGCGGCAGGTACAGGCCGGCCTCACCGCGGGGGCGCTCAAGTAGCAGGAGCGGCGGCGGGGCGCGACGAAGCAGCGACGGAGCCGAGCAGGCGGCCGGGGCCGCGCGGAGCAGGGGCCCGACGGGCGGGCCCGCGCGCGGCAGGCGCACAGCCGGGCCCGGCCGACGGAACGGGAACGGGGGCAGGCCGGGGCGGCGCGCTCATGATCCGCACACCGCCCGGATGCCCTCGGGCGGGGGTCTGTTTCCGGCCATTCGGCCGGGAGCGGGCTCCCACCTGTTCCCTTTCCTGCTCGGGGCGCGCAGGTCCGGACAGGTTGCCTACGATGGCGCTCATCCGATGCCTGGCCCGCTCAAGGCCTTGACGGGAAACAACGTCTGGGGCTCTGCTTAGAGTTCATATGTTGTATACGACGGGGTCTCATCGGCGCGGCTCCGTCCTGCCCCAGGTGGGAGTGATCAGAGCGTGGAGACTCCGGGATCGCAGTCGTCGCTGCACCGGGCCAATCTGGAGCGCGTCGTCCGCGCGGTGCGGCTGGCCGGCTCGCTCACCCAGGCGGAGATCGCCCGGAGCACCGGGCTGTCCGCCGCCACGGTCTCCAACATCGTCCGGGAGCTGAAGGACGGCGGAACGGTCCAGGTCACCCCCACGTCGGCGGGGGGCCGGCGGGCCCGCAGCGTCTCGCTGAGCGGGGACGCCGGCGTCGTCGTCGGCGTGGACTTCGGCCACACCCACCTGCGGGTCGCGATCGGCAACCTGGCGCATGAGGTGCTCGCCGAGGAGTCCGAGCCGCTGGATGTCGACGCCTCGGCCGCCCAGGGCTTCGACCGGGCGGAACTGCTGGTCAACCGGCTGATCGCGGGCACGGACATCCGTCCGGAGAAGGTCATCGGGGTCGGCCTCGGCGTGCCCGGCCCGATCGATGTGGAGACCGGGACCCTGGGCTCCACCGCGATCCTCCCGGGCTGGGTGGGCATCAACCCGCGCGAGGAGCTCTCGGAGCGCCTCGGGGTGCCGGTGCACGTCGACAACGACGCCAACCTGGGCGCCCTCGGCGAGCTGGTCTGGGGCGGCGGGCGCGGGGTGAAGGACCTGGCGTACATCAAGGTGGCCAGCGGCGTCGGCGCCGGTCTGGTGATCAACGGGCAGATCTACCGCGGGCCCGGCGGCACGGCCGGGGAGATCGGGCACATCACGCTCGACGAGTCCGGGCCGGTGTGCCGCTGCGGCAACCGCGGCTGCCTGGAGACCTTCACCGCGGCCCGCTACATCCTGGGGCTGCTGCACTCCAGCCACGGCCCCGACCTGACCGTGGAGCGCATGGTGCAGCTCGCCCGGGAGGGCGACCCCGGCTGCCGCCGGGTGATCGGCGACGTGGGCCGGCACATCGGCAGCGGCGTGGCGAACCTCTGCAACCTGCTCAACCCCAGCCGGGTGGTGCTCGGCGGCGATCTCGCCGAGGCCGGTGAGCTGGTCCTGGCGCCCATCCGGGAGTCGGTCGCGCGGTACGCGATCCCCAGCGCGGCGCGTCGGCTGTCGGTCGTTCCGGGGGCCCTCGGCGGCCGTGCCGAGGTGCTCGGCGCGCTGGCGCTCGTCCTCAACGAGATGGGTGATTCCACCCTTTTGGACGGTTCGGTCCCCGCTGCGGCGCCTGCCTTCACTTAGATAACGAATGGCACCGTTGCCATCTCGTTAAGAATTTACTTCTTGACGACCGACGGGCGGCCGAGTTGACTTCCAGCCACCTCGGCCGCCCACGTCGCGGCCTCGTCAGGGAGGTTCCACATGAACGCATCGATGCGTCGCGTCGTGATCGGTACGGCCGCTGTCTCCATGGCGCTGTCCATGGCCGCGTGCGGCAAGGCGGGAAGTGCAGGCGGGGACGGCGACAGCAAGACCATCGGTCTGCTGCTGCCGGAGAACAAGACGACTCGGTACGAGACCTTCGACCGGCCGCTCATCAAGGCGAAGATCAAGTCCCTCTGCAAGGACTGCGACGTCGCCTACAACAACGCCAACCAGGACACCGAGACCCAGAAGAAGCAGTTCGACGCCCTGATCACCAAGGGCGTGAAGGTCATCATCCTGGACCCGGTCGACGCCACCGCCACCCGATCCTGGGTGGACGCCGCCGCCAAGAAGGGCGTGAAGGTCGTGGCCTACGACCGGCTCGCCGAGGGCGACATTTCGGCATACGTGTCCTACGACAACGAGAAGATCGGCCAGCTCCAGGGCGAGGGCGTGCTCAACGCGCTCGGTGACGACGCCAAGGACAGCCGGGTCGTGATGATCAACGGCTCGCCGACCGACCCCAACGCCGCCCTCTTCAAGGCCGGCGCCCACAAGGTGCTCGACGGCAAGGTCAAGAAGGTCGTCTACGAGCAGGACATCCCCGACTGGTCCCCGGACGAGGCCAATCGCAAGATGGCCGCCGCCATCACCTCCCTCGGCAAGGACGGCTTCGACGCGGTCTACTCCGCCAACGACGGCATGGCCGGCGGCATCACCACCGCCCTGAAGTCCTCCGGCGTCAAGGACGTCCCGGTGGGCGGCCAGGACTCCGAGCTCGCCGGCCTCCAGCGGATCCTCAGCGGCTCGCAGACCTTCACCATCTACAAGGGCATCAAGCCCGAGGCCGAGACCACCGCCGAGATCGCGGTCCGGCTCCTCAAGGGCGAGAAGATCGACTCCGTGGCCCCGGAGACGGCCGCCAGCAAGAGCAAGAAGGGCATCCCCACCAAGCTCTACGACGCCACGATCGTGACCAAGGACAACATCAAGGACACGGTCCTCAAGGACAAGGTCTACACGGCCGGCCAGATCTGCACGGCCGACTTCGCCAAGGCCTGCAAGGCCGCCGGCATCAAGTAGCGGCCCGGCCGCCCGCGCCCGCCTCCCGCGCCGCGCGGCCGGCAGCCTCCCGCCGGCGGGTCCGCCACGGACCCGCCGCCCGTTGGGCCGACAGGCGTACGGCCCCCGGCCGTACGCCGGAAGCCCGTCCCGGCACCCGCCCCGCCTCCACGCCACCGGCGGGGCGGCTGCCGGACAATCCCCGCGGTCCCCCTTCCTCCCCCGTCCACCGCGCACCGTTCCCCTGCGCGGCACCCCCGCCCTCCCGGCGGCGAAGGAGATGATTCACGTGTCCGCTACGCCCGTGCTGGCGTTGCGCGGGGTCTCCAAGCGGTTCGGCGCCGTGCAGGCGCTCACCGACGTCCATCTGGAGATCCACCCCGGTGAGGTGGTCGCCCTCGTCGGCGACAACGGCGCCGGAAAGTCCACCCTCGTCAAGACGATCGCGGGCGTGCACCCGATCGACGAGGGCGTCATCGAGTGGGAAGCCCGGCCGGTCCGCATCGACCGCCCGCACGACGCCCAGGAGCTGGGCGTCGCCACCGTGTACCAGGACCTGGCGCTCTGCGACAACCTCGACGTCGTCGCCAACCTCTTCCTCGGCCGCGAGCTGCGCCGCGCCGGCGTCATCGACGAGGTGGCGATGGAGAAGCGGGCCAAGGAGCTGCTGGACACGCTCTCCATCCGCATCCCCAGCGTGCGCATCCCGATCGCGTCCCTCTCCGGCGGTCAGCGCCAGGTCGTCGCCATCGCCCGTGCGCTGATCGGCGAGCCCAAGGTCGTCATCCTCGACGAGCCCACCGCGGCCCTCGGCGTCGAACAGACCGCGCAGGTCCTCGACCTGGTCGAACGGCTCCGCGAGCGCGGCCTCGGCGTCATCCTCATCAGCCACAACATGGCCGATGTGAAGGCGGTGGCCGACCGCGTCGCGGTGCTGCGCCTCGGCCGCAACAACGGTGTCTTCCCGGTCAAGGACACCTCCCACGAAGAGATCATCGCGGCGATCACGGGTGCCACGGACAACGCCGTGACCCGCCGTCAGGCGCGCACCGCGGAGGCGGCGACATGAGCGACACCGTCAAGGACCCGCTGCACGACGACGGCAGCACCCCGGAGGACGGCGGCGCCGTCACCGTCGTCGACGACAGCGCGGCGCCCATCCCCGCCGTCGACCCCCGGCTGCTGGTCCGGGAAGAGGGCCTCAAGGGCTATCTGACCGAGTTCAAGCGGAAGGTGCGCGGCGGCGAGCTCGGCTCGATCCCCGTCGTCCTCGGCCTGATCGCCATCGGGATCATCTTCCAGTCCCTCGACGCGAGCTTCCTCGCCGCCGACAGCCTCAGCAACATCAGCATCTACATCGCCGGCCAGGGCATCATGGCCGTCGGCATCGTCTTCGTCCTGCTGCTGGGCGAGATCGACCTGTCGGTGGGCTCGGTCGCCGGTGTCGGTGCCGCCATCTGGGCGGTGCTCAGCGTCTCCCACGGCATGAACGACGGACTCGCCGTCCTCGCCGCGATCGCCGCGGGCGCCCTGATCGGCGCCTTCCACGGCTTCTTCTTCGCCAGGATCGGCGTTCCGGCGTTCGTGGTGACGCTGGCCGGCTTCCTCGGCTGGAGCGGTCTGCAGATCTGGCTGATGGGCAGCGAGGGCAGCATCAACACGCCCAGCGGCAGCATCGTGGAGAACCTCACCAACTACTTCTTCGAGGACATCGCCGCCGCCTACGGGCTGGCCCTGGTGGCCGTGCTCGCCTACCTCGCCTCCATGCTGCTGGACACCCGGCGGCGGCGGGCCGCGCAGCTGCCCGCCCGCCCGACCGGCGAGATCGTGCTGCGGACGACCGTCCTGGCGGTGGTCGTGTTCGCCGCCGCCTACGAGCTCAACCAGTCGCGCGGCCTGCCGCTCGCCCTGGTGATCTTCCTGGCGGTCCTGGTCCTCACCGACTTCGCGGTCCGCCGCACCACCTACGGCCGGCAGATCTTCGCGGTCGGCGGCAGCACCGAGGCCGCCCGCCGCGCCGGTATCAACGTGGAGTGGATCCGGATCTCGGTCTTCACCATCGCCGGCACGCTCGCGGTCGTCGGCGGACTGTTCATCGCCAGCCAGTCCGGCGGCGCCACCAAGAGCCTGGGCGCCGGCAACGTGCTGATGAACGTGATCGCCGCGGCCGTCATCGGCGGCACCAGCCTCTTCGGCGGACGCGGCAAGATCTGGTCCGCGCTGCTGGGCATGCTGGTCATCCAGTCGATCCAGCAGGGTCTGAACCTGCTCGGCATGGCCAGCGAGATCCAGTACATGATCACCGGCGCGGTGCTGCTCGCCGCCGTCGTGATCGACTCGGTCTCCCGGCGGACGCAGAAGTCGGCCGGCCGCACCTGACCGACCGCTTCCCACCTGACCGACCGATTCCCGTCTGACCGGCCGGCTCCCCGCCCGACCGCACGGTCCGCCCGCCCCCGCACGTGCCCGGCGCCCCCTCGGCGCCGGGCACGTGCGCTTTATCACGTCTGAGCCATTCGCGTGACGTAGATCGCCACGGCCCCTCCCACACCGCTACGGGCGGAAGATTAGACTCGTCGGACCGGCAAGGATCGACAGGCGAAACTCGACAGCAAGGAGGCACGGGTGGCGCTGCTGACCCGCATTACGGGACCGCGCGATCTGGACCGGCTCGGTCCGGAGCAGCTGGACCAGCTGGCGGGAGAGATCCGGACCTTCCTCGTCGACGCCGTCTCCAAGACCGGTGGACACCTGGGGCCCAACCTCGGTGTCGTCGAGCTGACCATCGCCCTGCACCGGGTGTTCGACTCCCCGCGGGACAAGGTGCTCTTCGACACCGGGCACCAGTCCTACGTGCACAAGCTGCTCACCGGCCGCCAGGACTTCTCCAAGCTCAAGAGCAAGGGCGGGCTGTCCGGCTACCCGTCGCGTGCCGAGTCCGAGCACGACGTCATCGAGAACAGCCACGCCTCCACCGTCCTCGGCTGGGCGGAGGGCATCGCCAAGGCCAACCAGCTGCGCAAGAAGGACGACCACGTCGTCGCGGTCATCGGCGACGGCGCCCTGACCGGCGGCATGGCCTGGGAGGCGCTCAACAACATCGCCGCCGCCAAGGACCGCCCGCTCGTCATCGTCGTCAACGACAACGAGCGCTCCTACGCGCCCACCATCGGCGGCCTCGCCAACCACCTCGCCACGCTGCGCACCACCGACGGCTACGAGCGCTTCCTCGCCCGCGGCAAGGAGGTGCTCAACCGCACCCCGGTCGTCGGCAAGCCCCTCTACGAGACGCTGCACGGCGCCAAGAAGGGCCTGAAGGACTTCATCGCCCCGCAGGGCATGTTCGAGGACCTGGGACTGAAGTACGTCGGCCCGATCGACGGCCACGACCTGGAGGCCCTGGAGTCCGCCCTGCAGCGCGCCAAGCGCTTCGGCGGCCCGGTCATCGTGCACTGCCTCACCGAGAAGGGCCGCGGCTACCAGCCCGCCCTCCAGGACGAGGCCGACCGCTTCCACGCCGTCGGCAAGATCCACCCCGACACCGGTCTGCCGATCGCCGCCTCCGGCGCCGACTGGACCTCGGTCTTCGGCGAGGAGATGGTCAAGCTCGGCCACGAGCGCGAGGACATCGTCGCCATCACCGCGGCCATGCTCCAGCCGGTGGGCCTGGACAAGTTCGCCAAGGCGTTCCCGGACCGCGTCTACGACGTCGGCATCGCCGAGCAGCACGGGGCCGTCTCGGCCGCGGGCCTGGCCACCGGCGGCGTGCACCCGGTCTTCGCCGTCTACGCCACCTTCCTCAACCGCGCCTTCGACCAGGTCCTCATGGACGTCGCCCTGCACCAGTGCGGAGTGACGTTCGTGCTGGACCGCGCCGGAGTCACCGGCACGGACGGCGCGTCGCACAACGGCATGTGGGACATGTCGATCCTCCAGGTCGTCCCCGGCCTGCGGATCGCCGCCCCGCGCGACGCCGACCAGGTCCGCGCCCAGCTGCGCGAGGCCGTCGAGGTCGACGACGCCCCCACCGTGGTGCGCTACTCCAAGGGCGCGGTCGGCCCGGCGGTCCGGGCCGTCGGCCGGGTCGGCGGCATGGACGTGCTGCACAAGCCGGAGGACGCCTCCTCCGCCGACGTCCTCCTGGTCTCGGTCGGCGCCCTCGCCCCGATGTGCCTGGAGATCGCCGGTCTCCTCGACAAGCAGGGCATCTCCACGACCGTGGTCGACCCCCGCTGGGTCAAGCCGGTCGACGAGCAGCTGCCCGCCCTCGCCGAGCAGCACCGGGTCGTCGTCACCGTGGAGGACAACTGCCGCGCCGGAGGCGTCGGTTCCGCCGTCTCCCAGGCCCTGCGTGACGCGGGCGTCGACGTACCGCTGCGCGACTTCGGCATCCCGGCCCGCTTCCTCGACCACGCCTCCCGCAAGGAGGTCATGGCGGAGATCGGCCTGACCGCGCCGGACATCGCCCGCCAGGTCACCGGTCTCGTCGCCAAGCTCGACGGCCGCTACGAGGACGAGCCGGCCGAGGCCACGCGCGACTGATCTGCAGCGGACGAACACCGGCACCGGGCCGGTCGGAGCACCTGACGGGTACTCCGACCGGCCCATTGCATGCGTCGCCCGCCGACTCCCTCGGGTGAATCCCTTTCTCCCTCCGGGTGTGGCCCCGGCCCTGCCGCCCGGGTGCGAGAACGTATCGCGGACGGCCAAGCGTGGAGGTGTGCCGGTGAGCAGCATGCAGGAACCCAGGAGCCGCGACGCGGATGGCGGCTACTTCCGGACCAAGACGGTCGAGCAGTCCATCCAGGACACCGAGGAGCCAGAGCACCAGCTACGCAAGTCCCTGTCCGCCTTCGACCTCATGGTCTTCGGCGTCGGTGTCATCATCGGCACCGGCATCTTCGTCCTCACCGGAGCGGTGGCGAAGGAGAACGCCGGACCCGCCACCGCCCTCGCCTTCGTGGCCGCGGGCATCGTGTGCGCCCTGGCGGCCCTCTGCTACGCCGAGTTCGCCTCGACGGTGCCGGTGGCCGGGTCCGCGTACACCTTCAGCTACGCCTCCATCGGCGAACTCCCGGCCTGGATCATCGGCTGGGACCTGGTGCTGGAGTTCGCCCTGGGCACCGCGGTGGTCGCCGTCGGCTGGTCCGGCTATGTGCGGTCGCTGATGGACAACGCGGGGTGGCACCTGCCCGACTACCTGTCCGGTCCCGACGTGGTGAAGGAGGGCGTCGGCTTCGACCTGCTGGCGTTCCTGCTGGTGCTGCTGCTGACGGTGATCCTGGTCGTCGGGGTGAAGCTGTCCGCCCGGCTCACCGCCCTCGTGGTGGGCATCAAGGTGACGGTGGTGCTGATCGTCATCATCGCCGGATCGTTCTTCATCAACGGCGACAACTACGACCCGTTCATCCCGCCGGCCTCGGGCCAGGTAGCGGGCTCCGGTCTCGACGCGCCCCTGGTCCAGCTGATGTTCGGCTACGAGCCGACGACCTTCGGCTGGCAGGGCATCTTCACCGCGGCCTCGGTGGTCTTCTTCGCCTTCATCGGCTTCGACGTCGTCGCCACCACGGCCGAGGAGACCCGGAACCCGCAGCGGGACATGCCGCGCGGCATCCTCGGCTCGCTCCTCATCTGCACCGTGCTCTACGTCGCGGTGTCGATCGTGGTCACCGGCATGCAGAAGTACACGGAGCTGTCGGTGGAGGCGCCACTCGCGGACGCCTTCAAGGCGACCGGCCATCCCTGGTACGCGGGCGCCATCAGCTTCGGGGCGGCCGTCGGACTCACCACGGTCTGCATGATTCTGCTGCTGGGTCAGACCCGGGTGTTCTTCGCGATGAGCCGGGACGGGCTGCTGCCGCGGTTCTTCTCCAAGACCCACCCGCACTTCGGCACCCCGTACCGGCCGACGATCCTGCTCGGCTGCATCATCGCCGTCATCGCGGGCTTCACCAGCATCTCCGAGCTGGCGACCCTGGTGAACATCGGCACCCTGTTCGCCTTCGTCGTGGTGGCCATCGGCGTGATCGTCCTGCGCCGGAGCCGCCCCGATCTGCCCCGCGCCTTCCGCACCCCGTGGGTTCCGGTCCTGCCGATCGTGTCGGTCTGCGCCTCGCTCTGGCTGATGATCAACCTGCCGGCCGAGACCTGGGTGCGGTTCGGCGGCTGGATGATCGTCGGCATCATCGTGTACTTCCTCTACGGGCAGAAGCACAGCCGGATGAACCCGACGTCGACGCGGCGCTGACGGCACCGCTCACCGCACACACCGCACGCGTGGGACCCCGGGCAGCCGCCCGGGGTCCCGGCGCATGCCCTGCACTCCTCCGAGCCCTCCGACGCCCTCACGGGCCTCCTGGCTTCCTCAGGAGGTGCCGCCGGCCTCCCCGGCGCTCAGTCCTTCTCCCGGGCCTCCGGGCGCACGGCACTCGGACCGGCGTACGCGGCCCCGTGCTCGGCCACCCGCCGGCGCAGCTCCCGGTCGGAGGTGATGACGAGCGTCCGCCGCCCCGAGGCCTCCCGGGCCACCTCCACGATCCGGTCGTCGCCGCTCCCGGACGCCGGCTCCACCCGGATCCCCGGCACGGACTCCACGTTCCGTGCCGCGCCCTCGACCACGAGCACCAGGTCCACCGGAGTGTTCACCGCCCACTCGGGCACGTTCCGCACCGGTGGCAGCCCCTCGGCCGCCACCCGGACCAGCCGGTCCCGCAGGCGTTCGGCCGCACCGTGCCGGTCCCGCCACCAGCCGTCCGGGACGGATCCCACCGTGTTGGCCGCGTCCACGATCACCAGGGGCCGTTCTGCCGTCTCCACGGAGCCAGCCTGTCACGGCCGTCCGCTGCCGTGCCCGCCCTTCGGCGTTCCCGGTGCGGCACAGCACGAACGCGGCACAGCACGAACGCGGCACACCACGAAGCCGGCAGAGAGCATGAAGGCGGCACAGCACGAAGCGCCGGGCCCGGCCCCGCGAAAGGGGGCGCGGACCCGGCGCTTCAGCCGGACCGTGGGGTTCCCGCGGTCGTTACGCCGGGACGCTCGCGACGCCGGGCTCGAGGAACCGCTTGCCGTTCACCCGCTCCGAGACACCCTCGCGGTCCAGGTACGGCGTGATGCCGCCCAGGTGGAAGGGCCAGCCGGCACCGGTGATCAGGCACAGGTCGATGTCCTGGGCCTCGGCCACGACGCCCTCGTCCAGCATCAGACCGATCTCCTGAGCGACGGCGTCCAGCACGCGGGCGCGCACCTGCTCCTCGGTCAGGACGGTGTCGCCCTGCACCAGGAGGGCGGCGACCTCGGGGTCCAGCTCCGGCTTGCCGGAGTCGTAGACGTAGAAGCCGCGCTTGCCGGCCTTGACCACCGCGGCCAGGTTCTCGGAGACGGTGAACCGCTCCGGGAACGCGCCGTTCAGCGTCTCCGACACGTGCAGACCGATGGCCGGGCCGACCAGCTCCAGCAGCACCAGCGGGGACATCGGCAGGCCGAGCGGCTCGATGGCCTTCTCCGCGGTCGCCACCGGGGTGCCCTCGTCGATGACGTTCTGGATCTCGCCCATGAAGCGGGTGAGGATCCGGTTGACCACGAAGGCCGGGGCGTCCTTGCACAGGACCGCGGTCTTCTTCAGCTTCTTCGCGACACCGAAGGCGGTGGCCAGCGACGCGTCGTCGGTCTTCGCACCGCGGACGATCTCCAGCAGCGGCAGGACCGCGACCGGGTTGAAGAAGTGGAAGCCGACGACCCGCTCCGGGTGCTGGAGCTTCGACGCCATCTCGGTGACCGACAGCGAGGAGGTGTTGGTGGCGAGGATCGCGTGGGCCGGAACGACCGCCTCGACCTCCGCGAACACCTTCTGCTTGACGCCCATCTCCTCGAAGACGGCCTCGATGACGAAGTCCGCGTCGCCGAAGGCGGCGGCCTTGTCGAGCGAGCCGGTGACCAGGGCCTTGAGGCGGTTGGCCTTGTCCTGGTTGACCCGGCCCTTGAGCAGCAGCTTGTCGATCTCGGCGTGGACGTAGCCCACGCCCTTGTCGACGCGCTCCTGGTCGATGTCGGTCAGCACGACCGGCACCTCGAGGCGGCGCAGGAAGAGCAGCGCCAGCTGGGAGGCCATCAGACCGGCGCCCACGACGCCGACCTTGCTGACCGGGCGGGCCAGGTTCTTGTCCGGCGCGCCGGCCGGGCGCTTGCCGCGCTTCTGCACCAGGTTGAAGGCGTAGATGCCGCTGCGCAGCTCGCCGCCCATGATCAGGTCCGCGAGAGCCTGGTCCTCGGCGTCGAAGCCCTGCTGGAGGTCGCCGTTCCGGGCGGCCTCGATGATGTCCAGCGCGCGGTAGGCGGCCGGGGCGGCGCCGTGCACCTTGCCGTCGGCGACGGCGCGGCCACGGGCGACGGCCTGGTCCCAGGCCGCACCGCGGTCGATCTCGGGGCGGTCGACGGCGAGTTCGCCGCGCAGCACCGAGGCCGTCCAGATCAGCGACTGCTCCAGGAAGTCGGCGCCCTCGAAGATCGCGTCGGCGATCCCGAGCTCGTGCACCTGCGCACCCTTGAGCTGCTTGTTCTGGTTGAGCGAGTTCTCGATGACGACCTTGACGGCGCGGTCGGCGCCGATCAGGTTCGGCAGGATCGTGCAGCCGCCCCAGCCGGGCACCAGACCGAGGAAGACCTCGGGCAGCGAGAACGCCGGCAGCGCCGCGGACACCGTGCGGTAGCTGCAGTGCAGACCGACCTCGACGCCACCGCCCATGGCGGCACCGTTGTAGTACGCGAAGGTCGGCACCGCGAGCGACGACAGCCGCTTGAAGACGTCGTGGCCGCCCTTGCCGATGGCCAGCGCGTCCTCGTGCCGCTTCAGCAGCTCGACGCCCTTGAGGTCGGCGCCGACGGCGAAGATGAACGGCTTGCCGGTGATGCCGACGCCGACGATCTCACCGTTCGCGGCCTCCGCCTCGACCTGGTCGATCGCGACATTGAGGTTGCCCAGCGACTGCGGGCCGAAGGTGGTCGGCTTGGTGTGGTCCAGGCCGTTGTCCAGGGTGATGAGCGCGAAGCGGCCCGCACCCTGGGGGAGGTCGAGGTGGCGTACGTGCGCCTGGGTCACGACCTCGTCGGGGAACAGCTCGGCGGCTCCCTTGAGAAGTTCTGCGGTGCTCACTTGCCTGCCCCCTCGAAGTGCGGGTTCTCCCAGATCACGGTGCCGCCCATGCCGAAGCCGACGCACATGGACGTCAGGCCGTAGCGGACGTGCGGCTGCTCCTCGAACTGCCGGGCCAGCTGCGTCATCAGCCGGACACCGGAGGAGGCGAGCGGGTGGCCGAAGGCGATCGCGCCGCCGTACTGGTTGACGCGCGGGTCGTCGTCGGCGATGCCGTAGTGGTCGAGCAGGGCCAGCACCTGGACGGCGAAGGCCTCGTTGATCTCGAACAGGCCGATGTCGTCGATCGAGAGGCCGGCCTTGGCGAGGGCCTTCTCGGTCGAGGGGACCGGGCCGATGCCCATGACCTCGGGCTCCACGCCGGCGAAGGCGTAGGACACCAGGCGCATCTTGACCGGCAGGCCGAGCTCCCGGGCCACGTCCTCGGCGGCGAGCAGCGAGGAGGTGGCGCCGTCGTTCAGGCCCGCGGCGTTGCCCGCGGTGACGCGGCCGTGCGGACGGAACGGCGTCTTCAGGCCGGCCAGGCTCTCCAGGGTGGTCCCCGGGCGCATCGGCTCGTCGGCGGTGGCCAGGCCCCAGCCGGTCTCGCCCGCCTCGGCGTTGGTGCGGCGGACGGACACCGGCACCAGGTCGGCCTGGATCTTGCCGTCGGCGTACGCCTTGGCGGCCTTCTCCTGGCTGCGCACCGCGTACTCGTCGGCGCGCTGCTTGGTGAGGTGCGGGAACCGGTCGTGCAGGTTCTCGGCGGTCATGCCCATGAACATCGCCGACTGGTCGACGAGCTTCTCGGACACGAAGCGCGGGTTGGGGTCCACACCTTCACCCATCGGGTGGCGGCCCATGTGCTCGACGCCGCCGGCCACGACGACGTCGTAGGCGCCGAAGGCGATGGAGCCCGCGGTGGCGGTGACGGCGGTCATCGCACCGGCACACATGCGGTCGATGGAGTAGCCGGGCACGGACTGCGGCAGACCGGCGAGGATGCCCGCGGTCCGGCCGAGGGTCAGGCCCTGGTCACCGATCTGGGTGGTGGCGGCGAGCGCCACCTCGTCGATGCGCTCGGCGGGCAGGTCCGGGTTCCGGCGCAGCAGTTCGCGGATGCACTTGACGACGAGGTCGTCGGCCCGGGTCTCGTGATAGATGCCCTTCGGGCCCGCCTTGCCGAACGGGGTGCGGACGCCGTCGACGAAGACGACGTCCCTAGCGGTACGAGGCACTTGGCTCTCCTCCTGATGCGGAACGGGCACGGTGCTGCCTGCGGCGGCTCTCACCGCCATGCTACTTGCGGGTAACCAGCCTGCCCAGTCCTGCCGCCCGGAGCGGTACAGATCACAGTCGACGCGCCGTCGGAGCCGCTCGTCCGGACCCCTCGGAGCGGCGGAAACGGAACCTCGCGCCCCGGCCCGGGAGCACCCCGGGAGGCCGGACGGCCGGATCGGCGAAAGGCCGGCGGGGGTCCGGACGGCCGCAGTGGCGAAGGGCGGCGGGACCGAATGGCCGGAGTGGCGAAGGACAGCGGGACCGGAGAGCAGGGCGGGCCCGGACGGCCGGTGGGCCCGGACGGCCGGAGGAGGCGACGCCGTCTCTGCGTCGCCCCCTCCGGGACACCCTTGCGCCGCGCCGGGCGCGCCCGTCAGACCGCGGTGATCGACAGCGCTCCCGCCAGCAGCGGAGCCGTCTGGTCGATCTGCCACGGGCGGGCGCCGTGCGCGGTGAGGAAGGCCGAGACCGCCTCCACCGTCGGCTCCGCCGGGGGCTCCCAGCACAGCCGGCGCACGGTGTCCGGGGTGATCAGGTTCTCCTGCGGCAGGTTGAGGCTCTCCGCGAGCGCCGACACCGCGGCCCGCGCGGCCGAGAGCCGGGAGGCCGCCGCCGGGTCCTTGTCGGCCCAGGCGCGGGGCGGCGGCGGTCCGGCGACCGGCTGCCCCGGCTGGGGGAGCTCCGCGTCGGGCAGCGCCCGGGCCCGCTCCACCGCCGCATGCCACTGGTCGAGCTGCTTGCGCCCCATCCGGTTGCCGAAGCCGGGCAGCGCGGCGAGGGCCGAGGCGTCGGCGGGCAGCGCGAGGGCGGCCTCCACGATCGCCGCGTCGCCCAGCACCTTGCCGGGGGAGACGTCCCGCCGCTGGGCGATCCGGTCCCGGGCGGTCCACAGCTCCCGGACCACGGCCATCTGCCGGCGGCGGCGCACCCGGTGCATGCCCGACGTGCGGCGCCAGGGGTCCTTGCGGGGCGGGGCCGGGGGCGCGGCGGCGATGGCCGCGAACTCCTGACGGGCCCACTCCAGCTTGCCCTGCTGCTCCAGCTCCTCCTCGAGGGCGTTCCGCAGGTCCACCAGCAGCTCCACGTCGAGCGCGGCGTAGCGCAGCCAGGGGTCGGGCAGCGGGCGGGTGGACCAGTCGACGGCGGAGTGGCCCTTCTCCAGCGCGTAACCGAGCACGTTCTCGACCATCGCGCCCAGACCGACGCGGGCGAATCCGGCGAGCCGGCCGGCCAGCTCGGTGTCGAACAGCCGGCTCGGGGTCATGCCTATTTCGCGCAGGCACGGCAGGTCCTGGGTGGCGGCGTGCAGCACCCACTCGGCGTCGCCGATCGCCTCGCCCAGCACCGACAGCTCCGGACAGCCGACCGGGTCGACCAGGGCGCTGCCCGCGCCGTCCCGGCGGAGCTGGATGAGATACGCGCGCTGCCCGTAGCGGTAGCCGGAGGCGCGCTCCGCGTCGACGGCCACGGGGCCGGAGCCGGCCGCGAAGGCCGCGACCACCTCGGCCAGCGCCTCGGGGGTCGCGGTGACCGGGGGAATGCCCTCTCGGGGCTCCAGCAAGGGGACCGGCGCGGGGAGGTCCGGACGGGATGTGGCAGCTGCTGGTGTCGCAGCGCCGCCGGGGATGCGCAGTGTGCGGTCTGCTGCGGTCTCTTGGG
>NZ_JBYITE010000032.1:0-76389 GCF_057709105.1 Streptomyces sp. bgisy100
TGAGCCGGTCCGCACGTCAGCTTCTCCCCGGTGCCCTGAGCTGCCTGGTGGACCTGCTGGGACTTCGCGACGCACTCATTCCACAGCCAGCGGCACCGGTCCCACTCGGCTTCGAGCGCACGCCGGGCCGTCACCGACAGGCGAACACGGAAGGTGTACCGGGCGTACCCGGCGTTCCCCGTCCTCGCTTCCGTCGTCATGCACCCGAACCTATCCGGGAGGACTGACAGTTGAGCCCTATCGATCTTTACGGTGTTCCTCACCAGCGCGGACGGCGGACGCCGAATCGCCCGGCCGCGATTCGGCTTTCCCTGCCCCGCTCCGCGGGAAGCCGGATTCCTCCCCAGGCTGAAGCCTGTGGCATCCTCCGGGAGATCCGGTGACCGCACACCGGCAGCCGGACCAGGGAGGACACCCATGACGGGGAACAGCACGGCCACCGAAGCGACCGGCACCGAGCCGTACACGGTCCCGCTCGCGCCAGGTGTCCACGCGTTCGTGCAGCCCGACGGCGGCTGGTGCCTGAACAACGCCGGTTTCGTCAGCGACGGTTCCCAGACCCTGCTCGTCGACACGGCCGCGACCGAGCGGCGGGCCCTGCTGCTGCGGGACGCAGTACTCGGCAGCGGCGCGCCGCTCCCCCGGACCGTGGTCAACACCCATCACCACGGGGACCACACCTACGGCAACTGCGTCTTCACCCCCGAGGCCACGGTCGTGGGCCATGTCGCCTGCCGTGCGGAGACCCTGGCGGCGGGGCGGCAACTGCACGCCCTCTGGCCCGAGGTGGACTTCGGCGACATCCGCGTCACCGCGCCCACCGTCGGCTACACCGACCGGATGAGCTGCCGGGTGGGGGACATCGAGGTGGAGCTCATCCACCCGGGCGTCGCCCACACCCCGGGCGACAGCATCGTCTGGCTGCCGCGGGAGCGCGTGGTCTTCACCGGCGACCTCGTCTTCCACGGCGGCACGCCGTTCTTCGCCATGGGGTCGCTGGACGGTTCGCTGCGGGCCCTGGAGCTCCTGCGGGAGCTGGACGCACGGACCGTGGTGCCCGGCCACGGCGCCGTGACCGACCCGGGGGTGTACGACGGCATCGAGCGGTATGTGCGGTACGTCGCCGACCTGGCGGAGCGCTCCCGCGCCGCGGGCCGCACGCCGCTGGAGGCCGCGCGCTCGGCGGACCTCGGGGAGTTCGCGGAGCTGCGGGAGAGCGAGCGGCTGGTCGCCAATCTGCACCGGGCCTACGCCGAGCTGGACGGTCAGCCGCCGGGGGCACCGCTGGACGTGGCGGCCGTGTTCGGCGACATGACCACGATGAACGGTGGCGTCCCCGTCTCCTGTCACGCCTGACCACGGGTCCCGCGCCGCTCCACGACTCACCCGCCCACTCTCCGGCTCCTCGTCCGCAACACATGTCCCCGGCGTCGGCGACGCCCGGCGCAGGCGACGCCCGGGGCGGGCGGCTCCGGTGGGCGACGGTCGAAGAAGGCCGGGGTCACCGATCCCACAGGGCGGACCACTGGACTCCATACCGACTGGTCGGCATGATGAGCGCATCCGACTGCCCGATGGAGGAGTGTTCCCCGATGAGTCACGACCACCCGCCCGGTCTCGACCTCGAGCGTCTGCGGGCCCACCTGGACCGCGAGCGCCCCGGCCTGGTCGGCGGACCGCTCGGCGCCGAGCTGATCGAGGGCGGCCGGTCGAACCTCACCTACGCGGTCACCGACGGGACCTCCCGCTGGGTGGTCCGGCGTCCGCCCCTGGGCCACGTCCTGGCGACCGCCCACGACATGCACCGCGAGCACCGGGTGATCAGCGCCCTGCACCCGACCACCGTCCCCGTCCCGGAGCCGCTGCTGCTCTGCGAGGACGAGACGGTCATCGGGTCCCCCTTCTACGTCATGGAGTTCGTCGAGGGGACGCCGTACCGGACCGTCGAACAGCTCGCCCCGCTCGGCCCGGAGCGCACCCGCGGTGTCGTCCTCGGTCTCGCCGACACCCTGGTCGAGTTGCACTCCGTCGACCCGGCGGCGGCCGGGCTGGCCGACTTCGGGCGGCCCGAGGGCTTCCTGGAACGCCAGTTGCGCCGGTGGGGCAAGCAGTTGGACGCCTCGCGCAACCGCGACCTGCCCGGCATCGACGAACTGCACGCCGCGCTCGGGAAGGAGCTCCCGCGCTCCCCCGCCCCGGCCGTCGTCCACGGCGACTACCGGCTGGACAACGTCCTCGTCGGCGCGGACGACCGGATCACCGCGATCCTCGACTGGGAGATGTCCACCCTCGGCGACCCGCTGACCGACCTGGGGCTGCTGGCGATGTACAGCAGCCTGGACCTGCCCGGCTCGCCGGTCAGCACCACCGGTGGCGCCCCCGGCCACCCCGAGGCGTCCGAACTGATCGAGCGGTACGCGGCGGCGTCCGGGCGCGATGTCTCGGCGATCTCCTGGTACACGGCGTTCGCCTGGTTCAAGCTCGCGGTGATCCTCGAGGGCATCCACTACCGCTTCACCCTCGGCCGGACCGTGGGCGCGGACTTCGACCGGATCGGCCCGCTCGTCCCGGTCTTCATCGAGAGCGGCCTCACCACCCTTCAGGAGGGCTGAGCACCCATGGACTTCGCTTTCGACTCCCGCACCGAGGAACTGCGCGGGAAGCTGCTCGCCTTCATGGACGAGCATGTGCTCCCGGCCGAGGAGACCGCCGAGGAGCAGCGCGCCGGGCTCTCCTCCCCCTGGCTCACCCCGCCGGTCGTGGAGGAGCTGAAGGCCGAGGCGCGCCGGCAGGGGCTGTGGAACCTGTTTCTGCCGGACAGCGAGTACGGCGCGGGGCTCACCAACCTCCAGTACGCGCCGCTCGCCGAGATCACCGGCCGCAGCCCGCACCTGGCCCCCACCGCGCTGAACTGTGCCGCGCCGGACACCGGGAACATGGAGGTGCTGGCCCAGTTCGGCAGCGAGCAGCAGCGGAAGCAGTGGCTGGAGCCGCTGCTGGCGGGCGAGATCCGGTCCGCGTTCGCGATGACCGAGCCCGAGGTGGCCTCCTCCGACGCCACCAACATCGAGACGCGGATCGAGCGGGACGGTGACGCGTACGTCATCACCGGCCGCAAGTGGT
This sequence comes from Streptomyces sp. bgisy100, assembly GCF_057709105.1. NCBI lineage: Bacteria > Bacillati > Actinomycetota > Actinomycetes > Kitasatosporales > Streptomycetaceae > Streptomyces > Streptomyces sp. bgisy100. Next base: position 3,124 of record NZ_JBYITE010000032.1, read on the forward strand.
ACATCTCGGGGGCGATGAACCCGGACTGCGCGGTCTTCATCGTGATGGGCAAGACCGACCCGGACGGCGAGGACATCCGCCGCCAGCAGTCCATGGTGCTGGTGCCGCGGGACACCCCGGGTGTCGAGGTCCGCCGGGCCATGCAGGTGTACGGGTACGAGGACCACTCCCACGGGGGCCACGCCGAGGTGGTCTTCGACGGTGTGCGCGTCCCGGCGGCGAACCTGATCGGCGAGGAGGGCGGCGGCTTCGCGATCGCCCAGGCCCGGCTCGGTCCGGGCCGGATCCACCACTGCATGCGGCTGATCGGCATGGCGGAGCGGGCGATCGAGCTGATGTGCCACCGGGCGGTCTCCCGCACGGCCTTCGGCAAGCCGCTCGCCGCGCAGGGCCAGGTGCAGGAGTGGATCGCGGACGCCCGGGTCGCAGTGGAGCAGCTGCGGCTGCTGGTGCTCAAGACGGCCTGGCTGATGGACACCGTCGGCAACAAGGGCGCGCACACCGAGATCCAGGCCATCAAGATCGCCACCCCGCGCACGGTGGTGGACATCCTGGACCGGGCGGTGCAGCTGCACGGCGCGGGCGGGGTGAGCCAGGACTACCCGCTGGCGGAGCTGTGGGCGGCGGCCCGCACGCTGCGGCTCGCGGACGGGCCGGACGAGGTGCACCAGCGGTCGCTGGCCCGCCGGGAGCTGAAGAAGCACAGCGGGTCGTAGGCACTCGGTCGGTCATCCGGCCCGGATGACCGACCGCTGGGCGGTACGCCGTCGGCCACTCGATGGCCGCCCGCGCTGGGCGGTCGTCGGGGGCTTTCGGCGTTTCCGATTACGCAGCGTCGCAGAGAAACGGACACTACTACCCATGAGACCCCGGCCAGCTCAGGGACGCCGGTATACTCAGCGTGATCACTGCTGAGGCTGGATCTCAAGAGCGGTGAGCCCCTGGTACGCCTCGCGGAGATCCGGTGCTTCGGGCAGTTGCCGGGCCTCCACAGCCTTGACGACTTCCAGCGCACGCCAATAGTTGGACGGCACGATACGGCCGGACAGAATGGCGCGCTGGGCAGTGTCGCACGCTTCGTCCAGCCGTTCGCCACCTAGCAAAGTCAGAGCCAGGTCGATATTTGCGGACGCGACACGACGCGGCCATTTGTGAATGTCATTAGCGGGGGCAAGTCTGGCAATCACTTCTCTCGCGTAGGTCTCTGCTGTCGGATCTCCGACCCATGCCAGAGTGGTTGCGGTGTACGCCAATGACTTACTGGGGTCGTACTGATAATGATGCTCCTTTCTCTTTCGCGGAGTGAGTGCCCCCGACATTTGCTGGACGCGCTTTATGGCATCGTAAGTCTCCGCCCGCTCTCCGAGACGCGCTCGCGCCCTTCCTTCTTGGGCAGTCGCCTGAATGGCGACCGAGCTTCCTGCCGGGGCTAGCTGCTGAGCTACCTGGGATAGTTGGAGCGCGCGGCTATAGTCTCCATCCGTGAGAACTCGCCAAGCGTCCGTCTCGTAACACCACGCCTCAATTTCTCGGAACTCGGCGTGTCGGGCAAGCGTGGCTGCTGTCTGCAATCGTGCCGTAGCAGCGTGATCCTGGCTGAGATCAATATGGAGCGTGGCGCCCAAGAGCTGAAACCAGCCACCAACGATATATAGGCGACGCTGTTCAGCGAGGGTCATACGTTCGGTCATGAGCTGTGCCACGTAGGCGGAATGCTTCCGTACACGCTCCAGCAATTCTTGGGGCGGAGAAACTGGGTACTTCATGGCCAACTCGTCAAAGGCGTTTTCGAGTCGCCTCAAGGTCTCCTTTCCTACATCGCTTGCCCCCACTCGCCGCGCCAGTTCATAGGCGTCGAATTCGTCATCGCTGGCCGGAGGTGTGACAGCAAGCCAGGTATTAGGGAGTTGCGGCGGCGCATAGGTGTCCGGGATCAGTAGCGTGTCGAGTGTGCCAGCGGTGATGTCCAGAACCTTAGCGATCTTTGGCCTTTGCCAAGGTTGAGGGTCGGTCTTTCCATTCTCCCAGCGCTGAACGGTAGAGCGGTCCACTCCGACCGCTTCCGCAAATTCCTCTTGACTGAATCCGCATGCTTTCCGGTGCTCCGCCAACCGACGCCGCTTGCTGGTCATCCTGGCCCGTCCTCTCCCGTCCGGGTGTCTGCCCTGGTCAGCGTAGCCAGTGCGGCCAACTTGCGGCATCACTGCGGCCTTTCTGCCGTGGCGCTGCCCTGGCTCGCACGGTTCCGTGGGCGGACTCAAGTACCCCCGCGTCGCGGCGAACGTCCGGGGGCGTGGCCATCAACCCCGGGAGGTTGACGACATGTTCCACGCGGCAGCTCGATTGCTCAGGCTGGTGCTCAGGCTCTTACTGCCCGCTGAGGGGCGCCATCGGATCACGACGGATGCGCTACCGCCGCCCCTGGCCACTGAGCCCGCCGGCAAGCCCCGCGTACCCGCGCTGAGCGGTGAGGACCTTGGGCTTGTCCGGCCCTGCCTAGCCGCTCACGAGCGGCACGTAGCGGCGCGACGGCAGCGTCGGACGCTCGTGCTTGCCACCACAGGTGTGGAGCTTCCGGAGGTGCCTCAATGGCCGTAGAGCCCAACGAAGTACAGAAGATGCTGCCGGAACTGGCTGGCCAATTGGAGCCCACGCCCGTGCCCGGCTGTGCCGGTTGTCTGGAACTGGCGAAAATGCGGGACCGCGCCCGTGAAGTCGGGGATTCCGTGAGCGTGCACTACTGCAACGAATACCTGCGGAAGCATCCCGAGGACCACTAATGCCGACAGCCCCGAAAAGGCGGCATACCCCCCGCAGACAGCCCCGGAAAGCATCAAAGCCTGAACCCGCAGATCCGACTAACTCGGCGTCCTACTGCGGAATGTGCACCGGGCACCGCGAGATTTGGTGTGACGGGTGCCACGGGTTCACTGGGTGCACCCGATGCAAGCAGACCCGCAAACGTCCTTGCCCTGTGTGCGTCGGCGGAGACGCGGGGGCGCATCAATTGGTGAGCCGCACCCGGCCCACCTTCCTCCAACCAAGGAGAAGCACAATGACGGCTACCACAAACCGACTGTTATTCACGTGGCTCGAAGTCACTGGGCTTTGCAACGAGTTCTGCAATCACTGCCGGTCCGGCTCGACGCCACTACGCTGAGCAGACAGGCCCTGTTCGGCGAAGAGGGGGACGACCCGGTGCGACGCCGCGAACTCCTGGCCACCCTGGCCGGAGCCACCACCAGCGCGGTCCTCGGACCTCCAGCCGCCGGACACGCTCCGACAAGGCCGAGCCTGTCCGGGCTGGAAGACCTGCTGCTCCACCGGCAGCACGGCGAAGCCCTCGCCTCGGACCCCACTCCGTCAACCGTCACCGCGGCGGTGAACGCCTCGCGAGGGGACTTCAGCGCCTGCCGGTACGACACCCTCGCCCGCGCACTCCCGGCCCGGATCGTGCTCGCCCAAGCCCTCGGCGCCGCCGGTCACCCGGAGCAGGCGGCAACCGCGGTCGCCGAGCTCTACAGCACCGCAACCCGGCTGTGTATCAAGCTCGATGAAGACGGCCTGGCCGCCGTCACTGCCGACCGGGCCCGCACCGCAGCACTTGGCGGCGCGGACGCACTCACCGTGGCCGAGGCCCACCGTATGGTCTCGTCCGTCTGGCGCCGTCAAGGGCACTACGCTCGCGCCACCGATGTTGCCGTCACTGCTGCCCAGCAGCTGACCGGCGACCGTGCCACCGACGAAACCGAACGGCTCTCCGTCCAGGGCAACCTCTATGCCACCGCCGCCTATACCGCAGCGAAGCAAGGCGACCGGCACACCGCACACGCCCTCATTGCCGAGGCCGAGGCCACCGCTGGGCAGCTTGGCCGCGACGCGCTGCTCCGTGGCACCACCTTCGGGCCCAGCCAGGTTCTCCTTCATCAGGTATCGATCAGCCACCTGATGGGCGACGCAGGCCAAGCCATCGAGCACGCCCGCCGTATCGATGCTGCCGCCCTTCCCACCACCGAACGCCAGGCCCGTTACTGGATCGACGTGGCCCGGGCCTTCGACCAATGGGGTAAGCCCGACCGCTGCTTCCGAGCCCTCCTGGCTGCCGAACGAGCAGCGCCGCAGGAGGTCCGCCGCGACTCGGTCCGGACCATGGCCGCCGGGCTCATGCGGCACGATCGCACCCTCCCCGGCGTACGGACGTTCACCCAGCGCGTCGGCGCCCTCGCCTGACCGGAGTCGCAGCGACCTCTCGCGCTGAAGGAACTCGGGCACCGGAAAGAACATGCCCACCCTGCCGCAACGTCCGATCTGCCGCTGAGCCGCACGTTCGGCTCGACAGCTCTGGATAACGCTGAGGCCGACACAGAAGGGGCCCATGGCGCGGAGCCGACGGGCCCCGGAACTCCTCCCGCGCCCGGCGGGCCGCCGGAGCCCTACGGCCGCAGCGCCCGCAGCAGCAGATCGGCCAGGTGGTCGGCGACCTGCTGCGGGGTCAGCGGGCCGTCCGGGCGGTACCAGCTGGCGAGGTGGTGCACCGACCCGAAGTGGTAGTCGACCACCAGGTCGGCGGGGGTGGCCGTGCTGAACACCCCGTCCTGCTGGCCCTCCTCGATGAGGGCGCGGAACCGCTCGTGGTAGCGCCGCCGCTCCGCCCTGACCTGCTTGTTCTTCTCCGGGCTGAGCTGGTGCATCGAGCGGAAGAAGATGGTGGCGTCGTCGAGGTGCTCGATGGTGGTGATGACGACATCGGCCGCGGCGCCGCGCAGCCGCTCGGCCACCGGGGCGTCGGAGTCGGCGAACGCGTCCAGCCGCTCCTGCTGGAGTCGCAGGACCCGCCCGTAGATCTCGTGCAGCAGGTCGTCCTTGGAACCGAAGTAGTGGTAGAGCGCGCCCTTGGTCACTCCGGCGGCCTCGACGATCTCCTGGACGGAGGTCCGGTCGTAGCCGCGTTCGGCGAAGAGGCGGGTGGCGGCGGCCAGCAGCCGCTGCGGGACGGGTGTCCCATTGCCCTCCGTCGTTCTGGCCATCACCGCCACCTGCCTCTCTGCTCGCTCGTCGGTCATGCGCGGGAGCGCAGCTCCCGTCGGAGGATCTTCCCACTCGTGGTCTTCGGCAACTCGGGCAGGACCTCGACCTCGCGCGGGTACTTGAACGCGGCGAGCCGGTCCTTGCAGTGGGCGGCCAGTTCCTCGGGGGTGGTGTCCTCCCCCGGCCGCAGGCTCACATACGCCTTGACCGATTCGCCCCGGTAGGCGTCGGGCACCCCCACGACCGCGGCCTCGCGGACCGCGGGGTGGGTGTAGAGGACGTCCTCCACCTCGCGCGGCCACACCTTGAAGCCGGACGCGTTGATCATGTCCTTCTTGCGGTCGACGACGTAGAGCCAGCCGTCGGGGTCCATGAAGCCGATGTCGCCGGTGCGCAGCTCGCCGTCCGGGATCGCGGCGGCGCTGTCCTCGGGGCGGCGCCAGTAGCCGGGGATCACCATCGGTCCGCGGACCGCGATCTCGCCGTGCTCGCCCAGGGGCACGTCCGCGCCGTTCTCGTCCACGATCCGGACGACCGTGTCGGGGCCGGGGACGCCGACGGACAGCGTGCCCGAGACCGGGTCGACGGGCGCCTCCCGCTGGGGCGGGACACTGGCGCAGGGCGCGGTGCACTCGGTGAGGCCGTAGCCGTTGCGGATGTACGGGCCGAACCCCGCGCGGAACTTCTCGACCAGCGCGGGCGGCAGCGGCGCCCCGCCGGAGGAGATCATCCGGAAGGAGCCGAAGTGGTCGGGGGTGCAGCCGGGGTGGGCGGCCAGGGCCATGAAGGCCGTGGACGGGCCGACGGTGTACGCGGGCCGGTGTTCGGCGAAGGCGTCGAGGACGACGCCGGGCTCGAAGCGGTGAGCCAGCGCGAGGGTGCCCGCGCCGACGAGCGAGGCGGAGAGCTCGCAGACCAGGCCGGTGATGTGGAACAGCGGGGCGAGCGCGAAGATCGTGCTGCCGTCGGGCAGATCGCAGCTCGTGCGCTGGCGCTCGGCGTTGTACGCGATGTTGGCATGAGTGTTCATGGCGCCCTTGGGGGTGCCGCTGGTGCCCGAGGTGTAGCTGATCAGGGCGATGCCGGAGGAGTCGGGGTCGCGTCCGGCGGGTGCGGCGAGCCCGGAGCGGGCGGCGGCGAGCAGGTCCTCGGCGTCGTCGGGTACGGGCATCCGCTCGCCCCCCAGCACCCGCTCGTCGTTCCGGGTCTGGAGGTCGAAGTCGCTGGTGGTGAAGGCGATCCGGACCGGTGAGCCGGCCGCGGTGTCCCGCAGGAAGCCCTCCCAGGCGCGGTCGGCGCAGACCAGCGCGGTGACCTCGGCGTCGGCGAGGACGTGGGCGACCTCGCGCTCCTTGTACATCGGGTTGACGGGGACGACGGTGCCGCCCGCCTTCCACGCGCCCAGCAGGGCGAGGGCGAACTGCGGGACGTTCTGCAGGACCAGGGCGAGCCGGTCGCCGGGGGCGAAGCCGCGCTCGGCGAGCCGGCCGGCGATCCCGTCGGACAGCTCGTCGGCCTCCCGGTAGCCGATCCGGCCGTCGAAGTAGCCGAGGGCGGTGCGGTCGGGGGCCCGGCGCACCGCCTCGCGGAAGGCGTGGAGCACGGTCTCGGGAGGGTCGGCCGGGGCCAGCTGGGCGTCGGACAGCCGGCCGAGCCACGGCCGGGCGGCGTACGGGGAGCCGCTCATCGCGCCACCTCCTCCCACTTCTGCTGGAGCTGGTTCATCCGGTTCAGCCAGCGGTCGGGGTCGCCGGTGCGGGCGCTGGAGAATCCGGCCACCTCGGGGTGCGGCAGGATCAGGAAGCGTCCCTCGGCCATGCCGGCGAACAGCGCGTCGGCGACCTGCTCCGGCTCGATGGCGGTGGGCGCCAGGACGAGGTCGCCCGCGCTGCCGGTGGCGCTGAGCATGTCGGTGCGCACACCCTGCGGGCAGACCGCGTGCACCTGGATGCCGCGGTGCCGGTAGGTGAGGGAGAGCCACTCGGCGAAGGCCAGGGCACCGTGCTTGGTGACGCTGTACGGCGCGGCGCCGATCATGGTGAGCAGTCCGGCGGCGGAGACGGTGGAGACGAAGCGGCCGCTGCCGCGCTCCAGCCAGTCGGGCAGCAGCTCCCGGGCGGCTCTGACGTGCGCCATCACATTGACGTCCCAGGCGGCGGCCCACACCTCCTCGTCGGCGTCGGCCCCGCCGCCCGAGGCGAGCCCGGCGTTGGCGCAGTAGACGTCGACGGTCCCGTCGAGCGCCTTCCGGGCGGCGGACACCACGGCGGAGGCGTCGCCGGGGAGCGCGATGCCCCCGATCTCGCCGGCCACGGCCGCGGCCTTGTCCCCGTCGAGGTCGTTGACGACCACCCGGGCGCCCTCGGCGGCGAACCTGCGGGCGAGGGCGGCTCCGATGCCGCCGCCCGCGCCGGTGACGACGACTCCGGCGTCCTGAAGGGTCTGCACGATCGTGGCTCCTTCGACTCGACTGCCCCGTGGACAAGGCAGCAGACTAACCAGTCGGTATGTTGTGGGGAAAGGGGTCGGGGCAAGCCGGTGCGGCAGGCCCGGTCGCGGTCGTTCCGTCCTGCGCACGACGGCGCTACCGTGCGCGGACATGCGGACATCTGAAGCGAGCCTTTCCCGGCGGAGCCTGCTGGCCGGAACCGGAGCCGCGGGAGCGGCCGTCGCCGGAGCAGCCGCGGCCGGCCCGGCGTACGCCGCGGCGGAAGCCAGGGGCGGCGGGGTGCGGACGGGATTCGACCGGCTGGCGGCGGCCGGCTACCGGCTGCTGGAGGGGCAGCGGGTCGGTGTGGTCACCAACCCGACGGGGGTGACGCGGGAGGTCCGGCACATCGTCGATGTGATGCACGCCGACGAACGGGTGAATCTCACGGCCGTGTTCGGTCCGGAGCACGGCTTCCGCGGCACCGCGCAGGCGGGCGACTCCGAGGGCCGCTCCGTGGACCCGGCGACCGGACTGCCGGTCTTCGACACCTATCTGAAGAGCGGTCAGGCACTGGCCGCCGTCTTCACCGAGTCCGCCGTGGACACGGTCGTCTTCGACATCCAGGACGTGGGCGCCCGCTTCTACACCTACATCTGGACGCTGTACGACTGCATGGTGGCGGCGGTCCTGGCCGGCAAGCGCTTCGTCGTCCTGGACCGGCCCAATCCGGTCACCGGGCGCGGGGCGTACGGGCCGGTGCTGGACAAGGCGTTCGCCACCTTCGTCGGCCGGGAGCCGATCGCCCAGGCGCACGGCATGACGGCCGCGGAGCTGGCGCTGCTGTTCAACGCCGAGTTCGTGCCCGGGGCCGCCGGGCGGGCCGTGGAACTGGCGACGGTGTCCCTGTCGGGGTGGCGGCGCACGGACTTCTTCGACGCCACCGGCCTGCCCTGGGTGCCGCCGAGCCCCAACATGCCCACGCCGGAGACCGCGCTGGTCTACTCGGGGACCTGTCTGTTCGAGGGCACCAATCTGTCGGAGGGGCGCGGCACCACGCGCCCGTTCGAACTGCTCGGCGCCGAGGGCATCGACCGGCGGTGGGCGGAGGCGGCGAACGCGCTCGGGCTCCCCGGTGTCCGCTTCCGCGAGGCGTACTTCACCCCGACGTTCTCCAAGTTCCAGGGGAAGACCGTCGGTGGCGTCCAGCTGCACGTGGACGACCGGGCGGCGTACGACCCGGTGCGCACCGGGATCGGTCTGCTGGTGACCGCGAAGCGGGTGTGGAGCGGCTTCGCCTGGCGCCCGGACCACTGGATCGACAAGCTCACCGGATCGACCGCGGTACGCACGATGATCGACGCGGGGGCCGGTACGGACGAGGTGGCCGCCGCGTGGGCGGACCGGCTGGCGGAGTTCCGGGCCGTGCGCAGGCGGTACCTGCGGTACCGGTAGCGGGCGCGCGACACCCGGTGGGCGGGTCTCCGGGACCGGTAGCGGTCCGCACCACGCCGGTGTACGCGAGTCCCCGGTACCCGTACGGGTTCCACGGCTCCGGTGCGCAGGCCCTCCCGGCGCGGCTCCTCCGGCTCGGGGGCGCAGGCCTTCGTACCGGTGGGCGGCTCCCGGACGGCGTATGCGCGGCCGGGTCCGGCAGCGCGTCCCGTCCGGCGGGCCAGGGGATTCGGAAACTCCGAACCCCGGACTCGGGTGGCTGCCCCAGTGCCCTGCTGACCTGCTGCTTCGTAGATTCGAAAGCAGCGTCGGCAGTGGGTGCCGGCCACCCGAGAGAGGCTTGCCGATGCCCGGATCCGCACACGGCCGGACCGTCCCGCCGGACGCGCTGCACCTGCAGGAGGTGACGCGCCGTTACGGGCGGGGCGCCCGCGCCGTCCACGCGCTGCGGGGGATCGACCTGCGGCTGCCGGTCGGCAGTTTCACCGCCGTCATGGGCCCGTCCGGATCGGGCAAGAGCACCTTTCTGCACTGTGCCGCGGGGCTCGACCGGCCCTCGTCGGGCTCGGTCCGCCTCGGCGGGCAGGAGCTCTCCCGGATGCGGGAGCGCCGGCTGACCCGGCTGCGCCGGGCCCGGATCGGCTTCGTCTTCCAGGCGTTCAACCTGCTGCCGGCGCTGACGGTTGAGGAGAACGTGCTGCTGCCGCTGCGGCTGGACGGCCGGCGGGCCGGGCGGGACGCGGCGGCCCGCGCGCTGGCGGACGTCGGACTGACCGGCCGGGCGCACCACCGGCCGGGGCAGCTCTCCGGTGGCCAGCAGCAGCGCGTCGCCATCGCCCGGGCCCTGATCACCCGGCCCGAGGTGGTGTTCGCGGACGAGCCCACCGGTGCGCTGGACACCGTGACGGCCGCCGAAGTCCTCGGCCTGCTGCGGGACTCGGTCGACCGGATGGGCGCCACCGTGGTGATGGTGACCCATGACCCGGCAGCCGCTGCCTGGGCCGACCGGGTGCTCCTGCTGGATCAGGGGCGCATCGCCCAGGACCTGCGGCCGGAGCCCGGCACGGCCCGCCACGAGCGGCGGCGCGAGGCGGAGGCCCGGCGGATCGCCGCACGAATGCGGGCTCTTGCCGCACCGCAAGCGCCCGCAGACGGGCTCCGGATGACCGGCGAGGACCGCGAGGCCACCGAGCCCCGGAAAGCCACGGAGACCCACCAGACCACCGAGCCTCGGGAAGCCACAGAGAGCCGCCAGGCCGCAGGGACCCGGGAAGCCACAGAGACCCACCGGACCAGCGAGCCCCGGCAGGCCACCGGGCCCCGCGAGGCCGTCGTATGACCACCGGTCTCGCCCGTACCTCGCTGCGGTCCCGGCCGGCGGCGGCCGCCGGGGTGTTCTCGGCTTTGGTCCTCTCCGCCACGGTCATCACTGCCTGCACCGCGGTGCTGTTCTCGGCCACCGCCGGGCCGCGCTCCCGCCAAGGAGACGAACTGGCCCTGATGGGCGTGGGTTTCACCCTGGTCGCCGTCTACCTCTCGGTGTTCGTGACCGGCCAGGTGACGGCGCTGGCCGTGGCACAGCGGCAGCGCGAGACGGCGCTGCTGCGGACCGTCGGCGCCGACCCCTGGCAGATCCGGCGGATGGTGGCCACCGAGGCCCTGCTCACGGCGGTGCCCGCGCTGCCCGTCGGCTACGGGCTCGGGGTGCTGCTGGCCCGCTGGTGGTTCGGGGCGATGGCGGATCAGGGGCTGGTGCCGGAGGGGGTACGGCTGACCGTCGGTCCGCTGCCCGCCCTCGTCGCGGCCGGGGTGCTCACCGTCACCTCGCTGCTCGGCGGGCTGTCGGCAGCCCAGCGGGCCGCCCGTTCCCGCCCGTCCGTCGCGCTCGGTGAGGCGGCAGGGCCCGCGGGCGGGGTGACCGTCGTCCGGGTGCTGCTCGCCTTCGGTGCCCTGGCGGGTGCGGTCGCGCTGAGCTCGGCCGTCGCCGCCGGCCCCGCGGACCGTGCGGCGGAACGCGTTCCGCTGCTGCTCCTCCTGTATCTGGTGGCCGTCGGGCTGGCCGGTCCGGTGCTCGGCCGGGTCGGGTGCACGCTGCTCGCCGTCCCCTTCCGGCTGTTCGGCGCTCCGGGCGTCCTGGCGGTGGCCAACAGCCGAGCCCGGGCCCGCCGGCTGTCGGCGGCGATCACCCCGGTTACCCTGGTCGTCGCCTTCATCCTGGCCAAGCTCGGTACGACGGCCGGCCGCGCCGCCCCGTCCTGGACCGACCTCTTCGCCACCGCTCTGTACGCCGGGTTCGCCGGGCTGGCTGCGGCGAACACCCTGGTGATGCTGATCCTGGAGCGGCGCCGCGAGATCGCGCTGCTGCGGCTGGTGGGGGCCGGGGCGGGCCAACTGCTCCGGATGGTGCTGCTCGAAGGAGTCATCGTGTCGGGAACGTCCCTGGTCCTGGGTGCCGCCGTGGCGACCGCGGCTCTGGCGCCGCTCGGCGGGACGGGCGGCGCCACCGCCCCCTCGGGCCTGCCCGGGGAGGTCCTGGCCGGGCTCGCCGGAGCGGTGGCGCTGCTGGTGCTGCTCTCCTCGGTCCTGCCGTCGGTACGGTTGCTGACGGCCCGTCCGGCCACGGCGGCCACCGCGTGACCGCGCGGGAGGGGGCCGTCGGAACGGAGACCGCGGCAGCGGAGGAACGCGCCGGTGCGGCGCGGCCCGCACGGCCGACCGGTGACGCACCCACCTCCGGGCCCGCCGGGAAGACGCGCCGCGGGACCGGTTCCGCCGACCGGACGGGCGGGCTGCTGCGCCTGCTCGGTGTTCCCGTCGGCCGCGGCGACTGGCGGGAGCTCGCCTTCGCCCTGCTCCTCGCCCCTTTGGCGGTGCTCGGCACCGCCCTGACCTACCCGGTGCTGGTCCTGGCACTGCCCCTCTCGGTGACCCATCTGGGGCTGCCCCTACTGGCCGGCGTCCTCACCGTCGGCCGGCGCCTGGCCGGTGTCCACCGTTTCCTGCTGCGCGCCCTGCTCGGCGAGGACATCCCGGCGCCGCCCCCCGTGGAGCGGGGCCGGACGGGCGCCGTCCGCGCCGCGCTCACCGACGGCACCGGCTGGCGGGCCGTCGCCCACCTGCTGGCGGCGCTGCCGCTGGGCCTGCTGCTCCTGGCCGTGGCGGTCGGCCTCCGGCTCTACGGCCTGGCCGGCGTCCTCTATCCGCTGTGGTGGCGGAGCGTCAGCGCCGACGGGCACCGGGGGCTGAGCCTGGGCTCCCTGGCCCTGGACACCTGGCCACGCATTCTGGCGGTCGCCCTCGCCGGCTTCTTGGTCACCGCCCTGGCCGGCTGGTCGGGCCGTCGGCTGCTGGTGCTGGTCCGGTACGCGGGGCGGGCGCTGCTGGGGCCCAGCCGGCTCTCGGACCGGGTGCGGGACCTGGAGGAGACCCGTGCGCTGGCCGTCCAGGACTCGGCGAGGACCCTGCGGCGGATCGAACGGGATCTGCACGACGGCCCCCAGGCCCAGTTGACCGCGGTGACGATGTCGCTGGCCTCGGCCCGCGGCAGGCTGACGCCGAGCGGCCCGGACGGGGCGGTCGCGCCGCAGGACCTGGAGCGCGGCCGGGAGCTGGTCGAGCACGCGCTGGACACCGCCCGCACCGCCGTGACCCAGCTGCGGGACCTGGTCCGCGGCATCCACCCGCCGGTGCTGGACACCGGGCTGGACGCGGCGCTGGAGACCCTGGCCGCACGCACCGGTGTCCCGGTGCGGCTCCGGGCGCATGTCCCCGGTCCGCTGCCCGAAGCGGTGGCCACCATCGCGTACTTCTGCGCGTCGGAGCTGCTCAGCAACGCGGCCCGGCACTCCGGTGCCGAACGGATCGAGCTGACGGCGGAGCGCCGGGACGGCCTGCTGACCCTGCGGGTGCACGACGAGGGGCAGGGCGGGGCGGTGACCGTGCCCGGCTCGGCGGGCGGCGGCAGCGGCCTGGCGGGGCTGGCCGAACGGGTCCGCACCGTCGACGGCCGGCTGCTGATCAGCAGCCCCCGGGGCGGGCCGACCACCGTTACCGTGGAGCTTCCCGTATGACCGTGCGCCGGCCGGCCACCGGGCCGGACACCCCCGCCGACTCCCAGGGAACCGCCATGCGCATCGTGATCGCCGAGGACGCCGCGGTGCTGCGGCACGGCATGGTCCAACTGCTCACCGAGCGCGGACTGGAGGTGGCCGCCGCGGTGGCCGATGCCGACGGGCTGTACGCCGCCGTCGCCGAACACACGCCCGACGCCATCGTGGCGGACATCCGGATGCCGCCGGACCACACCGACGAGGGTCTGCGCGCCGCCGTCGCCCTGCGGCTGGAGCACCCGGGGCTCGGGGTGCTGCTGTTCTCCCAGTACGTCGAGACCCGCTACACCGCGCGGCTGCTGGCCGGCGGAACCAGCGGCGTCGGCTATCTGCTCAAGGAACGGGTCTCCGACGTCGACGAGTTCGTGGACGCCGTCCACCGGGTCGGGACCGGTGGGACCGCGCTGGACCCCGAGGTCGTGTCGCAGTTGCTGTCGGCCGGCCGGGACAGCGGTGGCCTCGGCTCCCTGAGCCCGCGGGAGGACGAGGTGCTGGCGCTGATGGCCCAGGGCCTGACCAACGCGGCGGTGGCGCGCTCGCTGGGCATCACCCAGCGGTCGGTCGAGAAGCATGTGGCGGGGATCTTCGCCAAGCTGGGGCTGCCGCGCACCGACAGCGAGCACCGTCGGGTGCTGGCCGTGCTGCGCTATCTGGGGGCCTCGCCCGCCCGGCCGTGAGCCGCGGGGCCGTGAGCCGCGGGGCCGTGAGCCGCGGGGCTGTTGTCCCGGTGAGGTGCCGTTGTCCTCGTGAGGGGCCGGGCAGCGTACGTCTCCGGCGGGCCCGGTCCCGCCGGAGACGTACGGACGCGTGCTACACGCGGGACCCGAAGTACTGCGCCCACCAGGGCCCTTCCGGGCCGTTGTGCACGCCGACGCCGATCTCCCGGAAACGGCAGTCAAGGATGTTGGCCCGGTGCTCCGGGCTGCGCATCCAGGCCTGCGTCACCTCGGTGGGCGTCGCGTAGCCGCGGGCGATGTTCTCCCCGAGGTCGGTCCACTGGTGGTAGCCCGTCCGCATCGCGCGGGTGCTGGGCCGCGATCCGTCGGGACCGGTGTGGGACAGTCCGCCCCCGTCGGCCATGACCCCGGCGTACTGCTCGGCGGCCTGGGTCAGCGGGGCGCTCACCTTCAGCGGCTGGCAGCCCGCGGCGGTCCGCTCCTTGTTGACGAGCCGGACGACCTCACCGGCCGCCTCCTGCTCGGAGGCGTCGGGCTTTCCGGCGGCCTCGTCCGCCACCGGCCCGGCCTGCTCCTTCGCCGGCTCCTTCGCGGGCTCCTTGGCCGGTTCCTTGGCCTGCTCCTCGACCGGTTCCTTCGCGGCCTCCTTCGCCGGTTCCTTGGCCTGCTCCTCGACCGGTTCCTTCACGGGCTCCTGTGCGAGCTCCTCCTTCGCCGGTTCCTTCGCGACGGGCTGCGGGGCCGGAGCAGCCTCCGGGGCGGACGGAGCGGCGGAGGCGGACGGCGCGGCTGGCGCGGCCGAAGCGGACGGCGCGGCCGAAGCGGACGGGGCGGACTGCTGCGGTGGTTGCTGCGCGGCCGCGGACTGCTGCGGCTGCTGTTGGGCGGGGGCGGCACTCGCGGTCCCCGCCGAGGGGTCCACGGACGGCCCCGCCGAGGGGGCAGCGGACTGCGGTTCGGCGGACGGTACGGCGGGCGCGTCCGCGGGCCGGTCGACCGCGGGCAGGGTCACATACGGCCCGTCGGACGGGGCGGACGAGGCGGAGGCGGAGGGCGCCGGCGCCGGCGCCGGCGTGGAGGCCTGCGCCGGGCTCTGGCCCGTCGCGGCCGGCGGCGCGGGCCGGTCGGCGGGCGGCTCGGCGGGCGGGGGGCCGGCCGGGCCGGCGGCGGGCGCCGCCGCCGGGGAGCCGGGCTCACCGGGAACCGGGTCCGTGTCGGAACCGCCGCCGGGGACGGACGGCGCGGCGGGCGCCTTCGGGCCCTGCGGCACCGCCGACTCCTGTGCGGGACCGGCGCTCCGGCCGGAGGCGGGCTGCGGTACGGGGCGAGCCCAGGCCTCGGCCGGGACCCCCCAGGTGGCTGCCAGGACGACGGCGGCGGGGACGATGAGCCGGAGGGAGGCGGTGCCCTTCCGGTGCGTGTGGCGTCGGGCGGCCCGACCGGACCGCTGACCAGTGCTGTGGATGACCATGGCTCATCCATAACCGGGGCGGCTACCCCCTGCATCCACGCGAGTCCAGATGGGTCATCGGACAATGGTCGACACTCCGTCAGATCGGTGACCGATCCAGCCGGACCACCCGCCGGAGGCCGCGGACGGCTCGCCCGGTCCGGCGCGTTCCCGCAGTTCGGAGCGGCCCTGCGGCGGGCCGAACTCCGCATGGCCCGGACGGCGTTCCACCGTCCGGGCCACTGGTCGGGAGCATGACCCGATGGAGTGTCAGCTCCGGCCAGGGAACTCCACGACGTGCTGGAAGGCCGGCCGTTTCTGCCAGTGGACGGTGTCCTGGGTGATGCCGCCCACCGGGCGGTGGATGATCGCGTCCGCGCACCACTGGTCGCCGGCCTTGCAGTCGGCGTCGCCCGGGTGGACGTCGGCGGGCTCTTCCCGGCCGCCTGCTTCAGCGCGCCGAGCAGGGTGTCGCGGCAAGCGCCCAGGTCACCGGCGCCGCAGTACGACTTCGCCGGCTTCCCCTTGACGGGCTGTCCGAGGACCTGCCTTAGGCCCCGGAAGGGGCACACGACCCAGGCCGGAATGCCTGGACTTCAGGCAAGGGAGCACGTCAATTGCGGTACGCCACAGCCGGAAGACGAGCAGCCGTCACCTCTTCTGAATCACCACGAATACCGGAGAACGCCACGGGTACGCGGGACAACAGTTCGATGGATCCGGATGGGGGTGCCGTACGTCCATTCCTCATCGCCGAAGTACCAGCGACGGAGGTGGCAAGGATGGCCGGATTCAGAAGTCTCGCGGAGCATGTGCGCGACCCCCGGGTCGAGACCCGTCGGCGGCGCACCGCACTGCGCAAGTGCCTGGAGAAATTCGCCCCCTACGGACACCGGGCGACCTGGCACCATCTGTGCGCCCGGGCCGGAGTCGGCACCGAGGACCGACAGGCCGACCCGGGGCGGCTGGTGGCCGCACTGGAGGAACTGGAGGAGGCCCGGACCGTGTGGCTCGCGTACGAGGTGGAGTTCGCGGCCCGGCGCCGGCGCGAGAAGCACGAGGGCATCAGGAAGCCCGTCCCCCTGGACGACTGGCACCGCTGCACCTGGGGCGGGTGCGGCGTGGCCTGGTGCGACGACCCGCTGGTCCATCCGTCCGCTCCCCTGCCGGACGTGCTGCGCCGCATCATCGGCGCGCTGGAGTCGGAGGCGGGCACCGCGTGCCCGGTGTGCGCCACGGACCGGATCGTGTGGCGCGGCGGCCTGGACCACCATCCGAGTTCGGGCCCGGTCTGCACCGGCTGCGGCATCGTCGTACCCGAACCCGCGCTGACCGTCGAGGCGCTGGCCGAGGCCAAGAGATCCAGACTCGGCACGCTGGCCACCGCTTCCTGACGCCGGGAATACCCCGGCACGTCCCGCCCCGGACCGTCACGCGGCAGGCGCGGACCCGTCAGCCCGTCCGCCGTCGTACTCGGCGTCGGAGCCGGGCAGCAGGACGTCGGTGTGGATGGCGAGTTTGAACTCGGCCAGCGTGACGGGCACGGCGATCCGCCGGTCGTCGCTGCCCCGCGCGGTCACCTTCAGACCGACCGGCGTGCCGCGCTTGACGGCGAACTGCCACATGTAGGTGCGGAACTGGCTGCCACCGGTGTGCGCGGAGTCGCAGGTCCCCGTGGAGTCGTACCCGGTGCTCTGGCCGAGCGGGTCCCGGACGAACCGGGCCCGGAACTCGCTCGGCCGGGTGTCGGGCTGCCAGATCACCATCGCCGACAGCACACCCCAGCCGTCGTGGCTGGGGTGGATGAGCCCCGACCGGGCGTCGGGGTACACCGACGGCTCGCTCCCGCCGTGGGCCGGATCGTGCATGCCCCAGGGGTCCGTCGACTCGCCGGTCCGGCCGTAGGGGAAGCGCACCAGGTGGTACCCGTCGGAGTCGTAGCTGATCCGCTGGGGGCCCGTCCCGGAGGTCCCCAGATCCCACTTGAGCGAACAGACGACCAGGCTCATCGGCCACCCCTTCTCCACCGGTCACGGGACCGGTCCGGACGACGTCCCCGCCGGCCCGGCGCTCAGCCGGCCCGGCACTCCCGTCGGCCCCGAGCTCCTCCGCCGGCTCGTCCCGGCCGGCTCTGGGACGGTGATGCCCGGTCACAGGTCCGTCAAGCCCGCCGGGCCCCCCACGGGTCTGGTCGTTACCGATCGGTAGTGGGAGGATTCCCGTCCACGCGCGAGAGGACGGACGGCATGGCCGAGCTGCACGATCTGACAGCCCTGGAGCAGGCGGACGCGATCCGGGAGGGCACGCTCTCCCCGGTGGAGCTCACCGAGCACTATCTGAGCCGCATCGACCGGCTCGACCCGTCCCTCGGCGCCTACATCACGGTCACCCCGGAGATCGCGCGCAAGCAGGCCGCCGACGCCGAGAGCGTGGCCGTCGCGGCCCGCCGGGACGGCCACGGCCTGGCGCCGCTGCACGGCGTCCCGGTGCCCGTGAAGGACCTGAGCATGGTGGCAGGGGTGCGCTGCACCTTCGGCTCGGAGGCCTTCCGGAACCACGTCCCGGAGGTCGACGACCATGTGGTGACCAAGCTCCGCGCGGCGGGCACGGTCATGCTCGGCAAGACCAACACCCCCGAGTTCGGGCTCCCCTGCTACACCGAGAACCGGCTCGCTCCCCCGGCGCGCACCCCGTGGGACCTCGACCGGTCGGCGGGCGGATCCAGCGGCGGCGCCGCCGCGGCGGTGGCGGGCGGCCTGGCGCCCCTCGCGCACGGCAGCGACGGAGCAGGCTCGATCCGCATCCCGTCCTCGGTGTGCGGGCTCTACGGCATCAAGCCGAGCCGGGGCCGGGTCAGTTCGGGGCCGACCCTGCACGACATCAGCGGACTGAGCACCTCCGGACCCGTCGCCCGCACCGTGGCGGACGCGGCGGCGCTGCTGGACGCGCTGTCCGGCCCCATGCCCGGCGACCCGTACGGCGCTCCGGGCCTGCCGCCGGGCGAGACCTTCCTCGGTCACGCCCGGCGGCGGCCGGAGACGCGGCTGCGGATCGTCTCGCTGCTCACCCCGCCCGTGCCGGGCGTGGAACTGCACCCGGACTGCCGGGCCGCGGCGGACGGCACGGCGGCGCTGCTGCGGGAACTCGGCCACCAGGTGGACGAGTTGGAGCTGCCGGTCGACGACACGGTGCGGCAGGCGTTCGCCGCCGTCTGGGACGTGATGACCCTGGCCCGTCCGGTACCGGCCGACGCGGAGGAGCACCTGATGCCGCTCACCCGCCATCTGCGGGAGCGCGGCGGCCGGGTGTCCGCGAAGTCCTTCGCGGACGCGCTGTACGCGTTCCGGATGCTCGGCCAGATGGTCGAGGACGTGCTGCTGACGGCCGGAACCGGCTACGACGTGATCCTCACCCCGACCCTGGCCCAGCCGCCCGCTCCGGTCGGCGGCCAGCGCAACGACGCGGATCCCGAGGCGGAGTTCGCGGCCATCACCGCGTTCACCCCGTTCACCCCGCTCTACAACGCGACCGGCCAGCCCGCGGTCAGCCTGCCGCTGCACTGGACGGAGAGCGGGCTGCCGGTCGGCGTCATGCTCGGCGGCCGCTACGGCGCCGAGGCGACACTGCTCTCCCTCTCGGCGGAGCTGGAGGAGGCCCGGCCGTGGGCCGGGCGGCATCCTGCCATGTGGTGAGGGGCGGACGGACGGGGAGGCGTTCCGGAACGGCGATCCTCACTCTGCCGTCCGGAAGCGCGAGTGGCAGCGCAGCGGAACGGCGATGCAGTGGAGTGACAGGGCAGCGGCGGACGCGCATTCCGAACGCCACCCGGCCCCCGGCCCGGCCCGGAATCACCGCGCCGACCAGCAGCCGGGCCCGGGCCGCCCCGTGCTCAGCGCTTGCGCTCGGCCAGCAGGCGGGAGCCGCTGCCCTGCCGGCCGACGGTGTCGTCCGGGTTCGACAGCACACAGGTGTCCAGCGACAGGCACCCGCAGGCGATGCAGTCGGTCAGGTGGTCCCGCAGCCGGTTGAGCTGCTGGATGCGGCGGTCCAGTTCGGAGCGCCACAGCTCGGAGAGCCGGGCCCAGTCCTCCCGGTTCGGCGTGCGCTCCTCGGGCAGTTCGGCGAGGGCGTCCCGGATGGTGGCGAGCGGGATGCCGACGCGCTGCGCGGCCCGGATGAACGCGATCCGGCGCAGCGCGTCTCTGCTGTACCGGCGCTGGTTGCCCGGGGTCCGGCGGCTGCTGATCAGCCCCTTGGACTCGTAGAAGTGCAGCGCGGAGACGGCCGCGCCGCTGCGGGCGGACACCTGGCCGACGCTGAGTTCCTGGACGTCGCGGGGAATCTGGGGCACAGCGTCCAAGCGTACGTCGCCACGCCGCGGCACCCGTCGGCGGACGTTGACAGCGGAGCCCTGTCGCAGCATGCTGAGCAACTGCTTAGTACGCACAGTTGTCGGATGCCGGATGACGGATGTCGGTGGAGGTACGAGATGGCGGACCCCCGGGTCTTCGGGTCGCTGGACGAGCTGCGGGCGGCGGTCGGCGAGCAGTTGGGCACGAGCGACTGGCTGGAGGTCGACCAGAAGCGGATCGACCTGTTCGCGGACGCGACCGGCGACCACCAGTGGATCCATGTGGACTCGGAGAAGGCCGCGGCCGGACCGTTCGGCACCACGATCGCCCACGGCTATCTCACGCTGTCGCTGCTGCCGGCCCTGGTGCCGCAGCTGATGCGGGTGGACGGCGTCCGGATGGGCATCAACTACGGCGCCAACAAGGTCCGTTTCCCCTCCCCCGTGCCGGTCGGCTCCCGCCTGCGTGCCACGGGGAAGATCGCCGAGGTGGCCGAGGTGACCGACGGCGTGCAACTGACCACCGTGGTGACGGTGGAGCGGGAGGGCGGCGACAAGCCGGTCTGCGTGGCGGAGACGGTGAGCCGCTTCTATCTTTGACGGCCGCACCGCTGTCCGCGCCGCATCGCCGTTGTTCGGCTTCGTTGTTCGGCTTCAAGGACCCTGCCGCACCGCCGAACACCGCGATTGGCGTGTGGCCTGTGGCGAACCCGCACCACCCGACCGGAAGGCCCCACATGGCCAGTAAGTTCACGGAGCTTGCGATCGACTGTGCCGATCCCCGCGGTCTCGCCCGGTTCTGGTGTTCGGTCCTCGACTACGAGGTGCAGGACGAGGACGACGGACTGGTCACCATTGGCTCGCCCATGGCGCCCGAAGGCAAGCACCGCCCCGGCCCGGTGCCACCGACGTTGACCTTCGCGAGCGTGCCCGAGGGCAAGACCGTCAAGAACAGGCTCCACATCGACGTCAACCCGACCGACAGGGAGCAGGACGACGAGGTCCGTCGCCTGCTCGACCTGGGTGCCCGACGGGCCGACGTCGGCCAGGGCGATCAGAGCTGGGTCGTCCTCACCGACCCGGAGGGGAACGAGTTCTGCGTCCTCGCGGGCCGCCACCCCTGATCGCAGACCGCCCACCGCGCCGCGCCGAACCTGCGGCGGGGCGCGGTGGCGGCGGTGAAGCCTTTCGGCCTCACCGCACGGAGCTCTTCCCAGCAGGGGACCGGCCTTCGCAGGGCCCGTTCGTCCTCTGCCGCGCGTTCAACGGCCCGGCGGCGGGTCCTGACGCGCCTCCGCCGCCGTCTGTCCGGCCGCCGCCGTCTCCAGGTCGTCGACGCTGCCGGACATGATCGTGCGGAGGTGTTCGGTGATCTGCTGGAGCGGCCAGTCCCACCAGGCCAGGGCCAGGAGGCGGTCGACGTCCGCATCGCTGTAGCGGCGGCGGACGAGACGGGCGGGGTTGCCACCGACGATGCCGTAGTCGGGGACGTCATCGACGACGACGGCCCCGGAGGCGATGATCGCTCCGTGACCGATGCGGACACCGGGCATCACCGTGGCGCGGTAGCCGAACCAGACGTCGTTGCCCACCACGGTGTCGCCCCGTCCGGGCAGCCCGGCGATGAGGTCCATGTGCGCGGCCCAGGAGCCGCCCATGATGGGGAACGGGAACGTCGAGGGGCCGTCCATGCGGTGGTTGGCGCCATTCATGATGAACCGCACGCCCTCCCCCAGCGCGCAGAACTTCCCGATGACCAGCTTCTCCGGCCCGTAGTGGTACAGCACGTTGCGGGTCTCGAAGGCGGTCGGATCGTCGGGGTCGTCGTAGTAGGAGAACTCTCCGACCTCGATCAGCGGCGAGGTGACCAGCGGCTTCAGCAGCACCACGCGCGGCTGGCCGGGCATCGGATGCACCACGGTCGGGTCGGCGGGAACAGGGGACATATCGGCGGGAACAGGTGACATTGCGTGTGTCTTCCTTCCTGAAAAGGGCGAGATGACTGTGGGGCCGGGGCCTCCGGCAGGGCGGCTGCGGACCTCAGGCGTCGGGGGCCTCGGACTGGGGGCCTCGGGGCGCGGACCTCACCTCAGGCCGCGACCTCGAGGCCGAGCAGCCCTCAGGCCGCGGACCTCAAGGCCGTGCCCCTCAAAGCCGTGCCCCTCAAGCCGTGGCGCCGGACTTCGCGTTCGCCGGCAGTTCCAGGTGGGTGCCCTGCCAGCGCCGACGCAGCCGGCGGTCGTGGCTGACGACGACGAGGGCGCCGTTGTAGCCGGCCAGAGCGGTTTCCAGTTCCTCGGTGAGGGCGGGCGAGAGGTGGTTGGTGGGTTCGTCGAGCAGCAGGACGTCCGAGGGCTCGCTGAGCAGTCGGGCCAGAGCGAGTCGCTGCAGCTGCCCGGTGGACAGCCGGCCTACCGGCACCGTGAGCTGGTCGCGGGCGAACAGGCCGAGGGACAGCAGCCGTTCGGCGTGCTCCGCGGCCTCCCCCGCCCGTCCGCGGGCGAAGGCGGCCAGCACGGTTTCGTCCGGTTCCCCGGGACGCGGCTCCTGGGGGAGGTGGCCGATCCTGCCGCGGCGGGTGACGCCCCCGCTGTCGGGGGCGACTTCGCCGGCCAGGACGCCGAGCAGGGTGCTCTTGCCCGCTCCGTTCGCCCCCGTGATCAGCAGATGTTCGCCCGCCGCGACGGTGAGGCTCGTGCGGTCGAGCCGGTCGGTGACGGCGACGTCGGCCGCGTCGAGTACGGCGCCCCGCACGCGGCGGGCCCGCAGGACGGGGGTGAAGCGCAGCGGCTCCGGCGGGGCCGGGACCGGGTCGGCGAGGAGGCGGCGCAGCCGTTCCTCGGCGTTGCGCACCCGGCCGGCGAGCGACTGCTGCACGCGGCCGGCCGCCCGGCCGTAGGCCATCTTGTTGCGGTCCTTCATCGGACGGCCGGGGGCCACCTGACGGGCGGTGGTCGCGACGGCCTCGCGCTGCCGGTCGATGTCGGCCCGCCACTGGTCGTGCGCCTGGACCCAGCGCTGCCGGGCGGCCGTCTTCTCGGCGAGGTAGCCGGTGTAGCCGTTGCCGTACCGGACGACGCGGCGGCGGTCGGCGTCCACCTCCAGCAGGCCGGTGGCGACCCGTTCGAGGAAGAGGCGGTCGTGGGAGACCGTCACCGTGGTGCCCCGCCGGGTGCGCAGGTGTTCCTCCAGCCAGTGCAGGGCGGCCTCGTCGAGGTGGTTGGTCGGCTCGTCCAACAGCAGCACCTCCGGTGAAGCCGCCAGGACGGCCGCCAGCCGCAGCCGGACCTGTTCTCCGCCGGACAGACTGCCCGCGGTACGGTCACGGCCCACCAGCCCCAGGCCGAGGCCGTGCAGCGCACGTTCCACCCGGGCGTCGGCGTCGTAGCCGCCGCGCAGCTCGAAGACGGTCATCAGTTCGCCGTATTCGGCCAGAACGGACTCGTCGCCCTCGGCCATCGCGGCTTCCAGACGGCCCATGCGCCGCTCGACGGCGCGCAGGTCGCTCAGGGCCCGGTCGATGATCTGCCGGACCGTCACTCGGGGGTCCAGGCGCTCGTCCTGGGCGAGGTAGCCGACGCCGCCGGCCGCCTGGACGACGATCTCGCCCTGATCGGGGCGTTCACGCCCGGCGAGCAGGCGCAGCAGGGTGGTCTTGCCGGATCCGTTCTCACCGATGATCCCGGTGCGCTCGCCCACGGGGAGCGAGCAGGTCACCGAGTCAAGGACGAGCCTGTCGTTGAAGGACTTGCTGACGGCGAGCGCGGTGATCTGTGCAGGCATACAAAAACTCCGAAGCATTCGGGGACGAGACGGCCGTCGAGGGCCGGATGGTCGGGCGAACGCTTCGAATGAGCATCGATCACTCCACTAGTGCGACAACTGATGCGTTAAGATGCTGCCACAACGCCTTCCCCTGAGCAATCGGATTTCCAGCGATGACTCCCGAAGCCCCGGGCCCGGAAGACACCCGGCGGCCGTCGGCCCGGCGCCGGCCCGGCGGCCGCACCGCCCGTATCCGCACGCAGGTACTCGACGCGGCACTCGCTGAGCTCGGCGAACACGGCTTCGACGGGCTCACCGTGGAAGCCGTGGCCGCCCGCGCGGGTGTGCACCGGACCACGGTGTACCGGCGCTGGAGGGACGTCGGAGGTCTGCTCGCCGACGTCCTCGACGCGGCGAGCGACGACGACTGGCAGCCGCCGGACACCGGCTCGCTGGAGGGCGACCTCACAGCGCTGAACCAGGAGATCCACACGGCCCTGACGGCGCAGCCGCCGATCGTCGCCGCGCTGATCGCCGCCTCGTTCCGCTCCGAGGAAGCCGCCCAGGCCCAACAGCGGCTCTGGGAGGACCGGTACACCCGCTGCGAGGTCACCGTCGACCGCGCCGTACGGCGCGGCGAACTCCCGCCGCGCACCGACGCCCGGCGCCTGCTCCTCGCCGCCACGGCGCCGCTGTACCACCAGTTGGTGCTCCTCCGGACGCCGCCCGACCCGCACCTGCCGGGCCAGGCGGCCCGAACCGCCGCCCTCGCCGCGAGCGCCGGCGCCTTCGCCGTCGCCGAGCCTCCGGCGGCAGATGACACCTGACGGCCCTGCCCGCACGGCCGTCGCGCCGCGCGCCGTCCGAATTCCAGTACCGGCAGCCGGGACGGCCCCGTCCGCCGGTGAGCTGATGCCGGCGGGCGACGGGGTGGGCCCGGGCCATGGGTGTGCCCGGGCCGGGTGGGCCGCAGGCTGCGAGTGGGTCGGGGCTGCGAGGGGGGCCGGGCTGCGGGTGGGCCCGGGCTGCAGGTGGGCCCGGGCTGCAGGTGGGCCCGGGCTGCGAATGGGGCCGGGCTGCGAATGGGGCCGGGCTGCGGGTGGATCTTCGGGGGCCCTACCCGCTCGCCCCCACCATGCGCAGCACCAGGGCCGCGTACAGGTCGCCGACCTCGTCGGGGGTGCGGCGGCCC
Source organism: Streptomyces sp. bgisy100 (assembly GCF_057709105.1). Taxonomy (NCBI): domain Bacteria; kingdom Bacillati; phylum Actinomycetota; class Actinomycetes; order Kitasatosporales; family Streptomycetaceae; genus Streptomyces; species Streptomyces sp. bgisy100. The sequence goes on from NZ_JBYITE010000032.1 coordinate 27,579, forward strand.
TCGGTGTTGAACCAGCGGGCCACGTCGATACAGAGCGACAGGACCGCGAGGGTGGTGCCCGGCACGTCGGGGACGTCGAAGTCGCCGGTGTCCACCCCGGCTTCGATGATGGAGCGCACCGCGCCGTCGGTGCGCCGCCGCAGGGCGACGACCTCGGTGTAGTGCTCCTCGGAGAGCGCGCCCAGCTCGTACTGCACCACCCGGGCCGTCGTGTGGTGCTCGGCGTGCCAGCGGACGAAGGCGCGGACGGCCCGGGCCAGCCGGTCGGCCGGGGTGCCCGCGCTCTCCGCCGCGTCCTGGAGGATCCGCAGCGAGAGCTGGTGGCCGACCCGGCTGATCTGGAAGAGCAGCTCTTCCTTGGTCTTGTAGTGGATGTAGAGGGCGGCGGGGCTCATCCCGGCGCGGCCAGCGATGTCGCGGGTGGTGGTGGCGTGGTAGCCGCGTTCGGCGAAAGCCTCGACGGCGGCGATCACCAGCCGCCTGGCCGCGTCGGGGCTGATGTCCGCCCAGGCCCCGGTCTGCTGCTCCTCGCCGCCCATGGCACCCACGCCCCGTTTCTCCCGTCCTTCGGCGGTCCGTCCGCTGACAGGACGTACACCATACCCCGAAGGTGAGCAAGCGCTTAGAGGTGCTCGGGGTGTGGCGGCGAGGGCAGCCCGCCCCCGGGTCAGAAGGCCCCGACGCCGGTGAGGGCGCGGCCGATGAGGAGCTTCTGGATCTGGCTGGTGCCCTCGTAGAGGGTCATCACCCGGGCGTCGCGCAGCAGCTTGCCCACGGGGCACTCGTCGATGTAGCCGTAGCCGCCGAAGACCTGGAGCGCGTTGTTGGCGCAGCGCACCGCCGCTTCGCTCGCGTACAGCTTGGCGACGGAGGACTCGGTGGCGAACGGCAGCCCCCGGTCGATGTGGTCCGCGACCCGCCAGGTCAGCAGGCGGGCCGCGTCGACGTCCACCGCGATGTCGGAGATGAGTTCCTGGACGAGCTGGTGGCCCGCGATGGGGGTGCCGAACTGTTCGCGCTCGCCCGCGTACCCCACGGCGGCGTCCAGGCACGCCTGGGCGAGTCCGACGCAGCCCGCCGCGACCGACATCCGGCCCTTGGCCAGCGCCGACATGGCGACGGAGAATCCCTTGCCCGCGGGGCCGATCATGGCCGAGACGGGCACCCGGACGCCGTCGAGGACCAGTTCCGCGGTGGCCTGGCCGCGCAGTCCGAGCTTGCCGTGGATCTCCCGGCGCGTGAGCCCCGGGGTGCCGGCCGGGACGAGGAACGCGCTGATCCCCCGGTGCCCGGCGTCCTCGCCGGTGCGGGCGAAGAGCAGTACGACATCGGCCCAGGTGCCGTTGGTGATGAACGTCTTGCCGCCGTCGATCACATAGCCGTCGCCGTCGCGGACCGCACGGGTGGTGAGGGCGGCGGCGTCGGAGCCGGTCCCCGGCTCGGTCAGGCCGAAGCAGCCGAGGGCCGCACCGGAGCAGAGCCGCGGCAGCCATTCCCGCTTCTGCTCCTCGCTCCCCCCAGGCCGCGACCGACTTCGCCACCAGGCCGAGGGAGACGGAGAGGATGCCGCGGACCGCGGAGTCGCCCCGGCCCAGCTCCTCGGTGACCAGGGCGTACGCCAGGTGGTCACCGCCCGAGCCGCCGTACTCCTCGGGGATCGTGAGCCCGAGGAAGCCCAGCTCGCCGAGCTGCTTCACGATGCCGCGGTCGACGCTCTCCGCCCGGTCCCAGGCGGCGGCGTTCGGGGTGATCTCGCGGTCGACGAAGTCCCGGGCGAGCCGGCGGACGGCGGCCTGCTCCTCGGACAACTCCAGGTTCACGCGGACCCCTCCCGTTCATGCGCAGCGCTTTAATTAGCAGCGCTAGTTTATGGCCGCCTCTACTATGTGCCGCATGGCACGTCCCCGCAAGCCCCTGCTCAGCCGCGACCGCATCGTCACCACCGCGCTCGCGCTGGCCGACGCGGAGGGGCTTCAGGCGGTGTCGACGCGGCGGCTGGCAGCGGAACTCGGGGTCAGCGGGCCGTCCTTGTACAACCACTTCGCGGTCAAGGACGAAATCCTGGACGCGGTCGCGGACCGGGTCGTCGGGCAGGTCGACCTGTCGATGTTCGAGGACGGCACGGACTGGCGGAGCGCGCTGCTGGCCTGGGGACGCTCCTACCGCGCCGCGCTCACCACGCACCCCAACATCGTGCCGTTCCTCGCGCAGGGTCCCGGCCGCCGGCCGGCCGGACTGCGCATGGCGGACGCGGTGTTCGGCGCGATGGTCGGCGCGGGCTGGCCGCCCGCACAAGCGACCCGGATCGGGGCGCTGATGCGCTACTTCGTGGCGGGCTCGGCGCTCGGTTCGTTCGCCCGCGGCTTCGTGGACGACGCCGCGGCCTACGATCCGGCCGACTATCCGCACCTCGGTCAGGCACATCTGCTGGCCGAGCATCAACAGCAGGTGGACGAGGGCGCCTTCGAGGCAGGGCTGACGGCGCTGGTGGACGGCTTGGCGCTGCAGTTCGAGCAGGTGCGGCCGGGCTGAGGGCGGGCGGTCTGAGGCCGGGCGGTCTGGGGTCGTCCGAGGCCGGATGGTCCGCGGCGGGATGGTCCGAGACCGGGACCGGGAGGCCCGACACCGGGTGGCCGGGCCGGAGGTCCGAGGCCGCCGGGAACGGGAAGCGGCAGCCGTGCCGGCACCGCGGCTGCGCCGTCTCCGCAGAGCACGGGAGAGCACGGGCAACGGATCACGGTCGCGCCATGGCGAACTCACCGCCGCGCGAGGTGATCGGAGCCGGGCGATATTCCGTGCGCAGCGACCCCTGCTCCGGCCATGCTGGCGATCATGAATGCGTATGCTGATGAACCCGCCAGGCTCGGTCGGAGCCGGCTGCCCGACGGACGAATGCTCGGCTGGGCCGAGTGGGGGCCGGAGGACGGGACGCCCGTGGTGCTGTGTCCGGGTGCGGCGACGAGCCGGTGGCTCGGGCTCGGCGCGGGCGCGGCCGAGTCGCTGGGCGTGCGGCTGGTCTCGGTGGACCGTCCGGGGCTCGGCGCGTCGACCCCCGCGCCCGGCCGGTCCTTCGCCGACTTCGCCGCCGACCTGCGGCAACTCACCGTGCTGCGCGGGCTGGGGCGTCCGGCCGTCGTCGGGAACTCGCAGGGCGCGCCGTTCGCTCTCGCCTGTGCCGCGGCGGGCGTCGTGTCCGCGCTGGCCGTCGTCTCCGGCGCGGACGAGGTCGCCGCGCCGGAGTTCGCCCCGGTGCTGCCGGCGGAACTGCGGGGCCTCGTGGAGCGGGTTGCGTGCGATCCGGGCGGGGCCGAGAAGTTCTTCGCGGGGTTCGGCGCGGAGGCGATGCGGGACAGGGTGATGGCCGGGAGTCCGGAGTGCGACCTCGCCGTGTACCGGGAGCCCGGTTTCGCGGCGGCCTACCGCCGGGCCCTGGACGAGGGCTTCGCTCAGGGCGGGGAGGGCTACGCCCGGGACACGGTGCTGGCCATGGGGCGGTGGCCGTTCGCCCTCGACGGCATCTCCGTCCCGGTCGACATCTGGTACGGCGAGCGGGACACCGGCCACTCCCCCGATGCCGGGGCACGGCTGGCCGACCGTATTCCCGGCGCCCGGCGCCGGGTTGTTCCCGGTGCGGGCGGCGCGCTGCTGTGGACGCACGCCGAGCCGGTCCTCGCCGCACTCCTCGACCGGGCCGCCGGCGGCGCCGGGACGATGCCGGCGGGGCGGTGATGGACGTGGCCGAGAAGCCGTTGGCGTACCGGTCACATGACCGCCTCTCGACGGAACGTGAGTCCTGACCGGGAGGCCGCGGGGCGCGCTCGAACCCGATGCGGAACGTGGGTCTTGACCGGCCGCGAGGCACGCTCGGACCCGATGCGGCACCGCGTCGCATTCACGTCTGGGAGGCGGTCTTCTCGGAGGGGATGATGGGGGCATGCTGACCGAGACGGTGTTCCGAAGCGAGGACGTTCCGGCGGCGGACCGGTTCGACCACTGGCGCGAGCTGGTCGGCCAGACGCATGCGCCCTTGGAGCTGCTCAGCGACCACCGGGCGGACTTCAGGGCCTCTCAGCGGCTGCTGGACCTCGGTGTCGTGTCCGTGTGGCCGACCACGTTCCAGCCGGTGTGCTTTCGCCGGACCCCGAGGCTGATCCGGCAGTCGGATCCCGAGGGTCTGCACCTCTCCCTGCCGTTGAGCGGGCCGCTGCGCACCGACCGGGGCCGGGAGGAGTGTGTGTACGGCCCGGACAGCCTGTGTGTGGTCGATACCTCGCGGCCTGTCGACGTGTACGGGGGCGACGGTTCAGGCCTGCACACCGGAGTGGGGCTGGAGGTCCCCAAGTCGGTGCTGCCGCTGGCCGGCCGGCAGCTCGACCGGGCGGCCGGTCTGCCACTGTCGGCCCTGGAGGGATTCGGCCTGCTGCTCGCGCAGTTGCTCACCCAGCTGGCGAACGGCACCGATGCCTACCGGCCCGCCGACGGGCCCCGGCTCGGAGCCGTGATGGTCGATCTGCTGTCCGCGCTGTTCGCCCACGCTCTGGAGGCGGACCGGTCACTCCCGCCCGAGACGCGCCGGCACACGCTCGTCCTGCGCATCCGTGCCTTCGTCCGGACGCACCTGCACGACCCGCAGCTCACACCCCGCAGCATTGCCGCCGCACACCACATCTCCCTCAGCCACCTGCACCGCCTCTTCGAACCCGAGGCAGAGACCGTGGCGGCCTGGATCCGCCGCCAGCGCCTGGAACACGCGCGCCGCGACCTGACCGATCCGGGCCTGCGCGACCGTCCCGTCCACGTCATCGCCGCCCGCTGGGGCTTTCCCCGCGCCGCCGACTTCACCCGCGCCTTCCGAACCGCCTACGGCATCCCGCCCCGGGACTACCGGGACAAGGTGGCGTTGCACTCCCGTGAGTAGTGGACGGATTGCCAACAGACCGGAAACTGTCCGCTAACGACACTCCAGCCCTCCACCCGACACTCTGATGCCATGTCACCGATTGACGTTGCCCCGCTCAACTTGGCGGAAGGCAAGCGTTGTAGAGGGAAGGAAGACATGGGCATCACCAAGCGAGCCTCTGCCGCCGTCGCGGCCGCCGCGCTGATCGGAGTCGCCGTCTGCGCCACCCCTGCCTACGCCGGTACCGACATCGGTTGGACAAAGGTCAACCTGGGGTTCCAGCCGCCTCCCGGGTTCAGCGGGGCGGGCGAGTTCAAGTCGAACGGAGACCTGGTCAGGGTCTGCGATGGAGACGATGACGGTTTCGGCGTCAGTGCCTGGCTTGTGGACTCGGAGAGCAACGCCCTCGCACGGGTAGTGCATGTGGGCGGGAAGGGGAAGTGCACTACAAGGACGCGCAACCTTCGGGAAGGTACGGCCGTCAAGCTGCTGCTGTGCCTCACCAAGGGCTCTCGGGGCACACCCTGCAAGACATCCGGGCTGGGAGCGGCCTGAGCGCGCCGGTGAACGCCCAGGTTCGCCATGCGACTCCCAGCTTCGCGGCCGCCCGGGAGATCCAGGAGCAGGGGCATCTTGTCGGGGGCCCAGTCAACGACGTACAAGGGCAGCTTCGCCACGTCGTCGAAGGAGCCGCCCACCTCGGCCGGCGCGATCCCGATGCTGAGGTAGCAGTGCTCGACCTGTGCGGTGAGGTCACCTTCGCCGACCGTGCCCCCTTCCGCGTCCCAGGGCAACCTGCCCGGCGATGAAGACCCGTTTCGATCCTAGTGCGATCGGCACCTGCCGGTAGGCATCGCTGGTGGGGGACCGCGCCGGCGCGCAACTCCCGGAGGTCGGGGATGTGGTTGCAGAGGGTGCCCGGGGAGACGCCCAGCAGCTTGGCGCTCGAAGTGATCGAGCGGCCGGGGGTCAGGCGCAGGAGGTCGCGGGCGGCCTTGATGACTTCCCCGGTGGAAGGTCGGGGTGTGTGTCCGGTGACGCGGAACGAAGGTGCCCAGAGCCGTCAACCCTGACGATCGTCAAGGGCGGGTATTGCCGTTCGGCTCGGGTTCCCGGCTGTTCCCGCTTCTACGTTCGGTCCTCATGGAACGAGAACCGCGAAAGAAGATCCGCGCCGGCCGGCTGCTCGGCGCGTTGGCCGCCCTGGGCGTGGGGGCAGGAGTCGTCACTTGGCTGTCCCCAGGTGGGCTGGGCGAGGCTGGTGCTGTCGAGGTCACGGGGGGAGCTTCGGCGTCCGCATACCGGTCGACGGCCGGGGCGGCGGATGCACCGTCGTGGCTGGGCCCGCTCCTGGAAGTGGCCACCGAGGGCACTTTGGTGATCCTCGGAATGTTGCTGGTCTGGATGTGGTGGACGGCGATCCGCCGCAAAGACGCACGGGAGGTCGCCGGATCCGTCCTGACCGGTCTCGGGACCGTCGCGGCCTATGCGGTGAGCGAAGCGGTGAAGCTCGTCGTGGACGAGGAGCGTCCCTGCCGTGCGTTACGCGCAGGCGCCGAACTCGTCGCGGAATGCCCCGGAGCGGGGGACTGGTCGTTCCCGAGCAACCACGCCACCCTGGCCGCCGGTCTCGCCGCCGGTCTCGCCGCGCTGTGGCCCCGCCTCGCCCCGATCCGGAACCTTAGGGCAAGTCCACGGATGTGAGGAGCGGGAGTCTGAAGCCCGGGACCCGCGTACCGCCTTCGCGCTGTCAGCAGCGGCCAGAAGGTGACTGCCGGGGCCACACAACTCGCCAGTGGCGGGCATGTGGGATTTCGTGGAGCCAGCTCCCTGGAAGCCACATGCAGTCACCAAAGGGCTGGGCTCAATGAGGGACTGGCGACAGTTGAATAGGCGAGCCCACCAGTATCACAGCCGGTGGACCCTGGTAGTCGCCCCCGGTGTCAGCTCAGCGGATCGGACAGCTCCGCTCGCACCGCTTCCAGGCGCGAGCTGCCGGTCAACTCCTCGATCAGTGAGGCCGGTCCGCCGACATAGGTGGAGTCGAGGTCGACGTCGGTGGCGACGCACCACGCCCGGTCGCGCGGCCACCACAGGTTCGGCGACTGGGGCAGGAAGCAGCCCGCCCCGCGGTCCCCCAGGTCCGTCGCGGCCTCGACCGGACCCTCGTACAACAGGTAGGCGCGCCCGCTGAGGTGCACCCGGGGGCCGTCGGCGGTGAGCCAGCCCCAGCCGTCCCAGAGCCCCAGGTAGCAGGCTTCCGGTGTGGTGGTGTGTGCGCTCAGCACCTCGCACAGTGCGGGCAGGAGCTCCGCCTCGAACGACCCCTGCCACGGCTCCGCGTCCCCGGCACCGGCGGCGATGTCCGCGAACCGGACGCGGGAGTGCAGGGGGCGGCCGGCCCGCTCGGCGGCCTCGGCCCACCGCAGGAACGTGCCACCGGACGCCTCGACCGGGTGCAACACCCGTGCGTACGCGGCGAATCCGGACGGCAGCAGCGCGTGGACTCCGGCATGGAAATCGCCGGTCCGGGACTCGATCCAGCGAGCCGGAGCGAGATCCGATACCGCGCGCAGCCGCGGCCCCTGGTCCGCTGATGCCATGGCTTCGCCTCTTCCTGTCGGGTCAGAAGACCACCAGTGTGCGCCCGCCGCGGCCGGCGAGCATGGTGTCGAAGGCGGCGGGGATGCCGTCGAGGGCGATCCGGTCGGTGACCATGGTGCTCAGATCGAGTCGGCCCGCGCGGATGTGTTCGGCGAGCACCGGGAGGTCGCGGGCCGGGTCGCAGTTGCCGTAGACGCAGCCCGAGAGGGTGCGGCCGAAGTGGAAGATCTCCAGGGCGGAGAAGGAGACCAGCTGGTCCTTGCCGCCGATGCCGACCACCGTGGTCCTGCCCCCGCGCCGGGTCGAGTCCCAGGCGGTGCGGATCGTCTCGGCCCGGCCCACGCACTCGACGGCGACATCGGCGCCGTGGCGTCCGGTGAGTTGGCGGATCCGCTTGGCCGTGTCGGGTGCCGACACCAGGAAGCCGGTGGCGCCGGCCTTCCGGGCGAGTTCCTCCTTCTCCGGGGAGACGTCCACGGCGATCACGGCTCCCGCGCCGGCGATCCGGGCCGCCTGGATGACGGACAGGCCCACTCCCCCGACGCCGAGGACCACGACCGACTCGCCCTCGCGTACCGCCGCCGCGTGGTGAACGGCGCCGTAGCCGGTGAGAACGGCGCAGCCGAGCAGCGCCGCCTCGGTGAGCGGGACGCCGTGCGGCAGCGGCAGCACGGCGGAGGCCGGGACGACCGTCTCCTCGGCGAAGGCGGCGGTGCCCAGGCCCGGGTGGAACTCGCGGCCGTCGGCGGTGCGGGCGTACGGCTCGCCGGCGCCGGCCAGGGCGTCGGCGCACAGCCAGGGCTCGTCGAGGCCGCAGTAGTGGCAGTCGCCGCAGGAGGGCGCCCAGTTGAGGACCACCCGGTCACCGTCGGCGACGGTGGTGACGCCGTCGCCGACGGCGACCACTGTGCCCGCGCCCTCGTGGCCGAGGACGGCGGGGACGGGCTGGCGCAGGGTGCCGTTGGAGAGCGACAGGTCGGAGTGGCACACTCCGGCCGCCGCGAGCCGCACCCGTACGCGGCCGGGGCCGGGCGGGGGCAGCTCGATCTCCTCGACGACGAGCGGTGCGTCGACGGCGGGCAGGATGGCGGCGCGGACCACGGGTTCTCCTTCGGGCGGCGGATGAGGGCGGGAGACGGGGTGTGGGACAGGGGGAGGCTGCTCCCCGGGGCGGAGGGGTGATCCCGGGGGCGACGGGCCCCGTCGCGGTGGCCCCGGTCCTGGGCCCCGCACGGGACGGGGGCCGGGACGGCGCAACGGGCCGGAGCGGGGCGATTCGATCCGGATCGGGCCGAGTCGAGTCGAGCCGGGGCCCGTCAGAACTGCAGTGACTTGGTGTGCAGGTACTCGGCGAGGCCGTGCACGCCCAGCTCCCGGCCCACCCCGGACTGCTTGTAACCGCCGAACGGCGCCAGCGGGTTGAAGCGGCCGCCGTTGATGTCGACCTGTCCGGTGTCGAGGCGGCGGGCGAAGGCGACCGCCTCCTCCTCGTCGTCCGACCAGACCGCGCCCGCGAGGCCGTACACCGTGCCGTTGGCGATCCGCAGGGCGTCCTCCTCGTCCCGGTACTTCAGGATCGCCACGACCGGGCCGAAGATCTCCTCCTGCGCGATGGTCATCTCCGGGGTGACGTCCGCGAAGACGGTGGGCCGGACGTAGTAGCCGGTCTCCCTGCCCTCGGGGGCGCCCGGGCCGCCGGCGACGAGGCGCGCCCCCTCCGCCACGCCCCGCTCGATGTACCCGCGGACGCGGTCGCGCTGCCGGGCGTTGACGACCGGGCCGAGCCGGGAGGTCTCGTCCCGCGGGTCGCCGGGGACGTACTTCGCCGCGGCGGCCGCGGCGAGCTCGACCGCCTCGTCGTAGCGGTCGGCGTCCACCAGGATCCGGGTCCACGCGCTGCACGTCTGGCCGGAGTTGGCGAAGACGTTCGCCACGCCGACCTTGACGGCGCGGGTGAGGTCGGCGCCGGGCAGGATGACGTTGGCGGACTTGCCGCCGAGTTCCAGGGCGACCCGCTTGACGGCGCCGCCGGCCGCCGCGCCGATCCGCCGGCCGACGGCGGTGGAGCCGGTGAAGGAGACGAGGTCGACGTCCTCGTGCGCGGCCAGGGCCTGCCCGGCGACCGGGCCGACGCCGGTGACCAGGTTGAACACCCCGGCGGGCAGGCCCGCTTCGTGCACGGCCGCGGCGAACAGCTGAGCGACCAGCGGGGTGTCCTCGGCGGGTTTGAGCACCACGGTGCAGCCCGCGGCGAGGGCCGGGGCGACCTTGGCGACGATCTGGTGCAGCGGGTAGTTCCACGGGGTGATCGCGCCGACGACGCCCACCGGCTCGTGCAGCACGGTGGAGTTGCCCACCTTCTCCTCGAAGGCGTACGAGGCGGCGAGCTCGGCGTAGCTGCCGGCGACCGCGATGGGCAGATCGGCGTGAACGGCGCGGGAGAAGCCCAGCGGCGCGCCCAGTTCGGCGGTGACGGTGTCGGCGATCTCGTCCCGGCGGGCCGCGAGGGCGTCGCGCAGGGCGGTGAGCCGGGCCGCCCGCTCGGCGGGCGGGGTGGCGGCCCAGCCGGGGAACGCGGCACGGGCGGCGCGTACGGCGGCGTCGACGTCGGCGGGGGTCCCGGCCGGGACCACACCGATGACCTGCTCGTCTGCCGGGTTCACCACCTCGATCGTCTCGGTGCCGGCGGACGGCCGCCAGTCGCCGTCGAGGTACATCCCGTCATGGGCCTTCATCGTGCGTCCTTCCGGGGCAGACTGCTGGGTACGGACCAAACTAGCGGCGGTAGTTTTATTGCGCCAGGGTGATCCGGTCCGGGGCACCCGTGATCGGGGGCGGGGGTGGACCGCGCCCCGGGGGCCGGCATGGCCCGCGCCCGGGGGGCGGGCGTGGACCGGGGCATACCCCCGGATCCGGCACGCGCCCCCGGCTCCGGCACACGCCGCCGGATCCGGTCGCGGTGGCCGCATCCGGAACGTGGATCTCCCAGCGTTCCACTCCTCCCGGCCTGCGGGAACCCGGCCCGGCCCTCACACCGTCCGGCCGGACCCCGCGGAGTCCGGCCGGTGCTCGCCTCGGGACGCGGTCTCCCGCCCGGAGCCGGGCGCGGCCCGGCCCGCCGGTTCCCGCTCCGGGCCCGGGTCCGCGTCCGGCGCGGCAGGCGGCGGCGCCGGGCCGCCCGGGCGCGCCGCGGCTCCCGCCGAGACGAGGAGCAGCAGGCCGAGGGTGACGAACGGGGCGGCCGTACCGGCGATTCCGGCCAGCAGTCCCGCCCCGGCGGGCGCGGCGACCTGTCCGAGCCGGTTGCCGGTCAGCCGGAGGGCGAGCGCGGTGGAGCGGGATCCGGCGGGAGCGGCCCGGACCACGGTGGTCATCGACAGCGGCTGCCCGACGCCGAGACAGAAGCCGAGGGCGACCAGCACCCCGGCCAGCACCGGGACGGGCAGCGGCGCGGCGATGCTGCCGCAGAGCAGCGCGGCCAGCAGGCAGCTCCCGGCCAGCAGGGCGGTGCGGCCGACGAGCCGGATCATCGGGGTCATGACGAGGCGGCAGGCGATCGTCGCCGCGGCGCGCAGGCTGAGCAGCACTCCGATGGTGGCCGGGGCGATGCCCCGGTGTTCGCCGATGACGGGGAGGTAGGCGGTGAGGATGTCGGTCGCGGAGAGCACGGCGAGGCTGGTGAAGATCCCGGCGGGGACGCCGCGGGTGCGCAGGATGCGGTGGACGGGCACCCGGCCGGCGGCGGCTTCGCCCGGCGCCCGGTCCCGGCGCCCGGTGCGGTGTTCGATCCGCCAGAGCGAGGTGACCGAGACCGCGGCGACCGCGGCGGCGGCCAGCAGGGCCGTGGCGCTGGTGGGTCCCATCCGTCCGCTGTGCTCGGAGACCAGGAAGCCCGCCGCGACCGGGCCGACGAGCTGGCCGAACGAGGCGCCGATGGTGAAGTGCCCGAAGTTCCGGTCCTGTTCGGCCGGCCCGCTCTGCCGGGCGACGATGCTCTGGGCGCCGATGACGAAGCAGAGGTGGCCCAGTCCCATCACCCCGCTCCAGGCGGCCACGGCGGCCAGCGACCCGGCGGTCCCGCTGAGCGCGCAGCCGGCCGCGATGAGCGCGACGCCGGTGGGCAGCAGCGGGGCGCAGCGGCCGTGGTCGGTTCTGCGCCCCAGCGGGACCGCGGCGAACAGCGGCAGCAGGGCGTAGACCCCGGCGATGACGCCGACGGCGCGGGCGTCGGCGCCCAGTGCGAGGGCCCGGTAGGAGACGGCGGGCCGCGCCATGGACACCGCCCCCTGCGCGAACGAGAAGGCGATGACCAGGCGCAGCAGCCAGCCCCTGCCGGGCCCCGTATCCGGGAGTGCCATCAGATGATGCCGAAGAGCAGTCCGGCGGCCAGGACCACCAGCGAGGTGAGCGCCGCCCACTTCACCGTGAACCGGGTGTGGTCGCCGAACTCCACCTTGGCCATGCCGACCAGGACGTAGACGGCCGGGACGAGGGGGCTGGACATGTGGAGGGCCTGGCCGACGAGCGAGGCGCGGGCGATCTCGACGGGGGCCACGCCGTGGGCGGCGCCGGCCTCGGCGAGGATCGGCACGATGCCGAAGTAGAAGCCGTCGTTGGACATGAAGTAGGTGAACGGAATGCTCAACAGGCCGGTGACCAGACCCATGTGCGGGCCCATGCCGTCGGGGACGGCGTCGACGACGTACCGGGCCATGTGCTCGACCATGCCGGTGCCGGTGAGGACGCCGGTGAACACGGCGGCGGCGAAGACCATGCCGGAGACGTTGAGGACGTTCTCCGCGTGGGCGGCGACCCGGGCCTTCTGGTCGGGCATGTGGGGGAAGTTGACGGTCAGCGCGATGGCCGCGCCCAGCAGGAACAGCACCGGGATGGGCAGCGTCTGCAGGATGAGCAGGGCGAGCAGGGCGAGAGTCAGGGCGGCGTTGAACCAGTAGAGCTTGGGGCGGAGCGTGGCGCGGTGCGGGTCGAGGACGGCGTCCGTGGGGGCGTCGTCGCGGTCGGCGTCGGTGCCGCCGGCCGTCCCGGCTCCGCCGGTGCCGCGCTGTGCGGGCGTCCCGGTGCCGTCCTCTCCTGCGGCGGCACCGGCACCGGCTCCCGGGCCTGCTCCGGCGCCGACGAGCACGGGTTCGCCCTGCTCCTCCGTCTCCTGCTCGGCGGTCTTCTCGGTCACCCGGCCGGGGGCCTCCTCGGCCGGCCCGTCGAGGCTGAGCAGGCCGAGGCGCTTCCGCTCGCGCAGCCCGAGGACGTAGGCGAGGACGAACACGCAGACCAGCCCCACGCCGAGGGCGGGGATCATCGGGACGAAGATGTCGCCGGCGTCCAGCTTGAGCGCGGTCGCGGCACGGGCGGTGGGGCCGCCCCACGGCACGGTGTTCATGACGCCGTTCGCGGTCGCGGCGACGCCGGTCATCACGACGAGGCTCATCTTCAGCCGCCGGTAGAGCGGCAGCATCGCGGACACCGTGATCATGAAGGTGGTGGAGCCGTCGCCGTCCAACGAGACGACCGCGGCGAGCACGGCGGTGCCGACGACGATCCGCATCGGATCGGCCTTGCAGAACCGCAGGATGACCCGGACGACCGGGTCGAACAGCCCGACGTCGATCATCACGCCGAAGTAGACGATGGCGAACATCAGCATCGCGGCCGTGGGCGCGAGGTCGCCGATGCCCTTGAGCACGTAGTCCCCGAGATGGGCGCCCTGCCCGACGAGGACGCAGAACAGTGCCGGAATGAGGACCAGCGCTGCCATCGGGGACATCTTCTTGGTCATGATCAGCGTCAGGAACGCCGCGATCATGACGAATCCGAGGATTGTCAGCATGGGGTGGACACCAATCGTTCGCCCGTGAACTCCACCGGGGGCGAGCAGTCCCGGCAGCCGCCGGTGGCGGTCCGGATGACCGTAGGGGGCCGAACTCCGCGTGAACAAGACCTTGACGCGTGAGCAATAAGCGCAAAAGACCAGGTCAACGCGGTGCGCGTGGAAGGTTCAGCGCACGGGGGCCACCTGCACGGGGAAGCCGTTGAGGACGGCGGTGCCGGAGAGCGGGTCGAGCAGGCTGCCGTCGAGGAGCTGGTTGACATTGGCTCCGGCGTCGGCCGAGGCGACGCGGAGCCGGGTGCCGGGCCGGTGGTGGCCCCAGCCGTGCGGCAGGCTGACGACTCCGGCGCGGACGGCGTCGGTCACCTCGACGGGCACCCGGAGCCCGCCCCCGTCCGCCGTCACCTCGGCCTCCGCGCCGTGGGTCAGACCGAGCCGGGCGGCGTCCTGCGGGTGCACCTGGAGGGTGCAGCGGTTGCTGCCGCCGGTGAGCGCGGGCAGGTTGTGCATCCAGCTGTTGTTGGACCGCAGATGGCGGCGGCCGACGAGGACGAGTCCGGCGGGGCGGCCGGTCAGGGCGCGGCGCAGCCGGGGCAGGTCGGCGACGACCGGCTCCGGGCACAGCTCGACCTTTCCGCTGCGGGTCCGCAGGAGTTCCGGGAGGCGCGGCGCGAGCGGACCGAGGTCGATGCCGTGCGGGTGGGCGAGGAGCACCTCCAGGCCGAGGCCGCCGGGCGCCTGCTCCGGGCCGGCGGCGCGCGGCGCGCCGAACCCGTCGCCGTACGGGCCGAGCCGGAGCATCAGGTCCAGCCGCCGTTCGGCACCGGTGCGGCCGTGGAGCCGCCCGGCCAGGTCGGCCGGGTCGCGGCCGTGGACGGGTGAGTGCGGGTCGGCGACGGCCTTGGCCAGGGCGGTGTCGATGGCCAGGGTGTCGACGGCCGACGGGTCGGCCCCGTGCGTCCCGCTGACGCACAGCACGAGCCGGGCGAGGATCTCGCATTCGTCGGGCCGGCCGTCGGGGAGCGGCAGCGCCTCGCGGGTGTAGCGGACCTGGTTGCGGACGGCGAACCCGTTGAACGCGAAGTCGTGGTGGGCGCTCTGCGCGGGCCTCGGCGGGGGCAGCACCACCTGGGCGTGCCGGGAGGTCTCGTTCAGGTAGGGGTCGACGGCGACCATGAAGTCCAGGCCGGCCAGGGCCCGGTCGAGGCGGTCGCCGTCGGGCGCGGACAGCACGGGGTTGGCGGCGACGGCGAGCACGGCGCGGACCCGCCCGTCCCCGGGGGTGTCGATCTCCTCGGCCAGGGCGGCGAGCGGGAATTCGCCCTTGACCTCCGGATGGCCGCTGACCCGGCTGTGCCGGCGCCCGAGGTCGAAGCCCTTGCCGGGACCGGCCGGCCGGGGCGCGCGGGCCGTGGCGGCGAGCGGGAACATCGCGCCGCCGGGCCGGTCGAGGTTTCCGGTGAGGGTGTTGAGCACGTCGACCAGCCAGTTGGCGAGGGTGCCGAACTCGACGGTCGAGCTGCCGACCCGCCCGTACACGGCCGCGGTGGGGGCGGCGGCCAGCTCCCGGGCGATGGCCCGGATCTCCGCGGCGGGGACGTCGCACGCCCCCGCCACCGCCTCGGGCGTGAAGTCGGCGGTCCGGGCGCGGACTTCGGCGACCCCGTCGACCTGGTCCGCGAGCGCGCCGAGGTCGACCAGGTCCTCGGCGAACAGCACCTGGACGAGCGCGGCGAGGAGCAGCGCGTCCGCGCCGGGACGGATGGCCACATGCCGGTCGGCGAGCTTGGCGGTGCGGGTGCGGCGCGGGTCGATGACGGTGAGCGTCCCGCCGCGGCGGCGCAGCGCCCTGAGCCGGCCGGGGAAGTCGGGGGCGGTGCACAGACTGCCGTTGGAGTCGAAGGGGTTGGCCCCGATGAGCAGCAGGTGGGCGGTGCGGTCGAGGTCCGGTACGGGTATGGCGAACGGGTCCCCGAAGAGCAGTCCGGAGGAGACGTGTTTGGGCATCTGGTCGACGGTGCTCGCGGTGTAGAGGTTGTGGGTGCGCAGGGCCCCGAGCAGCAGCGGCGGGTAGAGCGCGCCTGCCATGGTGTGGACGTTCGGGTTGCCGAGGACGACGGCGACGGCGTCGGGGCCGTGTTCCTCGATCACCGGCCGCAGCCCGGCGGCGACCGCGTCGAACGCCTCCCCCCAACTCGCCTCCCGGAGCTCTCCGTCACGCCGTACGAGCGGCCGGGACAGGCGGTCCGGGTCGCCGTCGAGCTCGCCGAAGGCGGCTCCCTTGGGGCAGATGAAGCCGGCGCTGAACACGTCGTCGCGGTCACCGCGGGCCCCGGTGACCCTGTCCCCCTCGACGGTGAGGGTGAGGCCGCAGGTGGCCTCGCACAGCGGGCAGATACGCAGGGCGGTACGGCTCATTCGGTCCCTCCCGGGGCACGGCTGCGGCGGCGCGGCACGACGCCCCGACCATACCGACCGGTACGCATGCGAGGGGAGCCCCCGGACGTCGATTCGTCCGTCGCGACAGGTGGCCGAGAGTGGCCCGTCCCGTACAACTCGGGTACCACGCAAGGCTGTTGTGTCATCCCCAGGGCGGACAGAGGTGCAGCCCCGTTGAGGGATCCGCATGCGGGGCGGCCCCTGAAAGATCTCTCCTGTCCGAAATTTACGACCGGAAGGATCGATATCGTGCGCAGACGACGTCTCGCGCCCCTGGTGGCCGTGAGTGTCACGGCAACGCTGGCTCCCGCGCTCGCCACCGCCACGGCCACCGCCGCTCCGGCCGCCACCCCGTCGGCCGCCTCCTCTTCCGCCGCCAAGGGCGCGCTGGACCGGTACGTGCAGCAGAAGCCTCGGTGGAAGCGGTGCAGTGCCGACTCTCCGGCGACCTTCCAGTGCGCCACGATCAAGGTCCCGCTGGACTACCGGGCTCCCGAGGGCAAGCGGATGGACCTGGCCATATCCCGGATCAAGAGCACCGCGCCCGGCAAGCGGCACGGTGTCCTCTTCTCCAACCCCGGCGGCCCGGGGGGACCGGGGCTCTTCATGCCGCTGAGCATGCAGGAGTCGCTCCCCCGGTCCGGCCGGCAGAAGTACGACCTCATCGGCTTCGACCCGCGCGGTGTGGGACGCAGCAGCCCCGTCTCCTGCGGTCTGAAGCCGAAGGACGAGAACTGGCTGCGGCCGTACAAGGAGAAGACGTTCGACAAGGACGTCGCCTGGGCACGCGCCGTCGCGAAGAAGTGCCGGAACAAGGCGGGCGGCACGCTCGGGCACATCACCACGCGCAACACCGCGCGCGACATGGATCTGCTCCGGGCGGTCCTCGGCGAGAAGAAGATCTCGTACGTGGGCTACTCGTACGGCACCTACCTGGGCTCCGTCTACACCCAGCTCTTCCCGGGCCGGGCCGACCGGTTCGTGCTGGACAGCGCGGTCGACCCGGCGCGCGCCTGGCGGGGGATGATCCAGTGGTGGGCGGAGGGCGCCGAGCCCGCGTTCGACCGGTGGACCGGGTGGACCGCCGAGCGTTCGCGGAAGTACGGCCTCGGTGACACCCCGAAGAAGGTCGAGCGGACCTTCTGGGACCTGGTCGCGCAGGCCGACGAGAAGCCCATCGAGGTGGACGGGCAGCCGACCACCGGTGACGACATCCGGAGCGGTTTCCGCGGGGCGGTCTTCAGCCCGAAGGAGGCCGCCGAGGGGCTCGTGGAGCTGAAGAAGGCCGCGGCCGGCAAGCCCGCCTCCGCGAAGAAGCTCGCGGTGTTCGCCGGGTCCGAAGGAACCGGGACGGCGGGTGCCGCCGAGACGCCGTCCGACAACATGACGGCGAGCCTCTGGGCCGTGGTGTGCGGCGACAACTCGGCCGCGTGGTCCCGCGATCCCGAGAGCTACCGGCGGGACGCCATCGAGGACAAGGGCCGTTACCCGCTCTTCGGCGACTTCGCGTCCAGCATCAAGCCCTGTGCGTTCTGGGGCAAGTCCGCGGAACCGGCAACAGAGGTGAACAACACGGTCGGCTCCCTGATCGTCCAGAACGAGTGGGACGCGCAGACCCCGCTGCCCAGCGCTCAGGCCCTGCACGCCGACCTGAAGCGCTCGAAGATGCTCACCGTCCTCGGCGGCGAGGGCCACGGCGTCTACCCGAACGGCAACGCGTGCACGGACGGCACGGTCAACCGCTACCTGCTCACCGGCAAGCTCCCGGCGAAGGACGTGACCTGCAAGGCGACGGCCGATTCGAACGCGGAGGCACGGAAGAACCGGAAGCGGGACGCGCTCCCCGGATCTCCGCTCCCGGGGCGGGCACCGGACCGCTTCTGAGCCCGGCCGCGCGGCCCATTGCCGCAATGCTCCCTTGCCGTACGACCTCTTGACGACGGGGCGGGACCTCCCAGCGGGGTCCCGTCCCCTCGTGCGTCGGCGGCTCGTGCGTCGTCTGGTTCGTGCGTCGGCGGCTCGTGCATCGGGGCTCGTGCGTCGTCCCCGCCTGCGTCGTCGGCGCCGGAGGAACGCGAGAGCCGGTGGTGCGGGCGGACCGGCGTCCTCAGTCGAGAAGGCGCGCCAGATAGGCCCGCACCAGCTCCTTGGTCTCGGCGATGATCGCTCGGTCACCGGACGGCTCGGTACGGAAGGCTAGTTGCAGCAGCGCGTCGGCGGCTTCGACCGCGACCAGGAACGTGCGGCGCAGCTCGGCGTCGGGCTCTTGGCCCAGCCGTCCCGCGAGCAGGTCGCACAGCCGGTCGGCGACGAGGTGGTTGGCGGGGTCGGGAATTCCGGCGGCGGGCACCGGCACCCCGAAGTCGATGTGCGAGAAGCCCGCTACATCCCGCCTCATCCCGATATAGACATCGATGACCACATCGAGCGCGCGACGCCAGTCGAGCGGGTCGGCCGCGCCGAGCCCCTCGTTGACCCGCGCGATGTAGACCTCGAGGTTGCGGTGGGCGAGAGCGTCGGCCAGCGCGCGCTTGTTACTGAAGAAGCGGTAGACGGAGCCGATCGGGACCCCGGCGCGGAGCGCCACGACGCGGGTGGTCAGCTCCTCGTAGCCGACCTCGTCCAGGACCTCGGCGCAGGCGTCGAGGATCCGTGCGAGGCGTTCGGCGCTGCGCTGCTGCACGGGCATGCAGCGCAGGGTGGGGCGGGACTGCTGGTCACTGGACGTGGGCACGGGGTCCATCATGCCTTCCCCTCTCCGGCGCTCGGGACCGGGTGCTGTCCGACGAGGGTGGTACGGGCCGAGGGCCGCGGTACGCAGGCCTTTAGTCCGCGGCGGGCCGCCGGGCCGGAGGCCACTACAGCCGGTGCCGGACACCGGGCCGACCGAGCCGACCGGGCCGGGGGCGGCCGGACGTCGGGTATCGGGTGGTCGGGCGGCGGCCCGGCGGTCGAGCGGCCCCGGCGGTCGCGCGCGGTCCGGCGGTCGCGCGCGGTCCGGCGGTCGACCGCGGTCAGGCGATGAGCAGCCCGATCCCCCCGAGGGTGAACACGATCATCAGCACGAGGATCGGGAGCTGACCGGCGACGGCACGTGCCGCGGGGAAGAGCCGTACGGCCCGGTCGTGGGCGGCGACGACCCCGAGGACATGGCCGGTGACGACGGCCGTGACCTGGAGTGCGGCGAGGGCACCCGGCCCGAGCGGCGGCGCCGGGCCGTCCGCGGGGCGACTGCCGGCCGCCAGGAGCAGGGTCCGGGGGCCTTCGGTGAGCAGCAGCGTGCAGTAGTGGGCGATCAGATAGCCCGCGGCGATCGGCAGCAGCGCGTGGACGAAGGCCGTGAACGGATGGGGCACCGGGCCGGAGATGAGGCGGACGACGCCCGCGCAGACGCTGTGCAGGACCCCGACCAGGGCGACGGCTCCGAGGAGGCCCAGGGTGGCGGTGGGGGTCCGGCCCAGCGGCGAGGTCTGGACCGTGTCGATCCAGGAGGGCGCGTCGGAGAAGCCGTCGTAGGCGGTGCTGCCGAGCATCACACAGACCGTGGCGACCAGTCCGGGAGCGGCCGGTGTCGCGTCCAGCCCGTCGAACGGGTTGCGCAGGACGAGCCGTCCGTCGGCCCGGCGGCCGACCGGGGCGAGCCGTCCGAGCAGCGCCGAGTACACCTCGAAGGCGTCGCACCGGTCGAACCACCCGCGCCCGCAGAGGCCGGCGCCCGCCAGCTGGACGAGGGCGTAGCCGGTGAGGAAGGCGAGGAGGGCACCGGCCGACGCGGGCTCGGGCGAGGCGAGTTCGAGCCAGGTGTAGGCGAGCAGGCCGGCGGCGGCCGGCCAGTGGCCGAGGCGGTCGGGCAGCGGAACGGGCCCGGTGGCGGGGTCGCGGCGCAGGGCGCGGCAGAGCCCGGTGTGCAGGGCGCGCAGCGGGTTGAGCAGCCGCCACACGGGGCCGAGCAGGAGCGAGGCCGGGACGAGCCCCACCCAGAACAGGACGTGGACGGCGCCGGGTGCCGGGTTGCGGTCGGGGTCGTCGGGCCCGGCCAGCAGGAACAGGCAGACGGCTGCGCCCGCGAGGAGGCCGAGGCCCCGGAGCCCGGTGCGCAGGGCGGGCGCGTCGGCGGCCCGCCGGACCGCGGCGGGAAGCGGGCGGCCTCCGTCGGCGCCGCGGAACCGGGACGCGGACCAGAGCAGCCCCAGGGCGAGGAACGAGACGAACAGGGCCGCGAACGCCCCGGCGTAGGCGTGGAACGGCGAGATCGGCAGGTCGTGCGAGGAGCCGACGCCGTGCGCGAGGGGGCGGTTCACCGGACGGCGAGCTGGGCCAGCAGCAGCCCGGATCCATGGGTCTCCACCTCGAACAGCCCGGTGCGGTCCAGGACGACGGTGAGCGTGGTGGTCCGCCCGGCCCGCAGCGCGGCGGACCGGTCGATGCCGTGGACGTGCAGCTCGTCGTCGGTGTCGCTGGTGACGCGCAGGGCGATCCGCCGGCCCTTGCGCAGCTCGATCCGGCCGGGGCGGGGGCTGACCCGGCCGTCGGCGATCCGGACCGTGATCGTCCGGTCGGCGCGCGGCCGTCCCTGCCCGGTGGCCGGGGGTGCGCTGCCCGCCCCGCCGCCCGAGGAGGGCCGGCCGGACTCCGGCGGATGGTGGTGGCCGTGGCCCTGGGAGGGACGGCCGTGCCCGCTGCCCGCCGTGGCCGTGAGCCGGGCGGAGCCCTCGACGGGCCGGCCGCGTACCGCCCACGCCGTGTGGTCGTCGGCGTAGAGCCGGGCGGTGAGCGTGTGGCGGCCGGCCGGGACACCGGCGGCGGGCAGGTGGTGCCAACGGCCGTAGACCCGGGCCAGCTTGCGCCCGTCGAGCAGGAGATGGGCGTGGCCGCCGCCGGGTACGGCGGCGCCGCCGACGCTGTCCGGGGTGAAGCGGAAGCGGCGGACGTCCAGCCGGACGTTCCAGCCGTCCTCCGCGTCGGGCCGGACGGTCACGGTGACGGCCGGTGCGCCGCGCGCGGGCACTTCCCGCAGCCGGTGCCCCTCACCGTCGTCGGCGGTGAGCAGCCGGCCGGCCGGCCCGTCGGCGACGTCGTGACGGGTGCCCGGCTTGTGATGGGTGGTTGGCCGCTCGGCACAGCCGGCCGCGCCCAGCGCAAGGATCAGTGCGAGGGCCGGCGCGACGACGGCGGACCGGGCCGGCTGCCCCGGGCGGCACCGCGGGCGGGTTCGACGTGCCCTGCTCCCCGGCCCCGTCATGCCGCCGCTCCCGCCGGGTCCGCGGACCGTTCGTCCGTCCGCCCTGGCGCCGGGCCGGCGCTCCGCGCCGAGGCCACGACGGCCCAGAGCACCCACACCACCCCGAGCACGCCGCGCAGCCACGCGGGGCTCAACGGCAGCCAGGGGACCAGCAGTACGGCCTTGTCGAAGGCGTCCAGCAGCGTCAGTGCGCCGAGCACCACGGTCGTCCAGCCGAACGCGGGCCGCCGCCCGCGCAGCGCGAGCCCCACGACGACCCACCACACCCCGGTGCACAGCAGGGCCAGTGGCGGCACGGCGGTCGGCGCCAGCGAGGTGGTCGCGCCGGCCACGTCGAGGACCAGCCCGGCCGCGCCCAGTGCCGTGGCGGCCGTGGCCCAGCGGTGGTGGCGCAGCCGGCGCCACCAGAGCACCCCGCCGACCAGGGCGAGGACGGCGGCGACGGCCAGCGCGAGCTGCACCTCGATCCGCTCGGCGCCGCGCGCCCCGTACCAGTCGCAGCCCGCGGGCAGCCGCCGGGCGCCCACGTCGTAGTCGGCGCAGACCAGCAGTTGGGCGATCTTCACCGGCTCGGCCAGCAGGCGGTGGGAGCCGCCGGAGACCTCCCCGGGCTTCCGTCCGCACTCCGGCAGGGTGCGCGGGCTGCTGGCGCCGGTGTCCGACTGCCAGCAGTTGTCCCGGCCCTGGCCGTCCCACCACACATCGGTGCGGTTGGGCCGGTGCTCGCCGCCGCGGGTCAGGCCCAGCCGGTTGCCGGTGTACCGGTTGTGGTGCGAGGTGTCGGTCTGTTTCGACCACGCCTCCTCGCCGCGGATCCAGGCGGGCACGGCGTTCAGGTAGAAGCCGGTCCGGCGGTGCCCGTAGACCCAGTTGTCCTCGAAGACGTTCCAGTTGCCCCCGGCGGTGATGACGCCGGTGCCGGGTGGCATGGAGATCTGCGGGCAGACGACCCCGCGCTCGTAGCCGCGCTCGGCGGAGGGCCGGGCGCAGGTCCCGTCGGCGACGTAGGGGTAGTAGTCCTGGTTGTTGTCGTGGATGAGGTTGCGCTCGAACCGGGCGTGGTTCTGCGGGAGACCGGGGTGTCCGGGGAAGGCGCTGTCCATGGAGGCGCCGCCCATGTTGTGGTCGAACTCGTTGTCGTGCGCCCAGACCGAGTCCCCGGCCGTGCCCGAGTAGCCGACCATGTTGTGGTGGCTGCGGCAGTCCCGGATCTCGATGGAGTAGCGGGGTACGGCGTAGCCGCGGCCGTCGTTGATGTCGGAGGCGCTGCCGGGGTAGATGCCGGAGTCGCCGTTGCCGTAGGACTCGCAGTTCTTGTACAGCCCGTGGTCGCTGGCGAAGGTGAGGAAGCCGTACTCGTCGTTCCAGCGGGTGAGCACGTCGTCGATGACGAAGCCGTCGGCGGCCAGCACGTACAGCGAGTTGAACGTGGTGCGCTGGGCGGTGAAGTTGCGGAAGTAGACGCCGTCGGAGCCGTCCGCCCGGATCGCGTTGAGCTTGCGGTACCCGGCGTCGACGACCACGTCGCGCGGCCCGGCGCCGGTGCCCTCGATCTGCAGGTCCTTCTTGCCCAGGACGGCGACCAGGTTCTGGTTGTGCGGGCACTGCCGCTGCTGGGCGTAGGAGAGGATCTGGTAGCCGAGCGCGGCCTTGCGGGCGGTGAGCCGGGCGCAGGCGCCGGTGGGCGCGGGCTGGGAGGGCTCCTCCTCGTAGCGGCCGGGCAGGACGGCGATGTTCATGCCCGGCCGGTCCACGGCGTCGACCGCTGCCTGAAGGTGCCGGAAGCCGTCCCTCCGGCACCGTTCGTACAGCTGGAGGTTGCGGCGGCGCAGATCGTCGGGGAAGCCGGCGATCCGGCGCTCGAAGTCGCGCCGGCCGGTCTTGCACACCAGCAGGTCCGGCTCGCCCTTCCGGTACACCGGGACGCTGCCGGTGCCGTCGGGGAAGCGGACCTCGCGCTCCTCGTGTGCCTCCGCGGCGGGCGCAGTCGCCAGCAGCGCGGCCAGCACGACCAGCAGAGCAGCCACTTTTCGTGTCCATGCCGAAGAGGCCATGGGCGAAAAGTAGAGCAGGGCTCATGTATTGGGAAGACCCATGAAGGCCCCCATGAGGACCTTGAAGGCCCTGAAGGGTGCATGGGGGGCCTGAAGGCCCTGAAGGGCCGTGCGGGGCGCCGGCGGCCGGGACGTCATTGACGGACCCCCGACCGCATTCCTATGGTCTTCCATAGGATTCCTTGAGCGGCGGGAGCACACGATGAGCAGCAGCGGCGGCATCGAGCAGGCGAGGAAGGCGGCCGAGGGGCTGGCCCACTCCCCCGGCTTCGGCAATGAGCACAGCTCGGAGGCGATTCCCGGCGCGCTGCCGCTCGGCCGCAACTCTCCACAGCGCGCCCCGCTGGGCCTCTACGCGGAGCAGCTCAGCGGCTCCGCCTTCACCGAGCCGCGCGCGCACAACCGCCGCTCCTGGCTGTACCGCATCCGCCCGTCGGCCGCGCACCCGGCGTTCGTCCGCACCGACAACGGCGCCCTGCGCAGCGCCCCGTTCACCGAGACGGTCCCGGACCCGAACCGGCTGCGCTGGAACCCGCTGCCCGAGCCGGACGGCCCGGTGGACTTCGTCGGCGGCCTGTGGACCCTCGGCGGCAACGGCGACGCCCAGCAGCGCACCGGCATGGCGATCCACCTCTACAACGCCACCGCCTCGATGACCGACCGGGTGTTCTCGGACGCCGACGGCGAGCTGCTGATCGTCCCCGAGCGCGGCGGGCTGCTGCTGCGCACGGAGTTCGGCCTGCTGCGGGCCGAACCGGGGCACGTGGCGCTGATCCCCCGCGGGGTGCGGTTCCGCGTCGAACTCCTCGACACGAGCGCCCGGGGCTATGTGTGCGAGAACTACGGGCAGCCGTTCACCCTGCCCGACCTGGGCCCCATCGGCGCCAACGGGCTGGCCAACGCCCGCGACTTCCTCGCGCCGGTGGCGGCGTACGAGGACCGCGAGGGCCCCGTCGAGGTGATCAACAAGTTCTGCGGCAACCTCTGGACCGCCACCTACGACCACTCCCCGCTGGACGTCGTCGCCTGGCACGGCAACCATCTGCCGTACGTCTACGACCTGCGCCGCTTCAACGTCCTGGGCAGCATCAGCTACGACCACCCGGACCCGTCGATCTTCACCGTGCTCACCTCGCCGTCGGACACCCCCGGCCTCGCCGGTGTCGACTTCGTGGTGTTCGCCCCGCGCTGGCTGGTGGGCGAGGACACGTTCCGGCCGCCGTACTTCCACCGCAACGTGATGAGCGAGTACATGGGCCTGATCGAGGGCGCGTACGACGCCAAGGCGGAGGGGTTCGTGCCGGGCGGCGGCTCGCTGCACAACATGATGTCGGCGCACGGTCCCGACCGGGAGACCTTCGACCGGGCGAGCGCCGCCGAGCTGCGGCCGCAGAAGATCGACGACGGGCTGGCCTTCATGTTCGAGACCCGCTGGCCGGTGACCGCCACCCGCCAGGCGGCGGAGGCCGGCCACCTGCAGCGCGGCTACGACGACGTGTGGCAGGGTCTGGAGGCGAACTTCCGCCCCGGGGACCGCCCCTAGGGCCTGTCGTCCGGATCGGGCAGGACCGGGATCGGCGCCGTGCACCGCGCGCCCGGCCCGACCCGACGACAGCCCCCCGGAGGCACCGCGGACCGGACCCCGGCACCTCGCCCCGGTCCGGTCCTCCGGAGCCGCGGCCGCACCCGACACGGGTGCCCGCGGCCCCCGGCCCAGCCGTCATCGCCCCGGAGCCGCACCGTGACCACCTTCGCCCCCGACTCCCTCGTACTGAACCGCAAGCTGCCGCTGTGGTACCAGGTATCGCAGTCGCTGCGGGCCTCGATACTGGGCCGCAGCCCGCAGGAGCCGCTGCGGCTGCCCACCGAGGACCGGCTGGCGGAGCACTACGGGGTCAGCGTGCTCACCATGCGCCAGGCCCTCAAGGAGCTGGAGACGGAGGGGCTGATCAGCCGGCACCGGCGGCGCGGGACGTTCATCGAACCGTCCGCACAGCGCGGCGCCCCGGTCCGGCTGCTGGGCTCGGTGGACGCCATCGTGGCCCAGCAGTCGGGCGAGCGGGCCACCGTCCTGAGCCACGGGGCGGTGCCCGTCCCGGCCGATCTGGCGGAGCACTTCCCCGGTCTGGACGAGGTGGTGGAGTACCGGCGGCTGCGCTGCGAGGAGAGCAGCGGCGAACCGACCAACTGGGCCGAGAACGCGGTACGGCCCGAGCTCGCCGAGCGGATCGACCTCGCCGATCTGACGCGCCTGCCGATGACGAAGGTGCTGCGGGACGCGGTCGGGGTGCGGATCAGCCGGATCACGGACACCGTCGAGGCCCGCCTCGCCGACCCGGAGACCGCCCGGCTGCTGAACGTGCCGCTGCTCAGCCCGATCCTGCACTACACGGGCGTGACGTACGACGAGTCCGGCCGGGTGGTCGACGTGGCGCGGATCCGCTACCGCGGGGACCGCTTCTCCTTCACGGTGACTCTGGAGGCATGAGGGCCACCCACGGTGGTTCCGACCACAGGACCGGGCTGTGCCGGCCGGCAACGCGGGAGACGGACGGGGCGGGAGGCGGACGGGGGCCGCGGTGCGGGGTGGAGACCTGATGGTCCGGGGCACAGCGGGGTGGAGACAGGACCGGCCCCGCGGTCCCGGCCGCAGGAGCCCGCTGCGCCCTCGGTCCGGTGACCCCGGCCGCAAGCGGGTCCCCCGCGCGGGCCGCGTGGGTACCATGCGGGCGGACGGAAGGACGTTCCGCGATGTCCATCGCGCCGGGGAGGGCCGCTGCGTGACGGCGAAACCAGCCGAGGAGCGGCCGGCCCCCGGGGCCGCGCCGCCCGGCGCCCCGCTGCTCGCGGACCTGATGCCCTGGTCCGTGGCGCCGCTGCGGGCGGGCCGGGCCTGGCCTCTCGCCCCGGACGCCGCGTCCCTGCGCGCCCGCTGGGACGCCCTGGTGCGGTGCGCATCGGCCGAGGAGCGCGCCGCCCTGTTCCAGCCCTCGCGGATCCGCGGACCGCACAGCGCGGTGCCCCAGCTGCCCGGCCACGACGCCCCGACGGCACCGCTCGCCGTGGAGCGCGGCCCGTGTCCCGAGCCGGTGCGGGTGCTGCACGGCCCGTTCGACCAGCAGTGGCTGATCCCCGACCACCGGCTGATCGACGCGGCCCGGCCGGAGCTGTGGCGGGTGGCCGGCCCCGGGCAGACCTTCATGGTGGAACAGGCACGCGGCCCGGTGCCCGCCGCCCGCGCGGCGGAGGGCCGGGCCCCGCTCGGTGACCCGGGCCCGGCCGGACCGGCCGTGGTGTGCTCCGCGCTGCTCCCGGACGGGTACGCGCCGGCCGGCCGGCCCGGGCGGATCCGGCCGCTCTTCCGGCGGCCCGGCGGCCGGGAGCCCAACCTGGCGCCCGGCCTGCTCGACCGGCTCACCGGTCTGCTCGGCCGGGCCGTCCGCGCCGAGGACTTCCTCGCCTGGACCACCGCCGCCGCGGCGCACGGTGCGGGCGGCTGCGCCGTGCCGCTCCCGCTCTCCCCCGCCGTCTGGGACACCGGGGTGGCGCTCGGCCGCCGGATGCTGTGGCTGTACACGCACGGCGCGCGCTGCGGCCGGTCGCCGGACGACCGCCCCAAACTGCCCGGCGGGCGCCGCCCGTACGTCCGGGCCGCCCTCCCGTCGAGCCTCCGCGACCTGTCCGGCACGCTGCGCTACGACGCCGACGCGGAGACCCTGCACCTGGGCGAGGGCCGGATCGCGCCGGTGCCCACGGGTGCCTGGGAGTTCCGGGCCGCGGGGGTCCGCGTGCTGGAGCACTGGGTCGAGCTCCGCACGGCCCCGGCACCGGCCGGGCCCCTGGACGCGGTCCGGCCGGCTCTCTGGCCGCGGGAGTGGACCTCCGACCTGCTGGAACTGATCACCGTGCTCGCCCTGCTGGCAGAACTCCAGCCGCAGCAGCGGGAGTTGGCCGGGATCCTCACCGAGGGGCCGCAGCTCACGGCCGACGAACTGCGGGCGGCCGGTGTGCTGCCCGCCCCGGCCGCGGCCCGCCACCCGGCGTCCGTGCTGGACCACCACGAGGAAGGCCCGAACGGCCAGTTCGCCCTGCTCTGAGCCGGTGCGGCGCCACTGCGGCCGGCCGACCACCACTGCGGCGGGCCGACGGGCGTGGTCCCTCATCGCCCGGGTGGGCACCCGGTCCTGCTGGAGACAGCGGACCGGACCGCGGGCGGAGCGGGCCCGGGCACAGCGCACCGACGGCGCAGCCGGCCCGGACACCCGCCCCCTCACGGCGTCCCGCGCTCGGTACCTACTTCTCGAGCGGCTTCAGACAGCGCGTGATCTGCGGCACGCCCCTGCGGAGCTCCTGGTACCGGCTGGTGCCGGCCGGGCAGGTGTCCACGCCTTCGGTCTCCACCACCGTGAACTCGGCCTCGACGCTCCCGCACTCGACGATCTCGATCACGGGCTTGCCCTCGGTGCCCTTGTTCTGCACGCAGTCGCCCGGCTCGGCCGAGACGGCGGCCTTCTCCGCGCCCTTGGCGACGGTCCGTCCGTGCTTGTTCTTGGTGAGGGTGTTGCCCTTGCTGTTGTAGCTCCAGACGGCGGCGATGCCGAGGGCGACGACCACCGCGAAGATCTTGACCTTGAGGCTGCTCCCGGGCCGCCGCGGCGGGCGCGGTGCGGGACCGGGCATCATCTGCGGCCCACCGTAGGGCGCCTGCCCCGGGTGGGGCTGCTGACCGTAGGGCCCCTGCTGCGGCGGTGCGCCGTACGGCGGCTGCTGCGGCTGGCCGTACGGGTGGTAGCCGCCGGGCGGCTGAGGCGTAGACATACGAGTCCCCCATGAATGACAGTACGGTGATGCCACGTCAAGATTGACGTGGAGCCGACAAGTTAGCGCCCGGCCGCCGGAGCCCCGAGCCCGGGGGCCACTGCTGTCCCTGTGCGTCGCCATACGCCCGCGATGTCCCCTGCGGAGCCCGGTCCGGGCCCCGGACTCCTCACCTCTCCGCCTCGGAGGATGCTCAGTCGAGACAGAACTCGTTGCCCTCGATGTCCTGCATCACCAGGCACGACTCGTTGTCCTCGTCGGCAGGCAGCAGTCGCACGCGCACCGCGCCGAGCGGGAGCAGGCGTGCGCACTCGGCCTCGAGCGCCGCCAGGCGCTCTTCCCCTACGAGTCCGGTGCCGACCCGCACGCAGAGATGCAGCCGATTCTTGACGGCCTTGCCTTCGGGAACGCGCTGAAAGAACAGCCGCGGGCCCACCCCTGAGGGATCCACGCAGGCGAACGCCGACCCCTGACGCTCAGGCGGCAGCGAGCGGTCGAAATCGTTCCACGTGGCGAAACCCTCCGGTGGCGGCGGTACGACGTACCCCAACACCTCGCACCAGAAACGAGCGACGCGCTCGGGTTCCGCGCAGTCGAAGGTGACTTGGAACTGCTTGACCGATGCCATCGGCGGACCATAGCAGGGGGACTGTGATGCTCACCTCTGCATGTGAGGAGAGGAAGAACGCTTCCCGCTGAGGCCCGGAATCGCCCCCGCACCGAGCCATGGCTGCCTTCAGGAAGTGATCACCGCCACTCGCCGCGGCCCCTCCGGCACCGATGACAAACGCCCGGCCGGCGCGATAGGACCAGGTCCATGAACGACTCCGCACAGCCGCAGCCCCTGCCGCTCGACGGCATCACCGTCGTCGCGGTCGAACAGGCCGTCTCCGCGCCCTTCGCCACCCGGCAGCTCGCCGACCTGGGCGCCCGGGTGATCAAGGTCGAGCGGCCGGACGGCGGCGACTTCGCCCGCGCCTACGACACCGCGGTGCACGGCCTGGCCTCGCACTTCGTCTGGGCCAACCGCGGCAAGGAGTCGATCGCGCTGGACCTCAAGGAGGCGCGGGGCCGGGAGATCCTGGAGCGGCTGCTGGCGGACTCGGACGTCTTCGTCCAGAACCTCGCCCAGGGCGCGGCGGCCCGGCTGGGGCTGGACGCCGCGGCGCTGTGCGCGCGCCACCCCCGGCTGGTGGCCGTGGACATCTCCGGTTACGGGCCGGACGGCCCGTACGCCCACAAGCGGGCCTACGACATGCTCGTGCAGTGCGAGGCCGGGCTGGTCTCGGTGACCGGCACACCGGAGCAGCCGGTGAAGGCGGGCATCCCCGCGGCCGACATCGCCGCCGCGATGTACGCCTTCTCCGGGGTGCTCGCGGCGCTGCTGCGGCGCGGTGTCACCGGCCGCGGCGGCCCGGTCGAGGTGTCGATGTTCGACGCGCTGGCCGAGTGGATGGGGCATCCGCTGTACTTCGGGATGTACGGAGGCGAGCCTCCGGCGCGCACCGGGGTCGCGCACGCCGTCATCGCCCCGTACAACGCCTTTCCGACGGCCGACGGGCCGCTGGTCCTGCTGTCGGTGCAGAACGACCGGGAGTGGCGGCGGCTCGCGGAACAGGTGCTGGAACGGCCCGAACTGGCCGAGGACCCGGACCACGCCACCAATGTGGCCCGGACCCGGAACCGCACGAAGACCGACGCGGCCGTCACGGAGGCGCTGAGCGGGATGACGGCCGGGGAGGCGGTGGAGCGGCTGGAGCGGGCGGGCATCGCCTGCGCCCGGCTCAACGGGGTGGCCGAGCTGGCCGCCCACCCCCAGTTGGCGGCCCGGGAGCGGTGGCAGGAGGTCGCCTCACCGGCGGGCCCCCTGCGCACGCTGCTCCCGCCCATCACCCTGCCCGGCGGGCAGGCACCGCCCACGGGAGCCGTACCGGCCCTGGGGGAACACACCGGAGCGCTGCTGCACGCCCTGGGGATGACGGACGAGCAGGTCGCCGCGCTGCGCCGGGACGGTGTCGTGGCCTAGCTCGACTCCGCGTGCGGCCCGTGCGAGGTCTCGGGCCGCTGTATCCACGCGGCCAGTAGCCGAAGCGCCTCTTCGGAGCTGGAGCCCGACTCGGCGGTGTAGACACTCAGCCGCTGGTCCGGGTCGGCGGGCAGGGTCAGGGACTCGTAGTTGAGGGTGAGCGGGCCGACGACCGGGTGGTGGAAGTGTTTGCTGCCATGCGTGTGCCGATGCACGTTCTGGTCGGCCCACCAGCGGCGGAAGTCCTCATCCGTGATCGAGAGTTCGCCGACGAGTTCGGCCAGCAGTGGATCGTGGGGATGGCGTCCGGCGTCGCGCCGGAGCGAGGCGACGATGTCGTGGGCGTGGGTGTCCCAGTGGGTGTACAGCGTGCGGGCGGTCTCGTCGCAGAACATGAACCGCACCAGGTTCCGTTCGCGGTGCGGCAGCGCGTCGAAGTCGGTGAGCAGCGCACGTGCCATCCGGTTGGACGCCAGTACGTCCAGTCGCCGCCCCAGCACAAGTGCGGGGGTGTGCTCGAGGGTCCGGAGGAGGTCGCGCAGGCCCGGGCGGACCGGCTGCGGACGCGTCGCCGTGCGGCGGGTCCTGCCCGCGGCGGGCTTGGCGAGCTGGAACAGATGGGCGCGTTCGTCGGGATCGAGGCGTAACGCGCGGGAGATGGCGTCCAGCACGGTCTCGGAGACGTTCAGTCGGCGTCCGCGTTCCAGGCGCACGTAGTAGTCGACGCTCACGCCCGCCAGTTGCGCGATCTCTTCGCGGCGCAGTCCCGGCACTCGCCGGGAGCCGCCGTCGTCGGACAGGCCCGCCTGGCGCGGGGTGATCCGTGCCCGCCGGGAGCGGAGGAACTCACCGAGAGCTGTGTTGCGGTCCATGCCGTTCACGATAGGGCCCGAGATCGCCCCGACGGCCCGCGAAAGGGGGACCGGCAGTCCCCCGGTCCGGCCGGCCCCGGGGCGAAGCGCACCCCCCGGAAGCCGATCAGCGGCCGATTCCGGTGCTGAAGTGGAACGTGTCGAGACCGGCCGGGACCCAACCGCCCCGGCCGGCCTCTGTTCGCATCGTACGAAGGGAACTCCTGTGTCGGACACCAAGACATTCCTGATCACCGGCGTCAGCACCGGCCTGGGCCGCGCACTCGCACGCGCCGCGTTGGCCGCGGGCCACCGGGTGGTGGGCACGGTGCGCACGCCCGCCGACGCACGGGCCTTCGAGGCGCTCGCCGGCGACGCGCACGCCCGCATCCTGGACGTGACCGACCATGACGCGGTGGACACGGTCGTGGACGGGACCGAGCGTGACCTGGGCCCGGTCGACGTACTCGTCGCCAACGCCGGGTACGGCCATGACGGCCTCTTCGAGGAGTCGTCGATGGATGACCTTCGCCGTCAGTTCGAGGTGAACGTCTACGGAACCGTGGCGATGATCAAGGCCGTGCTGCCGCACATGCGGGAGCGCCGTTCGGGCCACATCATCGCCGTCACCTCGATGGGCGGGCTGATCACCATGCCGGGCCTCAGCTTCTACCACGGCAGCAAGTTCGCGGTGGAGGGCATCCTCGAAACGCTCGGCAAGGAGGTCGCCGGTTTCGGCATCCATGTCACCGCCGTCGAGCCGGGCAGCTTCCGGACCGACTGGGCCGGCCGCTCGATGATCCGCGCACCCCGTGTGATCGCCGACTACGACGAGCTGTTCGAGCCGCTGCGCGCCCGGCGCATCCACGGCAGCGGGCACCAGCCGGGTGACCCGGACAAGGCCGCGGCCGCCGTGCTGCGCATCGTGGCGGCCGGCCGGCCGCCGGCGCGCCTGCTGCTCGGCACCGACGCGCTTCGGCTCGTCCAGGCCGGACGCGACACCTTCGAGCGCGACATGCTGGCATGGGCCGAGTTGTCGGCCTCCACCGACTTCGACGACGTCAGCCGGCCCGCCTGACGTCACTCGCTGTCGGGCCCCTGGCGCGGAGCCTCGACGGCGGCCGTCATCACCGAGCCGGCCCGCTCCTGGTCCATCACGGCCGGACCTGCTCGTAGCGGTTCACGCCGCCCAGCGCCTCCCGGCAACCGGGTGGAGGTCAGAACTCAAGCCAGGGGGCGGTCGGACATGTTGACGCCGGCCGACATGTGGCGCCGGGCCGCCAGGGGCGGGGATGGCGGTGCGCCGGTGCGGGCGGTCGCACAGCGGGGGGCGGGGGTACCTCCCGGGCCGCCAGGCCCAGGGCGGGGGCACCTCCCGGGCCGCCAGGCCCAGGGCGGGGGTACCTCCCGGGCCGCCAGGCCCAGGGGGAGAGAGCCCAACGGGCCGCGCCGTCGACCGACAACGCGGCGTGGGGGCGCCTCCCGTGCCCGAAGGGCTACGAGGGAGGGCGTGCCGGCACACCGCCGCCCGGGGCGGATGTGCCGGACAGGGCCTGAGACCGTGCGCCCGGTCGGGTGGGCGGGGCCGGGTCAGCCGTGGTTGCCGAAGAGCGAGCGGCGGAGCCGTCGCAGCGGGGCGAAGAGCGAGACCCGGGAGACCCGTGCACCCCTGCTCGACACCGCCCGCACGTCACGGGACGTTATCTCCCGCATCAGCAGAGTGGCCTCCTCCGCCTCGCACGACGGCACGGCAGGACCGGCCAGCACGGCGAGATGGCGGTCGAGGCGCGTACTGGACGCGCTGCTTCCGCAGCTGATGGCAGGGACTCGAGCCCTGCTGCGCATTGCTATCTGTTCCATGAGACTCCCCACCCAAACGAGGGCACCCGACCCGGGCAGGTTAACCCTACCGTCCCGTCACGTCACCCGCGCATCCGCGGGGCCCCGATTCACCTTCCCGGCAAGGGTGTTGACATTCTGAGGTGAACTGCGGTGCACCGGGGGCGCGTTGCGCGACGGGGGGTCTCGGGCGGTGCCGGGCCGCCTCGGGGGCGCACCGATGGCGCACGCTCCGGCCGCTCGCGCCGGCGGCGGGCCTCTCCGCCGATGCCGGCCGGACGGCCCGGCCCGGCCACCGCGGCGGCGCCGCTCCGGTCGGGCGGGGTGGGCGAGGAGGCGGGGTGGGCGAGGAGGCCCCGGGGAGGGGCCTCCTCCTCCGTGGGGGTGGCGGCCGGCTGTCAGGCCGCCGAGGAGAAGACGGGGAGATAGCCACCGGACTGTCCGGCGGCCTTGGGGTGGTAGGAGTTGTCGATCGGCAGGGTGACGCTGTGGATCCAGCTGTCACTGGAGCAGATCTGGTGACCGGTGAAGGTCCCGGTCACGTCGCCGAAGGTGAAGCCGTGGTCGGCGGCACGCTTGGCGGTGGCGGCGTTGAGGTCGTCGGAGGCGGCGTTGAGGGCGGAGCGCTCGTTCTCGCTGAGGCCCGCGATACAGCTTCCGTTGATCTTGTACAGCCGCGGGTAGCCGAGGACGACGACCCGGGCGGCGGGGGCCTTGCTGCGGATGGCGGAGTAGACCTGGTCGAGCTTGCCGGGCAGCGTGGTGGCGACGTACTGACGCGCCTGCTGGACCCGCTGAAGGCAGGTGCTCTCGGAGTTGAGCACACAGGTGGTCATGACGTCGGCGAATCCGGCGTCGTTGCCGCCGACGCTGATGCTGACCAGCCCGGTGGCGGAGTTGAGCGGGGCGAGCTGGCCGGAGAGGACGTCACCGGTCCGCGCGCCCGAACAGGCGGTGAAGGAGAAGGACGCGGGCGCGTGGGCCGCTGCCCAGAGGGCGGGATAGGACTTGGTGCTGCGCTTGCAGTTGCCGCTGGAGCTGTCGTAACTCCCGGCGCCGACGCCGGAGGAGTACGAGTCGCCGAGGGCCACGTAGCGGGGGGCGGCCTGTTCGGCGGAGTACGCCGCGCCCGCCCCGGCGAGGGCGAACGCGGCACTGAGGAGGATTGCGGACGATACACCCGCAGATCGGGACAGTTTCATGGAACCTCCCTTAGCAGGACCTCTGCCACATCTGTCGTAGCAGCGCCCAGGCCACTCCGGAAGTGTCCATGCCAAACAAAGGTTCGGACCTTCTGCGCGGTGGGCGCCCCCCTGCCCCAACTGCTCCTCGACGGACCCGGCACCACGTCAGCGGACAGCAAGCGGGGGCCGGCCGCAGGGGCCGGCCCCCGGGTGGGAGCGTCGTTGCGCAGCGTCCCCGGGCGCGGGCTCCGTCGTCATGGACGCCGGAGCCGTCGCCGGAGACGGTTGTCAAGGGCCGCGGTACGTCAGCCGACGTGCCCGGGCAGCGCCCCTTCCGCCTGTTCCTGCTTCGTGGCGTTGATCGCGGCCAGCGTGATGACCAGGGCCACGACGTACAGCGCGGCGGCGACGAGGAACGCCGTGGAGAAGCCCTGGGTGAGCGCGTCCCCGGCCCGGTGCACCAAGGTCAGGTCCTTGGTGGCGAGGGCCTTGTGGAGCGTCACGGCCGCGTCGGGGAGCCGGTTGTCGGCCGTGGTCGTGGCGATCGTGGTGAGGACCGCCAGTCCGAGCGCGCCGCCCACCTGCTGCACGGTGTTCAGCAGGGCGGAGGCGATGCCCGCGTCCTGCTGGTCGACCCCGCTGACGGCGCCCAGCGTCATCGGAATGAACGTCAGACCGAGGCCGACCGCCGTGACGAACATGGCCGGCATCAGCGCGGTCACGTAGGAGGACCCCGGGTCCAGGGTGCTGAGCCAGAGCATGCCCGCGATGCCGATGAGCAGCCCGGGGGCGGCGATCCGGCGGGGCGCCAGCCGGCCCGCCAGCTTGGAGCCGACGGTGGCCGCCAGCACCATGCCGACGCTGAACGGCAGATAGGCGAAGCCGCTCTCGATCGGGCTGTACCCGAGGATCTGCTGCATGTACAGGGTCAGGAAGTAGAAGGTGGCGAACATGCCCGCGCCGACGAACAGGGCCATGGCGTAGCTGCCGAAACGGTTGCGGTCACGGAACAGCCGCAGCGGCATCATCGGGTGCGCGACCCGGCGCTGCAGGGCGAGGAACACCACCAGCAGCACGGCGGCCGCGGCGAAGCAGCCGAGGGTGCGGGCGTCGCTCCAGCCGGCCTCGCCGCTACGGGTGATGGCGTAGACGAGCGAGACCAGCCCCAGGGTGCCGGTGACGGCGCCGGGGATGTCCAGCCGTCCGGGGTTGCGCTCGCCCTCGGCGAGCGACTTGGTGCCCGCCAGGAGTGCCACGCCGATCGGGACGTTGACGAACATGACCCAGCGCCAGTCGACGTCGGTGAGCACGCCGCCCAGGAGCAGGCCGAGGGTGGAGCCCATGCCTGCCATGGCCCCGTAGATGCCCATCGCCTTGTTCCGGGCCTCGCCCTCGGCGAAGTTGGTGGCGATCAGCGACAGGGCGGTCGGCGCGGTGACCGCGGCGCCGATGCCCTGGAGCACCCGGGCGCCGATCAGCAGGCCCTCGTTCGGGGCCAGACCGCCCAGGAGCGAGGCGAGGGTGAAGACCGCGATGCCGAAGCGGAACATGCGGCGGCGCCCGAAGAGGTCACCGGCACGGCCGCCGATCAATAACAGTCCGCCGAACGCCAGGGCGTAGGAATTGACCACCCAGGCCAGGTTCGACGCCGACACGTCGAGGTCGGACTGGATGCTGGGCAGCGCGATGTTGGTGATCGTGCCGTCCAGGGCGACCATGAGCTGCGCCATGGCGATGGTGAGCAGGGCCAGTCCGGAGCGCTGGACGGCCGGCGGGACCTCGTCCGCGCCGGCCGCGGACACGGCCCCGAGGGGCTTGGACATGGGAGAACTCCTGGTGATCGAGAGCGGTTCGACGGTGCGGCCGGAGGAACGGCCGGCGGGAACGGGCCGGCCGGGCGCGCGGGGGGATCCGTACGGGCCGGCCGCCGGCCGGACGGCACGGGCCGCGGCCCGGACGTTGGGGACGCGTTGCGGCATCCCCCGCGAGAGCCGCGGCGGAGAGACGGGGACGGGGGGCCGGGTACGGGGGCCGGGTGCGGCGAGTTCACCCGTACGGGCGAGGGCCCTCGGCCGGCGGCCCCTCAGACGTAGAGCTTGTCCACGAAGTCGAAGAGCTTCGCCCGGGTGCGCTCGGACTGCTGCTCCACGGTGAGGGACTCCTCGAAGCGCCCTCCGGGCTCCGGGAGTTTCTTGCCGCGGACGTAGAGGGAGCAGGCCAGGTCGGAGCAGATGTAGACCCCGACGGAGTTGCCCTCCCGGCCCGAGGGGCCCACCTTCCGGGCCGTCATCAGGGAGACGCCGTTGCCCGGGTGGGTGGTCAGGCACAGGGAGCACATGCTGCGGTGCAGGGGCCCGCGGTGCTTGGAGGGGAAGCGGAGCGTCACGCCGATGAGCCGGCCGTCGCGCTCGACGACGATGTAGCTGCGGTCCGGCGCGGCGGGGTCCCGCCAGCCGAGGAAGTCCAGGTCCCCCCAGGGCCGTTCGGTCAGATCCCGCGGCACCGCCAGGCGCTTGGCCTCTCCCTTGGAACAGTTGACGAACGAGGCGCGGATGTCCTGCTCACTCACTTCCTTCATGCGGCGGACGCTAGCAGTGCCTATGTATATTAGGCAACAACCAAGGAGCTCTAGGTTACGTCGTGGTGGAGGTGGCACATGGGTCGAGCTGGACTGACTTCCGGCCGGGTGGCGGAGGCGGCCGCGGACTTGGCGGACAAGGTCGGGTTCGAGAAGATCACGGTGTCCGCGCTGGCCCGGAGTTTCGGCGTGGCGGACGCCAGCCTGTACTCGCATGTGAAGAACGTTCAGGACCTGCGGACCCGGGTCGCCGTGCTGGCCGCGTCCGAGCTGGCCGACCGCATCGCGGCGGCCGTGGCGGGCCGGGCGGGCAAGGACGCCCTGACCGCGTTCGCGCACGCCTACCGGGACTTCGCCCTGGCCCACCCGGGCCGTTACGCCGCCGCGCAGATCCAGCTCGACCCCGATGTCGCCGCGGAGTCGGCGGGGCACCGCCGGCTCGCCGAGACCACCTACGCCATGCTGCACGCCTACGAGCTGAGCGAGCCGGACCTCACGGACGCCGTGCGCCTGCTGCGCAGCGCGTTCCACGGCTTCGCCAGCTTCGAGGCCACCGGTGGTTTCGGCTTCTCCCGCGACATCCAGGCCTCCTGGGAGCGGGCGATCGAAGCGCTGCACGCGGCGCTGGAGCACTGGCCCGCCGCCCCGTCGGGCACCACCGGGCCGGCGGCGCGGGACGGCCGCGCGTGAGGGACTACGGGTAGGGGCGGTGCCGGGCCGGGCCGGGCCGGCGCCCACCGCCCTGCCGGGCCCCGGTCCGTCCCCGGCCATGGCGGCGTCCCGGGTCAGGGCTGCGTCCCGGGTCAGGGCGCGTGGCCGTGGCCCGGGACTCCACCGCCCGGGCTCAGGTGTTGGCGCCGCCGTCCACGGTGATCGAGGCGCCGGTGATCCACCGGCCGCCGGGGCCGGCCAGGTGCGCCACCGTCGCGGCGATGTCCTCCGGCGTCCCGAAGTGGCCGAGGGCGGTGCGCGCCGCCTTGGCCGCGGCGTCCGGGCCGTCGGCGGGGTTGAAGTCGGTGTCGACGGGGCCCACCGAGATCACGTTGGCGGTGATGCCGCGCGGCCCCAGATCGCGGGCCAGCCCCTTGGTCATGCCGATGAGCCCTGCCTTGGTCAGCGCGTACAGGGTCAGTCCGGGGCGCGGGACCCGCTCGGCGACGCTGCTGCCGATGGTGATGATGCGTCCGCCGTCGGTCAGATGCCGGACGGCGGCCTGCGTGGCGACGATGGGGGCGCGGACGTTGACGGCCAGCAGCCGGTCCACGTCCTCCAGCGGGGTGTCCTCGACCGGGCCGCCGACGCCGGTCCCGGCGTTGTTGACCAGGATGTCCAGCCGGCCGAACTCGGCCACGGTCTGTTCGACCGCGGCGGTCACCGCGGCCGCGTCGGCGCAGTCGGCCCGTACCGCGAGCGCCCGGCGGCCCCGGGCCTTGATCCGCTCGACCACGTCGGCCGCGCTGTCGGCGCTTTCGCGGTACGTGAGCGCGACATCGGCACCGTCGTCGGCGAGCCGCAGGGCGACCCCGCGCCCGATACCGCGGCTGCCCCCGGTCACCAGGGCCACCTTGCCGTCGAGAGGCGTACTCATGAGTATCTCCCTTTCCGGAGCCGTTCATTGCACGGGAACAACAGGGGAACCGCAGGAACGTCGATGGCTTCCCGGGTCACACCGGCCGGGCCTTCTCGCCCACGTCGTCGGGCCGTTCCCCGGGGGAGGCCGGCGCGGGGACGGCTCCGGCCGCGGGGGCGGTCCGCCGGGGCCCGGCCCACTTGCGCATGACGGGCGTCTCCACGCCGTGGTACAGGAGGAAGGACAGCGCCAGGCTGAGGGCGAAGGCGGCGGCGATGACGAGCAGCGCGGTGAACGGCGGCAGATGGTGGTCGAATCCGACGAGGCTGCGGACGAACAGCAGCGCGATCTCATGGATCAGATAGAACGCGAACGAGACCTCGCCCAGCCTGCGGAACACCGGTGACCCCAGCCAGGAGGCGCCGCCGCGCGACTCGGCCACGGCCAGGGCCCCGATGAGCAGGGACATCGGAATGACCGACACCGCGTCGAGGGTGTAGTAGAAGGGCACGAACAGCCCCACGACGTAGCCGACGGCGGTCAGCGCCACGGCCTGTGCGACGCCCGGACCGGTCCACCGGCCGGAGAGCACGATGCGGGCGATCAGAATGCCGAGCACGAAGTCCAGCAGCCGGACCGGCGGGAAGGTGAGGAGGAACCAGAAGGGGTACATCGACACCCCTTCCAGCATGGTTCCGTCGAAGTCGTCCGGGAACCGCGGGGTGCTGGGCAGCAGTTGGGCCACCGCGGGCAGCACCATGATCACGGCGATGACTCCGCCGACCCACCGCCAGAGCCGGGCCACCGGGATCTTCTTCACCAGCGGCAGCAGCAGCGGGAACATCAGATAGAAGAGCAGGTCGCAGGAGAGGGACCAGCTCGGGCCGTTGCCCCCGCCCGGGGCCGGCCGCCAGGCGTGCAGCAGCAGGACGTTCAGCACGGCGCTCACCGGCGGGGTGGAGGCGGCGGCGAAGAGGGCCATGGCCAGCGCGAAGGTGACCAGGTGGTTCGGGTACATCTTGAACATGCGGCGGCGCAGGAATCCGCGGTAGGTCTCCCCCGGCCTGGCCGACCAGGTGAGCACGAACCCGCTGAGGATGAAGAAGAACGTCACCCCGGCGGTGCCGGCGCTCTCGGTGGCGAAGTGGAACGCGTCCCCGACTCCGGTGTCCGGAGCGACGAAGTTGAACGTCGCGGCGTGGCACAGGAAGACCACCAGGGCCGCGACAAAGCGCATTCCGGTGATCGTGTCCAGCCGGCCACGGCGCACGAGACCCGCATTACCGTCCATGTGGCTTCCTCGTCGATACGCTCATCCGGGCGGCGCAGGGCCCGCTTTCCGTACTCCTGGGCCGTGGCACGCTGCTGTACGAAACGGTGGTATTGCCCGGAGGGACCTGTGGGCCCCGGCACGGTGTCCCGTGGTCCCCGGCGGGTCCACCGCGCTGTGCGGCGGGTCGCCGGGACCGGCGCGGACCGTCGCCGAACGTCCCCCGGTGGCGCGGCGTCCTGTGAGGAGGGGGCCGCGGCGGGCCTGATCTTTGCAGAAGACGGCGCACCGGTGTAGGTGCCGGAATGGCCCGTGGCGGTCGTGGCCGCGGGCGGTCAACGATGCGCGCCTCTACCGGTCCGATGCGGTCCGATACGGTCCGCTCCGGTCACAGGGAGCGGGCGATGACGATCCGCTGGATCTGGTTCGTCCCCTCGATGATCTGGAGCAGTTTGGCCTCCCGCATCCACCGCTCCACGGGGTGGTCCTCGACGCAGCCGTACGCGCCCAGCGCCTGGACGGCGTCGGTGGTGACCCGCATGGCGGTGTCGGTGGCGAAGAGCTTGGCGCGGGCCGCCGCGGCGGTGACCCGGGAGGCGTCCTCCCCCGCGTCCAGGCAGCGGGCGGCCTCGCGCAGGAGCGCGCGGGCGGCGGCGACCTGGGTGGACATGTCGGCCAGCTGGAAGGCGAGCCCCTGGAAGTCGGCCACCGGGCGGCCGAACTGGCGGCGGCTGTGGGTGTAGGCCACCGCGTGGTCGAGCGCGGCGCCCGCCAGGCCGACGGCGCAGGCGGCGATGCCCAGCCGGCCGCGGTCGAAGAGTCCGGAGGCGATCAGGAAGCCCTTGCCGGGGCGGCCGATCAGCCGGTCGGCGGGCACCCGGGCGCCGTCCAGGACGACGGGGGCGGTGGGCGAGGAGCGGACGCCCATCTTCCGCTCCGGCCGGCCGACGGAGAGGCCCGGGGTCCCGGCGTCGGCGAGGAGCAGGGACAGCCCGCGGACACCGGGGCCGCCGGTGCGGCAGAAGAGGTTGTAGTAGTCGGCCTGCCCGGCATGGCTGGTCCACGCCTTGGTGCCGGTGACGGTGTAGTGGTCGCCGTCGCGGACGGCGGCGGTGCCGAGGGCGGAGATGTCGGAACCGGCCTCGGGTTCGGAGATGCAGTTGGCGCCGAGCTGTTCGCCGCCGAGCATGCCGGGCAGCAGCCGGGTCCGCTGCTCCGCACTGCCGTGGGCGGCCAGCCCGTAGCAGGACAGCACATGGATGTTGACCGACTGGGCGACGCACAGCCAGCGGCGGGCCAGGATCTCCAGCACGGTGAGGTACGCCTCGTACGACCGGCCTCCGCCGCCGTACTCGACGGGATACGGCAGGCCGAGCAGTCCGGCCTTGCCGAGGGTGCGCAGGAGCTCGCGGGGGAACTCGGCGCGTGCCTCGAAGTCGGCGGCCCGGGGGGCGAGTTCGCGGTCGGCGAGCTCTTCGGCCAGCGCGAACAGCTCACTGTCCCGGTCGGCGCGGACCGGCCGGGGCGCTGCCGCACGGGTGCCACCCCGCCCGGTGCCGTGCGATCCGGTGCCGTTCCGCCCATCGGCCTCCGGCCCGGTGCGGGACGCGGTGGTGTCCGGTGTCGGCGGGGGTGCCGGTGCTGCCGGTCGTGTCATGAGGTCGGTCCTCCGCGAGATGAAGGGGGTCGGGGACGGCCGCGTCCGGACGGGGCGACAGGGGTCAGCCGCGCCACTCGGCCGCCTCGGGCCAGGCTCGGGCCACCCGGCGGACGGCGTGGTCCCAGTACGAGCGGACGGAGAGGTCGGCGTAGATGAAGTCCCGTTTGAGCTGGACGTCCGACGCCGTGGAGACGGTGTACGGTCGCCCGCTCTGTTCCGCCAGGAGCTGGAGCCGGCAGGCGCGTTCCAGGACCTGGGCGAAGACGGCGGCGTGCCGGACGCTGCGGCCCACGATCACGCCGCCGTGATTGCGCAGCAGGACCCCGGCGCCGTCGCCCAGCTGCTTGGCGATGGCCTCGCCGGTGGCCTGGTCGAGCACGGTGTTGCTGGTGTCGGTGAACAGCCCGAGGCGGCCGGTGAAGTGCGCTCCGTCATGCGAGACGGGCCGGATCTCCAGGTCCGTCGCCCCGAACACCAGGGTGTGCGGTGCGTGGCTGTGCACGATGCCGCCCACGTCCGGGCGGGCCCGGTAGATGGCCTGATGGAGCGGGAGTTCGGGGGGTGCGAGGGGGTCGGTGGGGTCGTCGGCCCGGACGGAGGCGGCCACCACCTGGCCGGGGGTGGCCTCGTCGAAGCCGCACAGGGCGTTCTTGATGTAGAAGGTGTCCCGGCCGGGCAGCCGCGCCGAGATCTGGCCCTGGTTGAAGTCGTCGTGACCGTCCATGGAGAGCATCCGGGCGCCCAGGGCGAGTTGGGCGCCCAGCCGTGCGGGCGGCCGGTCACCGGGCCGGAACATAACGGTCATGCGCGCTGCCCTCCGTTCGGCCCGCTCCGGGGTGCCGGGCGGTCCGTCGCGTTCCACAGGTCGTCGAAGACGGTGTGCGCGGGGTACTCGCCGGGGGCCCGGCCGACGCACCAGCGGGCGACGGCGACCGCACCGGCCGCCGCGGCGTCGAGCGCGTGCACCTCGTGCCGGACGGTGAGTGTCTGCGCGCCCCAGGCCAGGCGGATCTCGTGGTCGCTGACCGGGGGTCCGGCGCGCAGGGAGGCGACATCGGACGGTGCGCGGCCGGTGCGGTCCCGCCAGCGGGCGGCGAGCGCCGCGGCGGTCGCGCTGGGCCGGTGGGCCTTGGTCGCCGGGTGGCGTTCGAGGACGGCCGCCTCCGGCACGGCGCCGGTCAGTCCGGCCCGTTCCATGGCGGTCAGCAGCCCGGCGAGGTGGTCCAGCGCGCGGGTCTGGAGGTAGTTGCCCAGGGAGAGGTTGGTGGCGCGGACGACGGCCGTGTCCCGGGCCAGCTCCGCCATCCGCGCGAGATCGCCCGGGCCGAGGTCGGACACGCACTCCACGAGCGGCACCCGCAGCCGGGCGCACAGGTCCAGCACCCGGCCGACGGCCGGGGGCGCGCCGCAGTCGACGACGACGTCCGGGAGCGGCCCGCCGTCGTCCCACTCATCGGGCCTCCGCGGGTTCAGCTCACGTACTTTCAGGTCCTCTTCAGCGCAGCGGCGGGCGACGGCGCTGCCGAGCCGGCCGCGGCCGACGACGCCGACGACCCCGGCGCGCGGGCCCGTACGGGGTTCAGGCACGGGCCGTTTCCTCGAGGTGTTCCCCGACGAGGGCCACGATGCCGTCCACGGTCTCGTAGCTCTCGTTCTCCTCCTCGGGGTCCAGATAGACGCCGAGTTCGTTCTCCAGGGCGTCGATCATGCGGATGTAGGAGAGGGAGGAGTAGCTGACTTTGGAGAGGGACCAGCCGGTGGCGGCCAGTTCGGCCTCCGTGAGGTCGCCCTCGGCGCAGTCGAGCACGATACGGACGACGCGGGCGCGGAGCGCGTCCGCCGGGGGAACCGACATGGGGCTGTCTCCTTCGGGGGGTGTCACACGGTTTCCTTGGGGGCCTCGGGGGCCGTGCGGGGCGCGGTGCCCGGGCCTTCGACGGCCGTGCGGGGCCCGGGCTCGTCGAAGAGCCGGCGCAGCTCCGCCATGGCGGGTTTGCCGGTGGTGCCCCGGGGGATCTCCGGCACGACGCGCAGCAGGCTGGGCACCTTGTGGGCGGCGAGCCGTTCGGCGGTGTGCCGGCGCGGTCCGGCGGGGTCGAGCGAGGCGTCCGCGGCGAGGACGGCGCCGAGGGCCGGGCTGCCGTGCCGGTCGGTCACCTCCAGCACCACGGCGTCCCGGACACCCTCGGCGCCGCGCAGCGCCTCGGCGACCTCGACGGCGTCGATCTTGCGTCCGCCGACGTTGATCACCTGGCTGGTGCGCCCGGTGAGGACCAGGCTGCCGTCGTAGAGGTAACCGAGGTCACCGGTGCGGTAGTAGCCGTCGGCGGTGGTCCTGCTCTCCAGCGCGCCGGGCGCGTTGAGGTAGCGGGTGCCCATGGACTCGCTGCGGACCTCGACGGGGGCGGCCCTGCCCACCGTGCCGGCCCGCAGCGACACCCCGGGCAGCGGCCGGCCGAGCCCCGGGTCCCGCAGCGGGTCGGGGGCGAAGGTGAGCGGTCCGGCCTCCGCGGCGCCGAAGTAGTTCTGCACCGGCACCCCGGTCAGCGTGGTGAACCGCTCCTTGGTCTGGGGGCTCAGCGGCGCCGCCGAGGAGATCGCCATCCGCAGGTCGCGGAAGGCGGCCCGGTCGGGGGCGCGCCGCACCAACGACTCGTAGAGCGCGGGGAAGCCGACGAGCCGGGTGGCCCGGCTCTGCTCCAGCATCCGGACCACTCGCCCGGCGGTGGGCAGTCCGGCGGCGAGGTGCAGTTCGGCGCCGGTGAGGAAGGCCGGGAGCAGCGAGGTGTTGAAGGCCAGCCCGTTGGAGAGCGAGGCGAAGCACGCGATCCGGTCGGCCGAGGTGAGGCCGGTGCCGGACACCCAGTTCAGGGCGGCCCGGTGCACCGCGTGTGCGGAGAACTCGATGCAGTGCGGCCGGCCGGTGGAGCCGGAGGTGAAGCGGCACACCTCGGTGGTGGGGTGGAGTGGAGGGCGGTCCGGCCGGGCGGGGAGCGTGGTGAGCGCGAGCGGTCCCACGCTGCCGTGCCGTACGCCCCCCGCGGGTACGGCCGGGGTGTCCGCGTCGTGCAGCAGCAGGTCCAGTCCGCAGTCCTCCGCGATAACCGCGGTCTCCTGCGGCCCCGCGGCGCGGTCGATGAGGAACGGCACCCAGCCCGCGCGCAGGACGGCGAGATAGGCCACCACGTAGGCGGCGGAGTTGGCGGCCCGGATGCCGGCCCGCGGCCGGTCCTCGGCGGGAGGTCCTCCGTCGGCGGGCGGCCGCCCGGTGCCGGGTGCGGCGCGGTCCGGGGCGGCGGGCCGCCCCACGGAACCGGTGCCGCGCGCGGCCAGGTCCTGTGCCGTGGCGGCGCTCAGCTCGTACAGCTCCCGGTAGCCGAGCGTGGTGTCGCGGTCGACGACGGCGGTGCGCTCGCCGTGCGCGAGCAGGACACCGGAGATCAGGTCACTGAGCACGCTGCTACCTCTCGTTGTGGGCATAGGCCCGGTTCAGCCGGTCCAGCTTCACTGCGGACGCACCGGGGACGCCGAGCATCGCCACGTAGAGCACCTCGTGACGCTCCGGCAGCGCGGCGAGGGTCCGCCAGCGTTCGGCGTCGAAGCCCCCGACGGTGGTGATCGCGACATCGGCGCGGGCCGCCCCGAGGCAGAGGAGCTGGGCGAGGGCACCGGCCCGCAGCAGGGCCTCGTCGACCCCGGCCGCGCCGGGCCGGAAGATCTCCTGGCCCGGGGCGTGGAAGAGCACCACGGCCGCGGTGTGCCGGAGGTGTTCCTGGCCCATGCAGATCCGCACCACCTCGTCGCCGTCGGGGGCGGGCGCGGTGGGTGCGGCCGCGGGTCCGGTGCCGTACAGCGGGTGGCTGCCGGGGGCGCGGCCGGTCACCCGCCGGACGACGAGGGTGGCGCCCAGACCCGTGTCGTCGGGCAGGTCGGTGGTCAGCGGGGTGCGCAGTGCGGCGAGCACCCGGTCCAGGTCGGCGCCGGGCAGCGGGGCCTCGGCGAAGTCCTTGGTGGAGCGGCGCCGGGCGGCCAGCTCGGTGAGCGAGGTGCCGCCGGGGAACGCGGGGGCTCCGGGCAGCGG
Organism: Streptomyces sp. bgisy100; assembly: GCF_057709105.1. Classification (NCBI taxonomy): domain Bacteria; kingdom Bacillati; phylum Actinomycetota; class Actinomycetes; order Kitasatosporales; family Streptomycetaceae; genus Streptomyces; species Streptomyces sp. bgisy100. The sequence continues at coordinate 72,540 of NZ_JBYITE010000032.1, forward strand.
GGCCATGGCCGGGAACAGCGGCCGGCGCCCGGCGGCGGCCGGGGTGCGGGCGGGGAGCGCGCGACGGTACTCGGTGAGCGCCCGCCGGCACTCGGTCTCCGGCCAGACGGCGGCCCGCCCGGCGGGGACACCGCCCCGGTCGTCCGTACAGCTCCAGTCATGGCCGGCCCGGGGGCTCCCGGAGCGGTCCCGCAGCACCAGCGCGCTGTGCACGAAGCGGCAGTTGAGGTCGAGTTCGAGCAGTTCGGCCAGGGGCTCCGGGGCGAACCGGGTGCGCAGTTCGGCGCGCCGGTGGGAGTCCTCGGCCAGGCAGAGCAGATGGGTCGCCAGGTGGGCGGTGTCCAGCTGGGCGTAGAGATAGCCGCGGTCGCCGTACTTCCGCATCGACAGCCAGGGCCGTACGACGTTGAGCACCAGGGACTCCTCCGCCCCCGGGACGCCGAGCCCGCTGTCCTCCAGGGCGCGGGCGGTCCGGGCGCCGGTGCGCAGCAGCCGGCAGGCGCGCCGGGCCACGTCCAGCGCGTACAGGGCCGGGCCGTCCGGGCCGGGGACGACGGCGCAGTGCTCGTACGGATAGAGGGCGCCGGCGGAGGGGGCGGAGGGGCCGCCGGTCGGCGAGCCGTCCGCGGCGGTCTCGAACAGGGCGAGTACGGAGCGCAGTTCGGGAGGTACCGGGATCCGGGGCGGCCGGGCCGTGGGAGCGGCGCAGAGCGTCATCCGCTTCCAGAGGAGCGCGGCACCGTCGGTGGGGCCGGCGGTGGCCCGCTCCGTGCCCGGATCCTCCGCGCCCGGCGCGCCGGGCCCGTAACCTAGGACAGACAGGGATTCCTTCACCGGGCCACTCCTTATCTTCCCGCCTCGGAGCCGCGCCGTCGGTGGGGGAGCATTCCTTCGCCACCCATGAAATCGCTCGCAGTAGTGCAGAGTTTTCTGGTCATCGACTTGATCCCTTCAGGGGATACGGATAAGCCGAACGGAACACGGAGTTCTCGGGCCGCGGACCGCGGAACCAGAGGTGAGCTTTTCAGAGCCGAACTCCGCGGTACAGACGTATTGTTGGCCCGTGGCGGTCGCGGCCGACAACGGACACGACGATGAACCGGGGGGACATTCAGTGATCTTGGAGCCCGCACCATCGCATGAGGAAAGCTCACTGCACACGCTGGCCCGGCTCCTGGAACAACAAGAAAAGGCCCTGGAGACGGCCTCCGTCCATGCGCGCTATCTGCAGGAGCAGATAGCGGCGCTCTCCCTGTACGGCTCCGGCCCGGATCCGGGCGTCTCGGGCGTGGAGGACGTCACCGATCCCGAGCGGGCCCGCGCTCTGCTGAACTCGGTGGCCGTACTGGCCCGTCGGCAGATCCTGGTGATCCAGCCCTCGGTCCTCGCCCGGCAGCTGATCGCCGACTGGATGAGCCGTGACGGCTGTTGCGGCCGGGAGGCGGGCCTGACGATCCGCACCATTCACCAGAGCTCCGCCCTGCACAGCGCCCGCACCACCGCCTACCTGGAGAAACTCTCCGGTCTGGGGGTCCGGGTGCGGGTGGCGCCGTTATTACCGTTCCGCCTCATCGTGGTGGACGAGGCCCTGGCCCTGGTGTGTCCGCCGGGCAAGCTGCTGCTGGTCCGGCACCCGGCCCTGGTACGCCTGCTGGGGCGGGTCTTCGAGTTCTGCTGGGACGGCGCCCGGGACATCGCGCGCCCCGTGCCCGCACCGGACGCGACGGCGGACCCCATGGCCTGCCCGGTTCCGGCCAACCGCACCCTGCGCCTGACGGAACAGCAACTGGTGATCCTCAAGTTGTGGGCACGGGGCCGGCAGGACGCGGCCATCGCCCGGGAACTGCGGGTCTCACCGCGCACCCTGCGCCGGATGGTGTCCGCGCTGCTGCGCCGGCTCGGGGTGAGCAGCCGCTTCGAGGCCGGGGTGGTGGCCGCCCGCACCTGCGGCCTGCTGGACTCCCCCGACCCGGCAGACGGTGCCGAGGACGTACCCGGCGAACCGGTCCGGGCCGGGACACCGGGCGAGGCATGACACGTCCCCCGGCGCTGTCCGCCGACGGCCACGGCCGCCACGGGCCAACCGGGGCTCTACACGGGCGGGACCGGCTCTGCCACGATCTGGTCCTGACCGCGGCCTGCCGTCACCGGCGCCGCACACCGGGGTGACCCCGCCGTCCCCCGCACCTCCCCAGCACCGCCGAATCGAGGGCACTTCGCCCCTTCGCCTGCCTTCCCGAGGGAGTTCCGCCATGTCGGTGTCCGAGGCGTCAGCCGCCCGGGACGAGTCCGTCCGCACGCCGCTTCCGGTCCTCGGAAGCGATGTCCTGGTACCGCTGGTGACCGGCGGGGAAGTGCCGTACGCCGCCCTGGACTACGCGGCGAGCACCCCGGCGCTGCAACAGGTCTGGGACGACGTCGCCGCCTACGCCCCGTACTACGGCAGCGTGCACCGCGGGGCCGGCTATCTGTCCCGGCTGTCCACCGATCTCTTCGAACAGAACCGGGCCACCGTCGCCCGCTTCCTCGGCTGCCGCCCCGACGACCAGGTGATCTTCACCCGGTCCACCACCGACTCGCTCAACCTGCTGGCCGCGGCGGTCCCCGACGGAACCCGGGTGTTCGTCTTCGAGACCGAACACCACGCCTCGCTGCTGCCGTGGCGGCGGAGCGACGTCCACTGCCTGCCCGCGCCCCGCAGCCGCACCCACGCCGTCGAGCTGCTCGAACGGGCACTCACCGGCCTCCGGGGGCCCGCGCTGCTGTGTGTCACGGGGGCGTCCAATGTGACGGGTGAACTCTGGCCGGTCCGCGAACTGACGGAAGCCGCCCACAGGCGGGGCGCCCGGGTGGTGCTGGACGCCGCACAGCTCGTCGCGCACCACCCGGTGGACATCACCGCCCTGGACGTCGACTACGTGGCCTTCTCCGGCCACAAGCTGTACGCGCCGTTCGGCTCCGGCGTCCTCGCCGGCCGCGCCGACTGGCTGAACCGCGCCGAGCCGTATCTGGCCGGGGGCGGTGCGAGCAAACGGGTGGCCCGCCGGGCCGCCGGCACACTGCACGTCGAGTGGCACACCGGCACGACCCGCCACGAGGCCGGCTCCCCCAACGTCATCGGCGTCCACGCGATCGCCTCCGCCTGCCGCACCCTCACCGACGCGGGCTTCGACGGCCTCGCCGCACGGGAGAGCCGGATGGTCGCCCGGGTCACCGAAGGACTGGCCGGGATCGGCCCGGTGACGATGCTGTCCCTGCTGGGCGAGGACTGCCCGCGCGTGGCGGTCATCGGCTTCGTGGTGGCGGGCTGGAACAGCTCGCACCTGGCCGCCGCACTCTCCGCGGAGTACGGAATCGGCGTGCGGGACGGGCTGTTCTGCGCCCACCCGCTGGTCCGCGTCCTGCTGGGCGGCAAACCGACGGACCAGGGCCACTGCGGCGCCCCCGAAGCCGCCCCGGGAGAGCGCTCGCTCAACGCCCTCCGCGTGAGCTTCGGCGCCGGAACCCCCGACGAACACCTGGAACGCTTCCTGGCCGCCCTGACGGAACTGGTCCACCACGGCCCCCGCTGGAACTACCGCACAGAGAACGGCCGCTGCGTCCCGGCCCCCTGATCTCACGCGTGGAGGGCCCCTTGCCGACCACAACAGAGCTGGTCCGGACTTCAAGGCGTGAGGGGCACAGAGGGCCCCCGATGAACGTGACACCGGGCGAACGAGGCGCGGGGCCACCGGGCCGACTTGGATATCCGGGACGGGGAACACAGGCCGCTCGGTGGACACCGGGCCGGTCCGGACATGACGGCAGCGGGGGCCGCAGGGCCGGGTGGACGCAAGGGGGTGGGGGCGCA